>NZ_JACHBI010000001.1:0-540229 GCF_014200235.1 Martinezella paranaensis | reverse complement strand
GCGCCGCCGCCGCCCGCGCGCCGCCGCGCGCCCCGCCCGTCCCCCCCCCGGCCGCCCCCCCCCCCCCCCCGCGCCCCCCCCCCCCCCGCCCCCCCCCCCGCCCCCCCCCCCCCCCCCCCCCCAGCATCCTCGCGCAAGGCCGGCGGCAAGATCGTCAATCATTACAAGAACGAGAGGCCGGAGGCGCGGACGAATCGGCCAGTGCGTTCATGCCCATATGAGCTGGGCCATATCGATTTAGAGAAGAGGACCAAACCATCTGTTCGGCGCTCGGCTGTCTTGCCCAAGTCCTGGGGGACGAACCGTTACCTATATCTTCAGTATGGGTATGAAGCAGGATGGCGGAGAAGATGGGATTCGAACCCACGATACGCTTTTGACGTATACTCCCTTAGCAGGGGAGCGCCTTCGACCACTCGGCCACCTCTCCGGTGCGGCCCTGATACGGCCAATCATTTATGGACGCAAGCGCTTTTTCGTCTCCATGCACGTTCTCCCTGCATTCGGCGTTATGCGCATCCTGCAGGGGGAACCCGATAGCCGGCGTAGGGTTCCTTCTTAACCCAGCAACTGCTTAAGGTCCGCGGTCGAGTCGGCCAGAACAACCTTTGCCGGGTTGATGCCGGTTTCCAGCAGCTTCTTGCCAGTTACATAGGCCTTTGCGTCGTTGATGGCGTCGACGGCAATGAAGCGGCCCTCTTTGAAATACCAGACCGAAGCCGATCCTTCGCGGGCGCCGGCGCGCAGCAGTGTTTCGTCGTAGCCGAGATTGAAGCCGGCGATCTGCAATTTCACGTCATATTGATCCGACCAGAACCATGGCTTCGGATCATAAGGCTCGTTGCCGCCTGCGATTATTCCCGCTGCCGCTTCTGCCTGGTCGACGGCGTTCTGTACCGATTCGAGACGGATGCGGCCGCCGTTCCAAGGCAGTTCGGCGCAATCGCCCACGGCGAAGATCGAGGGATCGGAGGTGCGGGCAAACGAATCGACGATGATGCCGTTGCCGACTTCCAGCCCCGCTTCCTTGGCCAACCTGTCATTCGGGGCAACGCCGATGCCGACGATCACGAAATCGACGTCTATGGTGGAGCCATCGGACAGCTCGGCGGCGACGACATGGCCGTTCTTGCCTATCAGTTGCTTGAGGCCGGTCTTTTCACGGATGACGACATCATGTTTGCGGTGAATCGCCCGCATGATGTCGGCCGTTTCCTTCGCGGCGACGCGCTGCAGGATTCTGTCGGCCATTTCGATAAGCGTGACTTCAAGGCCGCGATGACGGGCGACCGCCGCTGCTTCGAGGCCGATATAACCGCCACCGATGATGAGAACACGGCGGCCGGCGCGCATTTCGCTGGCGAGCTGATCGGCATCGCGTTTGTCACGGGCGAGATAGACGCCTTCGAGCGCGCCCCCGACGGAGGGCGGCAATTGGCGCGGCGTGGCGCCGGTCGCCAGCGCCAGCGTTTCATAGCCCAGCACCGAACCGTCCTGCATGATCACCTGTTTTACGGCACGGTCGATCTGCTCGACCCAGGTGGACAGGCGAATCTCGACATTGTTGTCGGCATACCAATGCTCAGGGCGGAACAGCAGCCGGTCGAAGGCCATCTCGCCAAGAAGATATTTCTTGGTCAGCGGCGGCCGTTGATAGGGAAGGCTTTCCTCCGCGCCAATAATGGTGATCGGCCTCGAATCTCCAAGCGTCCGCAATTTGGCGGCAAGCGCGAAACCGGCCTGCCCGGCCCCGACAATGACCAATCTGCCCGTCACGATCCTTACTCCATTATATAGTTATAGCGGCTCGTTATCCTGATATAGGGCGACGCTCTCACGGATTTCAGGGGTAACCCCTCCCCTTGCAAGCGTCAATCATAGCTGACCTTGCGCCCGAGATCGGGAGAAAATTAGGGCAGAGCCTCAGGCCGATATCTCGACCCAGCGGCGCTCATGGAACGATTGCGCCATGGCGTGCACCGATTTTTCGATGCGCAAACCGTCCACGAAGCTAACGACGGATGCCTTATCGCCGGAAATGGCGCGGATCAGCTCCCGGCATTCGATGATCTTCAGATCGTTGAAGCCGAGTCCGTGGCCAGGCGCGGGGATGAACCGGTCATAGGGCTGGTGAGCCGGCGCGGCAAGAATCCTGCGGAAGCCCTGCTCGGTTTGCCTGCCATCCGCCTGATAAAGCTCGAATTCGTTCATCCGCTCCTGATCGTAGACGATCGAGCCCTTCGAGCCGAAGATCTGTAGCGCGATACGGCCCTTGCGTCCCCAAGCCGAGCGATTCGCCATCAGCACCGCGGAAATGCCGCCACCGAGCCGCATCAGCACATTGGCCAGATCGTGATTCTCGACCGCGCGCCGCCTGCCGTCCTTCAACGGCCGTTCGGCATAGGGTTTTGTCATATCGGTGATAACGGCTTCGACATGACCGAACAGAAACCAGAGCAGCGACAGCGGATGCACCGCGAAGTCGTCGAGCGCGCCATAACCGCTGGCAAGCTCGCTCTTCCAATAGAAGAGGCCTTCCGGATCGGCCATGAAATCTTCATCCATTTCGACACGGACGTGATTGACCTCGCCGATCGCCCCCTCGCCGATCAGCGCCTTGATGTGCCGCATCACCGGGTTCTGGATATAATTGTAGCCGAGGATGGCGACTTTGCCCGAAGCCTTGGCGGCGCTCAGCATGCGTTCGGCATCGGCATAAGCCGGCGCCATCGGCTTTTCGCACCAGACATGCTTGCCGGCTTCCAGTGCCGCGATCGCCATTTCCGGATGGAATTGATTCGGCGTGGTGACGGAAACAATGTCGACTTCGGGATCGGCGATCAATTCGCGCCAGTCGGCGGTCGCCTTTTCGAAACCGAATTCGTCGCCGCGTGCTTTTGCGAGGTCCGCATTGGCCTCGGCAAGATGCACGAGGCGCGGCCGTTCGACATCGCCGAAGACGGTCTTGACCGCGTTCCACGCCAGCGCATGGCATTTGCCCATATAGCCGGTTCCGATCAATCCGACGCCAAGCGACTTCATATCTATCTCCTCCATCAGCTTCCTCTGAAGCATGCGCAATTTTTGGAATATTTGGACCGTTTTGACAAGCCGGTGCATCAAGTGATTGCGGCATGCCATCAATGAAATGAAATTTATGGAAGTAAATTCATACGCTTAAAAATAATCGTGTCGAATTATTCAAAATCCGTTATCTTGCAAAATATGGAATATTTGTTTCATTGACGGGTAAGACGTCGAGAAGGGCGGGGCATGGACAACGAAATCGAAACGCGAACCAAAGTGCCGCGGGATTTTGAAAGCCTTCGCAGCATCATCATCGAGCGTAAGAATTCCATGCCGAAACGCCTGGCGCAGGTTGCGGCTTTCGCGCTTGGCAATCCGGATGAAATCGCCTTCGGCACCACGGCAAGCATCGCCACAGCCGCCGATGTCCAGCCTTCGACGCTGGTGCGCCTTGCCCATCATCTCGGCTACGGGGGCTTCTCCGACCTGCAGAGCATTTTCCGTGAGAGGCTGCGCGACCGGACGCTGAGCTACGAGGAGCGGCTGATCACGCTCGAACAATCCGGCATCGAGGATGAAGAGGCCGGCATTCTCTCGGGCTTTCTCTCTGCCGCCAGTCAATCGATCAACAAGCTTGCCGCGACCATCGAGACGGATACTTTTGCCAAGGCAGTGGATGTGCTCGCCGCGGCCGAGACGATCTATCTTATCGCCAAGCGCCGTTCCTATCCGTTGACGGCGCACATGACTTACGCCTTTTCCAAGCTGAACATCCGCCATCAGATCGTCGCTTCGCCGAACGGCATCGATGGCGAGCTTGCCCGCTTTGCCACGGAAAGGGATGCAGCGATTGCCGCGAGCTTCTCTCCCTACGCCGCCGACAGCCTCGCCCAGGCGCAGGACCTTGCCGGACGCAACGTGCCGGTCATCGCCATCACCGATTCGGCCTTTTCCCCGCTTACCGGATGCGCCACCCACTGGTTCGAGGTGGCGGAGGCCGATTTTGCCGGTTTCCGCTCGCTGTCGGCATCCATGGCGCTGATCATGGCCTTCCCCGTCGCCATCGCTGAACGGCGGAGGAAAGAAGCGGTTGCAAAATTCCACAAAACCAAAATGGAATAAACATTCCGAATTGACAAAATTACGGAACCAATGTTTCATTACATGCATGAACGCGGCTGCGGGAGATAGCCGCGAAATCGATCAGAGCCCGGGCGAAAACGAAGACGGACGGACCGGCACTTTCAATAACGCGTGACCCTATCGAAAACCAAAGAGTTATGGGGATCATGCCTGGACGGGAGGACATTATGGCACACGACAATCCTGGCGCCCAGCCGGAGGCGACACTCGACGTGATCACCATCGGCCGCTCCTCCGTCGATCTTTATGGACAGCAGATCGGCTCGCGGCTGGAGGATATCGGATCTTTTGCGAAATCCGTCGGCGGCTGCCCCGCCAATATCGCCATCGGCACGGCGCGCCTCGGCTTGAAATCCGGCTTGATCACCCGCGTCGGCGACGAGCAGATGGGCCGTTTCATCCATGAACAGGCGGCACGCGAGGGCGTCGCGACGGCGGGGATCGCCACCGACAAGGAGAGGCTGACGGCTCTGGTATTGCTTGCGGTCGAGGCCGAAGGCGTCTCGCCGATGATCTTCTATCGTTCCGACTGCGCCGACATGGCGCTCGACGAGGGTGACATCGATGAGAACTTCATCAAGTCCTCCCGCGCCGTGCTGGTTTCGGGCACGCATTTCTCCAAGCCGAACACGGAGGCCGCACAGCGCAAGGCGATCCGCATCGCCAAGGCGAATGGCCGCAAGGTGATCTTCGATATCGATTACCGGCCGAATCTCTGGGGCCTCGCCGGCCACGCCGAGGGATTCGAACGTTATGTGAAGTCGGATCGTGTCTCCTCGAAGATGAAAGAGACACTGCCGGATTGCGATCTGATCATCGGTACCGAAGAGGAGATCATGATTGCCTCGGGCGCCGACGATGTGCTCGGCGCATTGAAGGAAATCCGACGCCTTTCCTCGGCAACCATCGTGCTGAAGCGCGGCGCCATGGGCTGCATCGTTTATGACGGCCCGATCTCCGACGACCTCGAAGCCGGCATCGTCGGCCAGGGCTTTCCAATCGAAGTGTTCAACGTGCTTGGCGCCGGCGATGCCTTCATGTCCGGCTTCCTACGCGGCTTCCTGCGCGACGAACCGCTGAAGACCTGCGCCACCTGGGCCAATGCCTGCGGGGCCTTTGCGGTCTCGCGCTTGCTCTGCTCGCCGGAATATCCGACCTGGGCCGAACTCGACTTCTTCTTGAAGACGGGCAGCAAGCACCGGGCGCTGCGCAAGGACGAGGCGATCAACCATATTCATTGGGCGACGACGCGCCGCAGTGACGAGATCCCGTTGCTGATGGCGCTTGCCATCGATCATCGTTCGCAGCTCGTCAGCGTCGCCGACGAACTGGGTATCGGCCACGACAGAATCGTTGCCTTCAAACGGCTTGCGGTCGAGGCGGCGGCGCGCGTTTCTAGTGGGCGCGCGGGCTATGGCATGCTGATCGACGAGCGCTTCGGTCGCGATGCATTCTTCGATGCCGCCACCAAGAACTTCAGCTGGATCGGCCGCCCCGTCGAATTGCCAGGCTCCAAGCCGCTGAAATTCGAATTCAGCCAGGATATCGGCTCACAACTCGTCGAATGGCCGCTCAACCACTGCATCAAATGCCTCTGCTTCTACCATCCCAACGACCCGGCGGAATTGAAGGCGGAGCAGCAGGAGAAGCTGCGCACACTGTTCGAAGCGGCCCGCAAGGTCGGCCGCGAGTTGTTGGTCGAGATCATCGCCGGCAAGAACGGACCGCTGACCGACGATACAATCCCGACGGCGATGGAAGAGCTTTACGCGCTCGGCATCAAGCCGGACTGGTGGAAGCTGGAACCGCAGGAATCGACTGCGGCCTGGAAAAAAATCGATGCTGTGATCGCCAAAAATGATCCATTGTGTAGGGGTATCGTGCTGCTTGGCCTGGAAGCGCCGGCGGAGGAACTGATCCGCAGCTTCGAGGCGACGCTGGCCGCGCCCTCCGTCAAGGGTTTTGCCGTCGGACGGACGATCTTTTCCGATGCGGCGCGCACCTGGATGTCGGGCGGCATGAACGACGAGGAAGCGATCGCCGACATGGCGGGCCGCTTCCGGCAATTGACCCAGGCGTGGCTGAAAACCCGCGGCCTGGAATAGCTGGCGCATCGCTCCGAAAGGCGGATACCGCTTTTCGGGGTCAAGCGATGCGCAAACAATGGACTAAAATGCATTTGGGAGGCGCCCCATGGGCAAGACGATCCGATTGACGATGGCGCAGGCCGTCGCGCATTTCCTCAAAAAGCAGATGACGGTGATCGATGGCCAGAAGCAGCCGATCTTCGGTGGCGTCTGGGCGATCTTCGGCCATGGCAATGTCGCCGGCGTGGGGGAAGCGCTCTATCAGGTGCGCGACGAATTGCCGACCTACCGCGCCCATAACGAGCAGGGCATGGCGCATGCGGCTATTGCTTATGCGAAGACGAGTTTCCGTCAGCGCTTCATGGCCTGCACGACATCGATCGGTCCCGGCGCGCTGAATATGGTGACCGCTGCCGGCGTCGCCCATGTCAACCGCATCCCCGTGCTGTTCCTGCCCGGCGATGTCTTCGCCAACCGCGCGCCCGACCCCGTGCTGCAGCAGATCGAGGATTTTGGCGACGGTACGGTGTCGGCCAACGATGCCTTCCGTCCGGTTTCGCGCTATTTCGATCGCATCACCCGGCCCGAGCAGATCATCACGGCGCTGAAGCGCGCCATGCAGGTTCTGACCGATCCATTCGATTGTGGTCCGGTGACATTGTCGCTTTGCCAGGATGTACAGGCCGAGGCCTTCGACTATCCGGAGAGCTTCTTTGAGGAACGCATCTGGACGCCGCGCCGCCCGCAGCCGGATGCGGACGAGCTGGCAAACGCGATCGCACTGATCCGCAGATCCGAAAAGCCCGTGATCGTCGCCGGCGGCGGCGTACTTTATTCCCAGGCGACGAAGGAGCTTGCTGCTTTCGCGGAAGCACATGCCATTCCCGTCGTCGTGACACAGGCGGGTAAATCGGCGATCGACGAAACGCATCCGCTGGCGCTCGGCTCGGTCGGCGTCACCGGTACTTCGGCTGCAAACGCGATTGCCGAAGAAACCGATCTGGTGATCGCTGTCGGCACCCGCTGCCAGGATTTCACCACCGGTTCCTGGGCGCTGTTCAAGAACGAAAAACTGACCATGGTCGGCCTCAACATTGCGGCCTACGACGCGCTGAAGCACAATGGTCACCCCTTGGTGACAGATGCGCGCGAAGGGCTGAAGGCCCTATCTGCCGGCCTCTCTGGCTGGAAAGCTCCGGCGGCTCTTGTCGAGAAGGCAACACGGGAAAAGAAGATCTGGCTGGAGGCAGCCGCCAAGGCGATGGCGACGACGAATACCGCCCTGCCCTCCGACGCCCAGGTGATCGGCGCCGTCACCCGCACGCTCGGCGGCGAGAAAAGCATTGTGCTCTGCGCGGCCGGCGGCCTGCCGGGCGAGCTGCACAAACTGTGGCCAGCGACCGCACCCGGCAGCTATCATATGGAATACGGCTTCTCCTGCATGGGCTATGAGATCGCCGGCGGCCTTGGTGCCAAGATGGCACGCCCGGACAAGGAAGTCGTCGTCATGGTCGGCGACGGCTCCTACATGATGCTGAATTCGGAGCTGGCGACTTCGGTCATGCTCGGCCTGAAGCTCACGATCGTCCTTCTCGACAACAGAGGCTACGGCTGCATCAACCGGCTGCAGATGGCGACCGGCGGCGCGAACTTCAACAATCTGCTCAAGGATTCGCGTCACGAGATCATGCCGGAGATCGATTTCCGGGCGCATGCCGAGAGCATGGGCGCCGTTGCTGTCAAGGTCGCCTCCATCGCCGAGCTCGAACAGGCGATCGAAGCCTCGAAAAAGAACGACCGCACCTCGGTCATCGTCATCGACACCGATCCGCTGATCACGACAGACGAAGGCGGGCATTGGTGGGACGTCGCCGTTCCCGAGGTCAGCCCGCGCGCCGAGGTCAACCAGGCCCGTGCGGGTTATGAAAAAGCCCGCGCCTCCCAGCGTATCGGCTGATCAATTTCCGTCATCTTTCTGGAGGAGCTGTCCCGCTCCTCCAACACTGCTTTTAAGGAGACTATTGATGAAGGCCAAACTCGGCATGTCGCCCATCGCCTGGTGGAACGACGATCTTCCGGAGCTCAGCGACGACGTATCTCTCGAAGAATGCCTGCGGCAATCCCGCGGCGCGGGCTTTACCGGCATGGAACAGGGCCGGCGCTTCCCCAGCAATCCCGATGAGATGCTGCCCATCCTGCGCGCCGCTGACGTGACGCTTTGCGGCGGCTGGTTCTCGGGTACGCTGGTCAATGAGGAGCTTGCCGCAAACAAGGATCGCATCGCTCCGATGATCGAGCTGTTCAAGGCGGTCAACGCGCCTTGCATCGTCTATGGCGAAGTCGGCCGCTCCATCCAGGGCGATCGCTCCAAGCCGCTCGCCACCAAGCCACGTCTTTCGGACGACGAGATGAAGGCCTATGCCCGCCGCCTCACCGAGTTCGGCGAATGGTGCGCCGAGCAGGGCATGCCGCTCTCCTATCACCATCACATGGCGGCCGTCGTCGAAACCGAGCCGGAACTCGATGCCTTCATGCGCAATTCCGGCGAAGGCATTCCGCTTCTGCTCGATGCCGGCCACCTGGCCTTTGCCGGCGGCGACGTGCTGCGCGCCATCGACAACCACCACGCCCGCATCAACCACGTTCACGTCAAGGATATCCGCAAGTCTATCGTCGATGGACTGGATCGCAGCCGGCAGTCCTTCCTCGACGCGGTGGCGCTCGGCGCGTTCACAGTGCCGGGCGACGGTTCGCTCGATTTCGGCGCCATCGTCCAGCGTTTTGCGGATCACGGCTATGAAGGCTGGTTCGTCGTCGAAGCCGAGCAGGACCCGCGCAAGGCTCCGCCGCAGAAAATGGCCGAGATCGGCCATGCCGAATTGATGCGCATCATGACGGCAGCCGGTTATACGGTGGAAACCGAAGGTTTTCCCAAGGGGTAACGGAAAACAAGCAGCCCTCGTTAACTTCCCCTGTTGGATGGTTGGCGAGGAGCGTTTTCCCAGACAATAGAGGAAGAACACCCATGCCAAATCTCAAGGTCAAACCTGATGGCTCCCATGGTCGTGTCACCCATGTCACGCCCGAAAATGCCGGCTGGACCTATGTCGGCTTCGACCTTTACCGGCTGAAGCCCGGCGAAACGGCTTCGGCTGAGACGGGCGATCGCGAGGTCTGCCTCGTCTGGGTCAGCGGCAAGGCGAGCGCCAAGGCAGGCGCGAAGGATTTCGGTTCGCTCGGCGGTCGCATGAACCCCTTCGAAGGCGCGCCCCACGCGCTTTATATTCCGGCCGGCTCCAACTGGTCCGTCGTCGCCGAGACCGACCTCGAGCTCGCCGTCTGCTCGGCGCCGGGCGGCGGCTCCTATGAGGCTCGCGCCATTCCGCCGGGCACCCACCCGGCGCTGACGCGCGGCAAGGGCACCAATGTCCGCTATGTCAACAACATCATGCCGGAGGATGACGGCGCGGCGCATTCGCTGCTGGTTGTCGAAGTCATCACGCCGGGCGGCCATACCTCGTCCTATCCACCGCACAAGCACGATCAGGACAATTTGCCGAACGAAAGCTTCCTCGAGGAGACCTATTATCACCGCCTCAACCCGCCGCAGGGCTTCGGCTTCCAGCGGGTCTATACCGATGATCGCTCGCTGGATGAGGTCATGGCGCTGGAGGATGGCGATGTGACGCTGGTGCCGAAGGGCTATCATCCTTGCGCCGCCTGCCATGGCTACGACCTCTATTATCTCAACGTCATGGCCGGTCCGAAGCGCGTCTGGAAATTCCACAACGCGCCGGAACATGAGTGGCTTCTCAAGGCATAAACTCCCAAGAGCATGGCAAGGCCGCGCCTCGATGGCGCGGCCTTTCAATTTTATGCCGGTAGCAGACCGTATCGCCACCCGCGGTCCCTGGCATTGCGCGACAACACCAACCAGGCGAGCAGAAGCATTCCCGTTTCGGCAAAGACCGGCACCATCCAGATTCCTGTTTCGCCGAACACGAAGGGCAGCAGGAATGTCAGCGGCAGGGTGAAGAGATAGGGTCGCGCCAGGCCGAAGATCGCGCCGCGCTTCGCATCGCCAATCGACTGGAAATAGGACGACAGCACGATCATCTGCCCGAAGAGGAAATAGGCGCCGACCGTCCAGGGCAATATACGCCCCACCTCCGCAACAATGACGGAATCCCCGACGAAAATACTGCCAAGCCTGCCCGCCAGCATTTCGACAGCCAGTTCCACCACGCTGCAATAGATCAGCGCCGACACCATGGCGATCTGCAGGCTCCGCCCGACGCGGGTGGAGAGCCCGGCGCCGTGATTGTGACCGGATATCGTCTGTAGTGCGATGCTGAGACCGAGGAGCGGCAGATAGGCGAAGGTCATCACCCGGGTGATGATTCCGTAAGCGCCCACCGTCGCGACATAGTCTCCCTGGTGCCAGATCGCTAGGTTGAAAAGGATTGCCGCAGAACTCAGGGATATGCCGATGAAACCGAGGCTCATCGGCGCACCGAAGGCGGCGATCCCTCGCCACTCGGTAACCGGAAAGGATGTTGACGGCCTAAGCGCACCCGGCTGCCGCCAACGGTAGAGCAGAATGACCGCCAGGCAAATAAATTGCGCCGCGATCGAACCGGCGGCGGAGCCGATGACGCCCCAGTGCATCACCGCCATCAGCAGCCAATTGGCGAGGATATTGAGCAGGGTCGAGGCAAGCGTCACCAACGTCATGAAGCCGATCTTGCCTTCGCAACGCAGAGCGTCGATATGCACCGACAACAGGAAACTCACCGGAGCAAAGCCGACCATGATGCCCATGAAGGCGCCGGCATTGGCGGCAACAGCGGCATTGCCAGCCGCCCCTGTTGTGATGACCTGCCGCCCGACCGTCCAATAGAGCGCGTTGACCAGGATCACCACCGCCAGGGCCAGGCCATGGGCGGCGCTGAAAACCTGCCTTGCCCCCGTTCGATCTCCCGCCCCCAGACGGCGTGCCAGGATGCTCGCCATGCCGTTGGAGACCAGCGATTGCAACGCGATCAGCAGCATGAGCGCTGGGAAAATGAGGCTGACCGCCGAGAGTGCATCGGCGCCCACAAAGACGCCGAGGAAATAGGCATCGACGACGGCAAACAGGCCGTTGATGGTTGTGATCATGATGATCGGTGCGGCCGTGCGGGCAAAGACGCCCGGCAACCAGCCGGTCAGGAACATGTTGCTTTCGGAATGATTCGTCATAGCGAAATCCACGCAGCATCGCGCGCCGCCAAAGGACGGCCGCGATCGATTGATGAAAGGATGGTTGTTAGATGTCCAGCACCAGATGCGGCACGCCGTCCGAGGTCTTCCGCGGCGAGACGCCGTTGACGTCGATCTGGGCGTTGATGCGCTGCCGGAAGGCCGAGAAGCTCTCGAAGGTCACGACATCCACCGGAGCGTCGAAATGGATGGTGATTCTGTAAAGCCCGCCGGACTGCTCGGAGAGTGCCAGTACCTTACCGGTGAAGGGCTGGTTCAGATAGCGGCCACGCACCGCTGCCCCGACAGCGACCGGCGCAGTCGGCGCCGCGTTCGGTTTCGCGGCGAGTGCCGATAGCGTGTTCCAGTCGCGCAGCCCATATTGCTTGGCGACCAATTCAAGGGCTGCGCTGTGGGCCATTTCGCCACCGCGCTCGGCCATGGCTTGGCGCAGACGTTTGGCCTGCGCTTTCAATTCATCGATGGACGGATAGATCGTCGTCACGGAGTCAGCCTCTCGGAAGGCATGCGTTTACGACTGCAGATCGGAGCTCGCATTACCGCCAGTCAGCATGCGCCAGATGGCTGTGACCATATTCGCGAGGGCTTCACCATGGATTTTCATCCGCGAGCGGCCGGCGCCTCGAACCGGATTTTCGTATGATCGAAGCGGATGCTGCTGTCAAGATGAGGCATTGCTAGAGAGACGGCGCCGTTCAGGCGCGGTTACCGAGGGACGGCTGTATTTCGTCCCTCGCCATCGTTTCAAGCGGCCAGATGGCGCTCGATCTGATCGATTGGAAAATTCGTCAGGTCCTTGGCGACTTCGGCCACGATAACCGCCTGCGAATGAGCCCCGAGATGAGGCCGCAGGACGCCGAGTGCGCGCGGCGGCGCCACGAGGATGAGGCGGCTGATGCCTTTCTGCTGCACTAGCACATCGAGCTTTGCCGCGACGCTTTTTAGGAATTCGGCCGCCGCCTGCTCATGCCATTCCGTTTCTTCCACCGCACTCCCTGCGAACCCATCGGCCTGATGCGTGCGTCCCGGTTTATCTGCGCCGAGCTCCCGATCGGGTGCATGCGGCTGCTCCATGGTTTCGCACGTTCGCAAATCCGGATGCGGGCCACTATCCGAGCTCTTCAGGATCAGCGCCTTGGCGCCGTCGCAAACGACAACCCATGTTCCTCGGGAAATTCTGATATCGACCATCATCCCTATCCTCACGCTTGATGAGACGGCCTGAAAACCGCCGACAAAAAGGGAACGTCTCATGGCGCGAAGGGTTCAAAAAACGACCCATGGGGCATGCGAGTCCGCCCAACCGGCTGAAAAACTGCCGAATCGTTAAAATTCGATTGGCTCAGTTGACGCTTAGGCAAAATCTCCGTGCAAGGTTGATGCTGTAACCGAGATGAATTCGGTAGCCTCCAACCGGGGAATGACAATGCTTCGCGCTACGCATCTGGCGAAAGTCAAATCCGAAGTCTATGAACGGAAGTGGGAACGGTTCTTCGTTCAGCGCCCAGCCCGTATCATTGCCGTACGCCCATGTCTGACAGGCATCTCAAGCCGTAGTGCGGAGATCATCGACATTTCACAGGGCGGCGCCAGCTTCATCGTCGGTACGACCGTTGGCCTGCCGACGCACTATTATCTGAACATCCTCGGCCTCGCCTATCGCATCGGCTGCGCGGAGATCAACCGCGTAGGCAACCGCGTCAATGTTCGCTTCATCAACCTGATCGAGCCGGAAACATTGAGACGCGTCGTGCGCGCCGATTTCATGATCGGCAATGTCGAAGCGATGGCGGCGCGAGGCAAGCGGCAATAGGCGTCGGCATCAGGCTTTTCCGCCCTTGCAACGGCTCGCCAAGCGCCTATTGTGCTGCGCCTTGCAACAGAGTTCGGAAAACAAGCCAGAATGTCCGCCTTTTCGCGCTTCACCCCGCTGATCAGCGCCCTTCCCTCCACCGTGCCCTTCGTTGGCCCGGAGGCCCTCGAACGCCAGCGCGGCCTGATCGTCCAGGCACGCATCGGCGCCAATGAAAACGGCTTCGGCCCCGCCCCCTCGGTTCTCGAGACCATGCGCGAACAGGCCGGCGAGATCTGGAAGTACAACGATCCGGAAAATTTCGCGCTGAAGGGAGCGCTCGCCGCGCATCTCGGCGTCAAGCCTGCGAATATCGCCATCGGCGAAGGCATCGACAGCCTGCTCGGTCTCATCGTGCGTATGGTCGTCGAGCCGGGAGCGCCCGTCGTCACATCGCTCGGCGGCTATCCGACCTTCAATTTCCATGTGGCCGGCTTCGGCGGCCGGCTGGTCACGGTGCCCTATGTCGACGATCGCGAGGATCTCGATGGGCTGCTCGCGGCGGTGAAGCGCGAAAACGCGCCGCTCGTCTATTTCGCCAACCCCGACAATCCGATGGGAAGCTGGTGTGATGCCGACAGGATCGTCGCTTTCGCCCGCGCCCTGCCGGAAAGCTGCCTGCTCATCCTCGACGAGGCCTATAGCGAAACCGGCCCTGCCGGCTCCCTGCCCGATATTTCCGCACTGATCGATCTGCCGAATGTGCTGCGCACCCGCACCTTCTCCAAGGCTTACGGCCTTGCTGGCGCGCGCGTCGGCTATGCCATCGGCTTGCCGGAGACGGTGCTGGCTTTCGACAAGATCCGCAATCATTTCGGCATGAACCGGCTGGCAACGGCGGCCGCGCTCGCGGCGCTGAAGGACCAAGCCTACCTCGCCGAAGTCGTCGGCAAAATCCATGCCGCACGAGAGCAAATCGGCACGATCGCCCGCAATAACGGGCTTTTGCCGCTTGCCTCCGCCACCAATTTCGTCGCCGTCGATTGCGGCCGCGACGGCGCCTATGCGCGTGCCATCGTCGATGGGTTGATCCAGCACCGCGTCTTCATCCGCATGCCGGGCGTTGCGCCGCTCAATCGCTGCATTCGCATCAGCGTCGGCCCCGAGCGCGATCTCAACCTTCTAGCCGAAGCACTGCCGAAGGTGTTGAAGGCAATCGGCTGACCTAAAAAACGAAAAACCGCGCCGGCCTTGTTTCCGGCCGGTCGCGGTTTTTCTGATAGTGGCAGCGCGCCTCTCCGCCCGCTGCCGGGTCCCCTCTTTCGAGGCAATATTCGTATTCTTGGTGACGCGCTTCAGTGCGTGGTCATCCACTCGCGGGCGGCGCGAAGTGCCGAGGCGAGTTCCATCTTGGTCAGCGTGGCTGCGACGTCGGCGCGGAGCTCGGCGGCGCGGTCGCTGCCCTTGATGGCGGCGATGTTCAACCATTTATGGGCAGCAACGAGGTCTGCTTTGCACCCTCTGCCGGTCGCATAGATTATGCCCAGCTCGCAAAGGGCTTCAGCGCTGTTGCCACCCATCATGGCCATTTCGGATGTCGGTATTTCGAAGCGTGCCATCGGTTCAATCCCTGTTTCAGTCTATTCGTTATCGACCCTGTTTTTCCTTCCGGACCTTGCCGTCTATCGCGGCTTGATGATCCTTCCGGTCGGCGGGTTTGCCCCGCTCGTTTGATGGCTTCACTATCGCAGACGGCTTTCAAAAAACGGCTAAAATGCATGCTTAATTCGATGCAAACAAAGTACAAATGCTTGGTAAACTTGGGATTTTGTTAAACATCGCTTCCCTTGCAAATTAAGGACTTTTGAGCCAGTTTTACGCCTCGTTAAGGTTTGGATCTAAACCCTTCGTTCACCACGAAAACAGCCGCTGAAACAAGGCTCGTTATTTTTCGATGCGATCGGAAGGGCCAACCGGCAGGAAAATCGTGCCGGAAAGTCTATTTGCCTTTACGTCCGTATTGGATAACTTCGCCACGTCCGGGCTGTGGGGCCGAAGGACATTCGGGAGGAAAGACCATGATCCGCGCCACCATTCTCGCCGCAGCACTGCTTTTCAGCGCAGGCGTGGCCCTGGCCGACGAGCCGATCGTCGGCAATTGGAAGACCACGGAGGGTGACACCGCCGCCATCACGCCTTGCGCCGACAGCTACTGCGTAACGCTGAAGACCGGCAAATACGCCGGCCGCCAGATCGGCAAGATGCAGGGCAAGGACGGAGCTTACACGGGCGAACTTACGGATCCCGAGGACAACAAGACCTATAGCGGCTCCGGCACCGTCAGCGGTAAAACCGTGAAGATGCAGGGTTGCGTGCTCAAGATCTTCTGCAAGTCGCAAACCTGGACGAAGCTTTAAAAGATACTTCGCCGAGCGAATGCGGGGCCGATCAATACGTGCTTCGCTTGGGAAAGACCTTCGGCTCAAGGTTCATAAGCCGCTAATATTTCTGAACACTGGATGAACCAGTGTCTCAGCACCTGTTCAGCATGACCATGGCAAAACAGTGTCCAGGATAGGGCACGGGTAGGGCCAGGACAATGAACACGATCATCATGGCGCGGCGTTTCGGCATCATCATGCTGTTTGCCGCCATCTTTGCGATCACCTTTTCGGTAGCGGTTGAGCATACCGGCCGCAGCGGTGCGCAATCGCATTTCGGCGCAAGCTTCACTTGCCTGCAGACGGGCAGCCCCTATTGCACGACGGTGCAATAGGGCCGACTTCGCCGCTTTCGAGAAATGAACCGCGAAACGCTATAAAAATAGCTGCGAAAATCGGATAGCGCGCCTTGTAACGTCGTTTGCTTGTTAAAGACGGCACTCTATAATGGCGCATGAGCAACCGAATCTCTCCTTTTTCACCCCTCGACATTTCTTCACCCAGTCCGTTTCAGCCGCGGAGTTTCGACGATCCTGCCAAGGCAGTCGAAGCTTTGACCGAGCTTTACGAGCGTAACACGACGTTCCTGATCGACAGCTTCACGAAGCTCGCCAAGGGTGCGCCGATCGCGGCGCGTTACCGCGCCTTCTACCCACAGGTCAGCATCGAAACGACAAGCTTCGGCCATGTCGATTCGCGTCTTTCCTACGGCCACGTCACGGCGCCGGGCGTCTACACGACCACCATCACCCGCCCGCAACTCTTCCGGCATTATCTGAAAGAACAACTGTCGCTGTTGATGCGCAGCCATAATGTACCGGTCGTCGTATCGGAATCGACGACGCCGATCCCGCTGCATTTCGCCTTCGGCGAAGGCGCACATGTGGAGGCTTCGGCCGCCGCTTTTGACGATATTCCGCTGCGCGATCTCTTCGATACGCCGGACCTGAACACGACCGACGACGAGATCGCCAATGGCGAATATATCCCGCCGCCAGGCGAGCCCTCACCACTGGCGCCGTTTACCGCACAGCGTATCGACTATTCGCTCGCCCGCCTCGCCCACTACACTGCGACCAGCGCGACGCATTTCCAGAACTTCGTGCTCTTTACGAACTATCAGTTCTATATCGACGAATTCTGCCACTGGGCGCGTGACCTGATGGCCAAGGGCGGCGATGGCTATACCGCCTTCGTCGAGCCGGGCAATATTATCACGCCGGCCGGTTCCAGTCAGCCGGAGGGGAACACGGCCCCGCCACGGCTGCCGCAAATGCCGGCCTACCATCTGAAAAAGAAGGGCCACGCCGGCATCACCATGATCAATATCGGCGTCGGCCCGTCCAACGCCAAGACGATCACCGACCACGTCGCCGTGCTCCGCCCGCATGCCTGGCTGATGCTCGGCCACTGCGCCGGTCTGCGCAACAGCCAGCGGCTCGGCGACTACGTGCTGGCCCATGCCTACATGCGTGAGGATCACGTTCTCGATGACGACTTGCCGGTATGGGTGCCGATCCCGGCGCTCGCCGAAGTGCAGGTGGCGCTGGAAGCAGCCGTTGCCGAAATCACCGGCTATGAGGGCTTCGAGCTGAAACGCATCATGCGCACAGGTACGGTCGGCACGATCGACAATCGCAACTGGGAACTGCGCGATCAAGCAGGGCCGGTCAAGCGCCTGTCGCAGGCCCGCGCCGTGGCGCTGGACATGGAGTCAGCGACGATTGCCGCCAACGGCTTCCGTTTCCGCGTTCCCTACGGCACGCTGCTCTGCGTCTCCGATAAGCCGCTGCACGGCGAACTGAAGCTGCCGGGCATGGCGACCGCCTTCTACCGGACGCAAGTGAACCAGCATCTGCAGATCGGTATCCGCGCCATCCAGAAGCTGGCCGCGATGCCGCCGGAAACGCTGCATTCACGCAAGCTGCGCAGTTTCTTCGAAACCGCATTCCAGTAGGAGTAAGTGGCGTTTCGCCCCAGCTCCGAACTGAAATGTGGGATTCAAGCAGGCATTGATGCTGGATCAATTTATAAGAGTGTTGTTTCCGGCGGCTTATCTCGCCGGAAACACTTTCGTGAAGCATTCCGCACATCCAGTGTCGCAGAATGTCTGTTTGCAGCATCGCTAAGCCGTCGTTAGCGACTCAAGCCATTTGCTTTTGCATTCATGATTGCTTGATCGCGGGTCTGGAGCAGCTCGAATTGTTCCGCTCTCCATTGCTGCCATTTGCGGCGGAGCTCGCCGGGGCGCAGGCCGATGGTTTCATCGCACAGAATTGCCCTGGTCATCCTGTCGCAGCGGAAGTGCCTGAAATCCTGCCGTAATTCGCACCAAGCCACCAGCATGCGATGGCTCTCCGCGTAGCCGAGGATGACTGGCCACACGATGCGCTCTGTTATCTCGCCGTTCTCCGCCTGATAGCTCAGCGCCAATTTACGTCTCTGACGGATCGCTTCCCGGATGTCGGCAACGTCAATGATTTCCGTTGGCGGGCGCACGCCTGGTTTCACGCCAATGCTCGGCTCGTCAATAAACGGCCGCAAGTTTTCAGGAACGGCGGCCGCAATTTTGACGATGACATCACGGGCGGCGTTGGCAATGAGAGTATCGGAATGGCCGGCGACCCATTGCGCGCCCAGTATCACAGCCTCGATTTCATCAGGCGTCAACATAAGCGGCGGCATATCGTAGGCGGAATCCAGCAAATAGCCGAAGCCTGCTTCACCCGAAATCGGCACCCTCTGGCCTATGAGATCGCCAATGTCGCGGTAAACGGTGCGTTTCGAGACCTCAAGTTCTTGCGCAATGTCAGCAGCAGTCACCGGCCGGGTACTCCGACGCAGGATTTGAATGATCTGAAACAGGCGATCGGCTCGACGCATATACTGACTCCTGCTGCCATAATGGTGGCAACAGGGCTGTGCGACAAGCTCCATCGTGTGAAAAGGAGCCCACAATGAAATTTGCATCGACACGCATCATCACCGCGGACATCAAGCAACTGGCCGCCTTCTACGAGATGGTCGCAAACGTGAAAGCGCAGTGGCTAGCGCCGGTCTTTGCCGAAATAGTCTTGCCCGGCGCCGTATTAGCGATTGGTTCAGCGGAAACGGTTGCGCTCTGGAAGGAAGGCAGCGCCGAACCTTGCACCAATCGCAGTCTCGTTCTGGAGTTTCAGGTCGACGATATCGACGCCGAATATGCTCGTCTCAAAGACAAGGTGCCCCTCGTGCATGAACTCAAGACAATGCCTTGGGGCAACACAACGTTTCAGTTTCGGGACCCCGATGGAAATGCCGTTTCGCTCTATATGCCGAGTACTGATGAAGCAAAGAAGCGATTTGCCGCCAGATAGAGTGACCACCGCGATTGCGAAAAGTCGGAGTTTCGTAACAGGACGTATTCCGCACTTCAGCTAGCGCGGCCGTTTCGCCCATTATTTTTTGGCCTCCGGCATCAAACGCCCTGATCGGCGGCAGCGACCTGCGGCCGATCGATCGTCGAAGCGGCGACCCAATTGAGGCAGAGGATCAGAACCGCAAAAGCAGCAAAGCCGATTGCGGTCCGAAGAACGACCTTGCCGAGATCCGGCGTCTCCATCAGATCCTTCTCCGATAACGTCTTCCTAGCCCAGTAATTCACCAATGCTGTTTCCAAGGTGTGCATGTCCGTCTCTCCTTTGGTGATGACGGAACCTTGTCGAGCGGCCCCACCCTTTTTCGACAGCGAGGAAATTTTTTGTCATGGTGCCGGTCGGGATGTCGATTTCCGTGCGGACCGCTCGTCTATTGCTGTCAGCAAACGGAAAGAGGAGGCGCTGCGATGAAATATCTTTGCCAGGTCTGGTTCGACGGCACGAAGCTCGATGTCATGACCGAGGAGGACAAGCACAGGCTCGATTCGGATTCGCTCGGCTATGACCGCGATCTGATGGCGAGCGGCCACATGATCCATGCCGAAGCGCTGCAATCGCCAAGCTCGGCGGTGACGGTGCGGGTCCGCAACGGCGAGACGTCGGTGACTGACGGTCCCTTCATCGAGACCAAGGAATATCTTGGCGGCTTCATCCTGATCGAAGCGAAAGACCTGAATGATGCGATCCGTGTCGCCGCGGGCATCCCGCTCGCCAAGCTTGGCAGTATCGAGGTGCGGCCGATCTATTCCTTCGGCCCCGACATTTGAGGAGGCGACTATGAAGTTCCTTTGCCAGGTCTGGTTTGATACCGCCGAGATCAGCACGCTTTCCGAAGAGGAAGGACGAAAGCTGACACAGGACTCGGTCGACAATGACAACCGGCTGCGCGAGAGCGGCCACCTTATTGTTGCCAATGCCTTGCGTGAGCCGGAGACTGCCAGGACGGTGCGAATGCGCAAGGGTGAGACCGGTGTCACAGACGGCCCCTTTGCCGAAATGAAAGAGCATCTTGGCGGCTTCGTACTGATCGAGGCGAAGGATATGGACGAGGCGATAAGCATCGCCGCAACCTTCCCTGTCGCCCGGTATGGCATGATCGAGGTCCGCCCGGCCTATGACATCCGGTTTCCAGACGAATAGGCATAGGAGGATGGCGAGATGCGTTTCTTATGCTTGATCTACACCTCCGCGGACGTCGACGGCACGCTGACCTCTACCGAGGTCGATGGCTTGATCACCGAGCACTTCGCCTATGACGAGAGCCTGCGGCAGAACGGCGAGCTGATCCTTGCAGATGCTCTGGCGACACCCGACAACGCAATCGTCATCCGCCCGCGCGGATCGGCACTTTCCACAACGGATGGCCCCTTCGTCGAAACGAAGGAGCATCTGGCTGGCTTCTATCTCATCGAGGCTGCCGATATGGCCGATGCAACGGAGATTGCCCGGCGCATCCCCTCCGGCCGCCATGGCGCCATCGAAATCCGTCCGATCCGGATACTGACCCTTCCCGGCACCTGACAGGAGAGCAAGAGACCGCCGTGTCGCTGAACGAAACCATCGACGATATCTACCGCAGCCAATCACGCCGCGTGTTTGCGACGCTGATCCGTCTGCTCGGCGATTTCGACCGGGCGGAGGAGGCCCTTCACGATGCCTTCGCGGCAGCGGCGCAGCAATGGACGGAAGAGACCCTGCCGGCCAACCCCTATGCCTGGCTGGTTTCGACAGGCCGCTTTCGGGCGATCGACCACATCCGGCGGCGAGCGCGCTTCGATGCCTCGGAGGCCGACATCGTCGACAGCCTGTATCCGGAGGGCGAGATGATCGAGATCGCCGAAGGCGAAGAGATCGAAGACGATATGCTGCGGCTGATCTTCACCTGCTGCCATCCGATCATCCCGGCGGAGGCGCAGACGGCGATGGCGCTGCGCGAGGTCTGCGGTTTGACGACGGAAGAGATCGCCCATGCGTTCCTCATTTCCGCGCCGACCGTCGCCCAGCGTATCGTTCGCGCCAAGAATCGCATTCGGACCGCCCAAATTCCCTATGAAGTTCCGGCAAAGACGGAGTTGCCGGAGCGACTGGCGCAGGTGCTGCATGTCATCTATCTGGTCTTTAACGAAGGCTATTCCGCATCATCCGGCACAACGATCGTCCGCGCCGATCTTGCCGCCGAAGCCATCCGTCTTGGCCGCTTGCTGCTGAAGCTCCTGCCCGATCCGGAGGTTGCCGGATTGCTGGCGATGATGCTCCTGCAGGATTCGCGGCGGCTCGCGCGCGCCAGCGCTTCCGGCGACCTCATCTTGCTTGCCGATCAGGACCGTGGGCTCTGGGACATCAGGGGAATTCGCGAGGGGCTGGCCTTCGCGACCGAGGCGATGGCGGGCGAAAGCGTCGGCAGCTATGCGCTGCAGGCGGCGATTGCCGCCGAGCACGTACGCGCACCAACGGCGGACCGGACGGATTGGCGGCGGATCGTGATGCTTTATGATCTGCTGCTGGTGGCGCATCCCTCGCCGGTGGTCGAACTCAATCGGGCAGTCGCGGTTTCGATGTGCGATGGACCGGCGGCTGCGCTCGAGATCGTCAATGGCCTGCTGAGCGAAGACCGCTTGGCCCGATATCATCTGGCCTACGCCGCAAAGGCCGATTTCCTGCGCCAGCTCAACCGCAAAGACGAAGCACGACAGTCCTACGAGACGGCGCTTTCACTATGTCACCAGGCGCCCGAGCAGGCGTTCCTGCGCAAGCGGCTGGCGGAGCTTGCCGACAAGACCGGGCGATAAGCCTAGTCAATTGTGCTTCCTTGAGATCAGCAGGGCGAGTGCCGTTCCTGTCAGAGCAGAAACGACGATCAGCAGGTGCGCGCTGATGCTGGCCTGCGCCAGATTATCAAGCGCGTCTTTTAATCCCGGAGCGCCGAAAGCGATGGCACCAGCGGTGATCCCAGCCGGATAGGTTCCGACCCCTCCGGGCGCGTGTACCGGCAACACCGAAGAAAGCTCGCCGCCGACCGCGCCACCGAAGCTTGCCGACAGCGGCGTGACATTCATCAGGCGAAGCGCCCAGGCGAGCACCAAAACCTTCACCAGCCAATTGACCACCGTCGTCAGCCAGGCGCGGGCAAAAGCGCTGGCATTGGCCGGCATTCCGCGTTCCAGCTCATGCACCAGCCCCTGCGCTTTCTTCGGCAATGCCTTGCCAGCAAATTTGAGCAGCGGGCGGCGCAGGATAAAGGCGGCGACCGGTAAGAGCAGGAAAGCAAACCACAGAACCCAAGCAAGAGCACCATAGGGCGAGGCCAGTGCGAGGCCGACACCCGCCGCGGCGAGCAACGCGTGCAGGTCGAGCAGCCGCATGACAAACAGCGCCGAGGTGCCTCGTGCCAGGGGAATGCCGAATTCGGAGCGCATCAGCACCGGAAAGCTGGTCTCGCCGGTGCGGAAGGGCATCATGATGTTGAGCAGATTGTGGACCTGCGTCACGCGAAAGAGCGCGGTGAAATGGCCGCCGGTCTCCTTCGGGAAATAGTCGTAGATGCGCCAGGTGCGAAGGAAGTAGGTGCTCGTTAGCAGCGCCAATGCCAGCAGAATGGGTGGGACGCCGACTTTACCCCATTGCGCCAGGATCGAACCCCAGCCCCAGAACCATTCGATGAAGGCTGCATAGGCGAGGACGACGGCTAATGTCAGCAGCGTCATGCGGTTGCGAATAAACCAGTTCTGTCGGCTGGCAACCATCGGAGTCTTCATGTAGTTAAGGCACCCAATGCGAGCGGAGGCTGACGCCGGACATGTCGCTCGTTCCGTCCGGCCGGTTCTGCCGGTCTTTTAGGAGAAAGAAGAGTTGCAGACAACGGCAGAGTCGATCCGCCCCCTGACCGACACGGTAAGTGCCATTGAGCTTTCGCTGGTCGTGCCCGTCTTTAATGAGGAAGAAAGCGTCGGACCGCTGATCGAGCGCATCTGTTCCGCCATGGTGGGTTTCACCAAGCCCTGGGAACTGATCCTCATCGACGACGGCAGCACCGATGCCACGCTTGCCAATGCGCGCCGTTCGCTCGGGCACGAGGGACTGACGCTGCGCATCGTCGAGCTTCAACGCAATTTCGGCCAGACGGCCGCCATGCAGGCCGGTATCGACACCGCCACCGGCCGGCTGATCGCCACGATGGACGGCGACCTGCAGAACGACCCGAAGGATATCCCCTCGATGGTCGAGGAGTTGGAGCGGCGGCAGCTCGACCTACTCGTCGGCTGGCGCAAGAATCGCCAGGACGGGCTTTTCCTGCGCAAGATTCCCTCCTGGTGCGCCAACTACCTCATCGGCCGCATCACCGGCGTCAAATTGCATGATTATGGCTGCAGCCTGAAGATCTACCGCGCCTCGATCATCAAGCAGGTGAAGCTGATGGGCGAGATGCACCGCTTCATCCCGGCCTGGGTCGCGGGCGTCGTACCGAGCTCGCGCATCGGCGAAATGGTCGTTACCCATCATGCGCGCCAGCACGGCATATCGAAATACGGCATTTCGCGCACCTTCCGTGTCATCCTCGACCTGCTGTCGGTGATGTTCTTCATGCGCTACAAGGCGCGGCCGGGCCATTTCTTCGGCTCTCTCGGCCTTGGCCTCGGGGCGCTCGCCGCCCTGATCCTGCTGTGGCTCTTCGTCGACAAGTTCATCTTCGGCGACGATATTGGCAACAGGCCGCTGCTGCTGGTCGGCGTCGTGCTCCTGCTGTCGTCGGTGCAGATGATCACCACGGGTATCCTAGCCGAGATGATCGCGCGCATCTACTATCGCGATGACCTGTCGCCGAACTATATCGTCCGCAAGATCTTCGATCGGGATCATCAGGATGCATAGGCTTCTGGTCCGCCGACCGGATACCATCATCCTTCTACTTGCCGGTTACTTCGCTCTGGAATTCCTGGTGCGGCTCGCCATGCCGCATGGCATGCGCTACGACGAGTCGCAGCAGGCGCTGTTCTCGCAATGGCTGACACTCGGCTATGATTCCCAGCCGCCGCTCTATAATTGGGTGCAGGCGCTGGTGGTGTCGGTCTTCGGATTGTCGCTGGCGGCGATTTCCATCGTCAAGAACATCGTGTTGTTTCTGGTCTTCTTCAGCTACTACAAGCTGGCGAAGCTGGTTTTGTCGGACAAGGTTTTCGCGGCGATCGCCACGCTGTCGCTGCTGACTATTCCCCAGCTCTTCTGGGAGGCGCAACGTGACCTGACACATACGGTCGCGCAGCTCCTGACCATCAATCTTTTCCTCTACGGTGCGATCCGCACGCTGAAGGCACCGAGTACGGGCTCCTATGTATTTACCGGCATCGCGCTCGGCCTTGGCATGCTGTCGAAATATAATTTCGCGCTGCTTGCCGTCGCCGCGGTCATTGCCGTCCTTATGTATCCGCAGGGGCGCGCGCGCCTCTTCGATAAGCGCTTTCTGCTGACCCTGCTGATCTCCCTGTTGATCTTCCTGCCGCATGGATTGTGGCTGATCCATAATCTCGACCTCGCCTCGGGACGGACCCTGGGGATCATGGAGGAGGATGCGCCGGAAACTGCCTTTGCCAAGCTGGTGAAGGGACCACTGGAATTCGTGAAACTGGTGCTCGTCATCTGCGCACCGACGCTCGTCATCTATGCGCTGGTATTCGGCAAAAGCCTCTTCAAGAACCTCGGACGATCGAACGAATGGACCCGCTTTTTCGAGGTCCTTTTTGCGGCCATCGCCGTGCTGGTGCTGATCCTGATCGTCGGCATCGGCATGACGGCGCTGCGCGACCGCTGGCTGCTGCCCTTCCTGTTCCTGCTGCCGATCTATCTGTGCCTGAAGATGGAAGTGGCTGGCATCAAAGCGGCGGATTTCGGCAAGCGCTTCTTCTATATACCGCTGGCGATGATGCTGCTCATCCCGGCATCCCTTTTGACCCGCGTCACCTTCCCGGCGCTTTTCGGCTCCTATGACCATTACAACACCCCCTACCCCGCCTTCGTCAGCCAGGCCGTGGCGACGGAAGGCAAAAAGCCGGGTTTGGTGCTGACGGACAATTGGCTGCCGGCCGGCAATCTGCATTTGCAACTGCCTGACGTGCCGGCCATGTCGCTGTTCTTCGGAAATCTGACGGCGGACTATCAATGGAGCGCCGACAAGCCGATCCTCGTCGTCTGGCGACCGGGCAAGAACGCCGACGGCGTGCCCCCACCATTAGCGAACTGGTTGCACGATACGCTCGGCCAGCAATATGCGACGCCGGATGTCAAACTCGCAGACGTCCCGTATATCCACGGCAAAGCGGGCGATACGGCGTCTTTCGCCTATTCCTGGATTTATCCGAAGTAAGGGCAACCCGATCCAGAGTGATCGGCCGTCCAGTTTCAACTTTCAACGCAGGAACTGCTCATGGACCCGACCGACACGCTCACAAGCATCCTGCCTGACGCTGCCGATCTTCCGCCATGGCAAGTGAAAAGCTCCACCCATCTGCATCATGACCGGTGGCTGAAAGTCAGGGCTGACGCCTGTGTTACTGCCGAGGGCGTGGAGATCGCCCCTTACTACGTGCTGGAATATCCCGATTGGGTGGAAGTCGTGGCACTCGATGCGGAGGACAATATCTATCTGGTCCAGCAGTATCGCCATGCTCTCAACGTCGTCTCATTGGAGGTGCCAGGCGGGGCTATCGATGCGAGCGATGCCAACCCGATAGAGGCGGCCGCCCGCGAGCTGCGGGAAGAAACCGGCCTCATCGCTTCCGATTGGGAATATGTCGGCGCCCTCGCACCGAACCCGGCCACCCACTCGAACCTTTCCCATATCGTGCTCGCTCGCAACGTCGAGATGTCAGCGAAACCCGCAGACGATCCGACGGAACGCATTCGGCTTATTCGCATGCCGATCCGCCAGGCCATCAAACTGGCGCTGGAGGGTAAGATGATTCAGACCATTCATGTCGCGGGACTGACACTTGCCCTGCACAAAGCGGGCAAATGGGATGCGTCAGCCCTGGCGGACAAGGACTGATTACGCTCTCGCCTCGGCCCACACGGCGTCGAGCGCCAGCCGCGTGATACGCACCATCGCATCCACTTCCTCATGGCTGATGATCAGTGGCGGCGAGGCCAGCATTCGGTCCGCCGTGGCGCGCAGCACGAGGCCATTGGTTAAAGCGTGATTGCGTACGGCGGAGCCGATGGCATCCGGCTTCTCGAAACGGCGGCGGGTGGATTTGTCGGCGGCAAGCTGTAGCGCGCCCATCAACCCGATGCTGACGGCTTCGCCGACCATATCGTGATCCGCCAGACTGCCCCAGGCCTTCGCGAAATAGGGCCCGATATCGTCGCGAACGCGCTCGATCAGCCGCTCATCCTCGATGATCCTCAAATTTTCCAGCGCTGCGGCGGCGCAGACCGGATGGCCGGAATAGGTGAAGCCGTGGTTGAATTCGCCGACATCATTGATCAGCACATCGGCAATGTGGTCGCTGACCAACACGCCGCCGATCGGCAGGTAGCCCGAAGACAGGCCCTTGGCGATCGGCGCGAGATCGGGCTCGACGTTGAAATGCTGATAACCGAACCAGGAGCCGAGCCTTCCGAAGCCGCAGATCACTTCGTCGCAGACGAGCAGGATATTCCGCGCCTTGCAGATGCGGGCGATTTCCGGCCAATAGGTCGCGGGCGGTATGATGACACCGCCTGCTCCCTGCACCGGCTCGGCGATGAAGGCGGCGACGTTGTCCTCGCCCAACTCATTGATCTTCTCTTCCAACTCGCGCGCAGCCTTGAGGCCGAAATCTTCCGGAGAAAGATCGCCGCCATCAGCGTACCAATAGGGTTGACCGATATGGACGACGCCGGGGATCGGCAGATCGCCCTGCTCATGCATGTATTTCATGCCGCCCATGCTGGCGCCAGCAACGGTCGACCCGTGGTAACCATTGCGGCGAGCGATAACGGTCTTCTTGGCCGGTTTGCCCACCGCACTCCAATAGACGCGCGCCATACGGAACCAGGTGTCGTTGGCTTCCGAGCCGGAGTTGGTGAAGAAGACATGATTGAAATGCGGCCCGGCATGAGCACAGACCTTCTCCGACAGGAGCGTTGCCGGGGTCGTCGTCGTGCCGAAGAAGGTGTTGTAATAGGGCAGCTCATTCATCTGGCGGATCGCCGCATCGGCGATTTCCGTTCGCCCATAGCCGATATTGACGCACCAAAGGCCGGCAAAACCGTCGAGATATTTCTTGCCGTTGCTGTCGAAGATATAGACGCCCTGGCCGCGCTGGATGATCCGAGCGCCGTCGGCATTCAACTTCTTCATGTCCGCGAACGGATGGAGATGATGAGCGGCATCGACGGCGGCGAGATTGGAACGGCTGGAAGTGTCGGACATGGCTTATTCGAACCCTGTTGAGATTGGTGCCTGTCAGGCCCATCAACGCCGCGACTATGTGCATGGCCCCTCACCCCAGCCCTCTCCCCGCACGCGGGGGCGAGGAAGCTTATCGCGCCGGCAATCGACCGCATCAGGTGCGGCAAGCATGGGCGGGTCCCCTCTCCCCGCAGGTGCGGGGAGAGGGCTAGGGTGAGGGGCCTGGCACGAAGCCGCAACATAGCCAGACTTGACTAGAGGCTATCATGGTTTACGACCATGACGTGAGCATCGGGGATTTACAAGGGCATGGCGGCTGACAACGCAACCGAGGGCACAGCCCGTATCGAAGTGTTGATATCGGATATGAACGGCCGGCTGCGTGGCAAGCAGGCCCCCATCGAAGCCGAAAAGAAAGTCTGGTCCGGCGCGGTGCGCCTGCCGACCTCAACGCAATCCCTGGATATTTGGGGCGACGACAATGACGATCTCACCGGCCTGTCTCTGACAATCGGCGATCCCGATGGCACCTGCGTCGCTGATCGACGCACGCTTGCGGATATGCCATGGGCGCCGCCGGGATCGAAGCAAGTGCTGGCCATGATGCATGAACTCGACGGCCGCCCGAGCTTTCAGGACCCGCGCGCTATCCTTGCCGCCGTCGTCGACCGCTATAAGACGCTCGGCCTGACGCCTGTCGTTGCGACCGAGCTGGAATTCTATGTTCTCGCCGGCGACTGGCGCGAGCGCGGCATCCCCTCGCCGCCGGCGGCGCTGATGTATCGTGGTGAGCCGAACGGCTATCAGCTCTACGATATGGATGCTGTCGATCTGCTCGGCGATTATCTCGAAACCCTGCGCGCCTATGCCAAGGCGCAGGGCTTGCCGGCGGATGCAACCACGGCGGAGTTCGGCCCGGGGCAGTTCGAAGTCAATCTGCTCCATCGTCCGGACGCGCTTGCCGCTGCCGATGACTGCACTGCCTTGAAACGAATAGCCGAGCAAGCGGCGCGCAAACACGGCCTCAAATCGACCTGCATGGCGAAACCCTATAGCGATCACGCGGGCTCCGGCCTGCATGTGCACGCCAGCATCATCGACGGTGAGGGCCGCAATATCCTCGATGCAGCCGGCGGCGAGCCAAAGAGGCTGAAATCAATCTGCGCCGGTCTGCTGCAGACCCTGCAGGATGCGCAGTTGATCTTTGCGCCCTACGCCAATTCCTATCGCCGCTTCCAGCCGGGCTCGTTTGCGCCCGTGGACCTTACCTGGGGTTACGGTCATCGCGGAACGGCGGTGCGCATCCCTGAAAAGGATGGACCAGGCGCCCGGATCGAGCACCGCGTCGCCGGCGCCGATGCCAATCCATACCTCATGCTGGCGGCTATCCTCGGGGGTATGTTGCTCGGATTGCAGAGTGAACTCGATCCCGGCGAGGAGACGACGCCAAGCCATGTGCCGGCAAATGCACCGCGCCTGACGCATGATTTCCTGACCGCCGTCGAGCGCTTCCGCGCCTCTCCCTTCATCGCCGATATTTTCGGGGAGCGATACCAGAAGCTCTATGGCGATACGAAGCACAAGGAAGCGATCCGCTACCTGCGCACCGTATCCGATTTCGATTACCGGACGTATCTGCCGCGCCTTTGACAGATTTCAGACGACTGCGCTGCTGATGGAGTCTTCCTCGGCAACCCGCGCGGCCGTGCCCTGCTTGACCATCACTTTCAGCTCGCCGGCATGAAGTTTGAGCGCGATATCACGTTCCAACGGCAGCAGCTCGCCATCCACGACGCAGTTCGCCAGGCTGCGCAGCTTCGGGAAATGCAGGTGCACTTCACGCGTATGCATGACCATGACGTCGGCGTTTTCGCGGAAGCGGCCCCGCAGCATATCGATCGCGAGTCGTGCGACGCTCAGCGGCCGCAACGGCCTTGCCGTATAGAAGCCAAGTTCGCCGCCGCGCAGATCGTCGGCATAAAGCAGCGTGTTGGGGCCAAACGGATTGTTCGATACGGAAATTGCCGAAACATGCCGGCGCTCGCGAACTCCCTCCGCTTCGAAATCGACATCGAATTCCGGTGGGTTGAAGACGACACCCAAGGCGGCGCGGATGTTGGCCGACAACTTGCCGGCGCGTGAACGATAGGTATAGGCGTTGCGATAACGCACCATTCGCGCATGCATGCCCGCAGAAAACTGGTGGATGAAAGGGCGGCCATTGGCGCTGCCGATATCCACCTGATCCACCTCTCCGGTCGCAAGTACGTCTAGCACCTGGTAGATATCGAGCGGCAGCCGAAGCGAGCGCGCAAAGAGGTTCATGGTGCCGGCGGGAATGACGCCGAGAGCAACGCCGTTTTTCCAGGCTACCGCGGCCGCTGCAGAAATCGTTCCGTCACCGCCGCCGGCGACGATGCCATCGATATCGTCGCGACGCGCCGCACGCTCCATGGCGGCAACGACTTCACTACCCGACACGACCACACCTTCGAAATCGTGGCCGGCATCCCGGAAGACCTGCTCTGCCTTCATTTCGTAGGCGGCCATGTCCGTTGTCTTGAACGTGCCGCCATCGCGATTGAAAAAGCCGATCAGTTTCATCGAGGCTCCCGGTTTTCTCGTTGAATCTGTCTCAAGAAGATCTGCTCCCGCACCTGCTAATCCAAAAATGGTTTCGGCCAAGGCGATTTCAAGCACTATCCAGTCATGGGAGGCAATCAATGCGGGTGACTGATCGTGCAATAACCTCGCAAATACTTATGCGCAGGGCGATATGCTGCGCTGCAAAAAATGCACGCGACAGCGGTGTCGCCCTGATTCATAGTATTAATTGAGGTGCATTCGCGCCTTCCCATCTTTCATTCCGCATCGTGTATCCGAGACCACCTCCCGGTTTCTCTGCCCGTTGCCCGCTTAGCGGCTGTCTGCCTGATCGCCGCCAGGAGTTTTCGTGAGCGATATCACCGTCGACCTCATCGATTCCCGATCCAGCCTCGAAGCGCCGTCCCGCGCGGCGATCGCCCTCGTCACGCTGGCGCTCGCAGTCGGCAGCTTCGGCATCGGCACGGGTGAATTCGTCATCATGGGCCTGCTGCCCGAGGTCGCCGATACCTTCGGCGTCACGACCCCTCTAGCCGGTCATGTCATCAGCGCCTATGCGCTCGGTGTCGTTGTCGGTGCGCCGGTCATCGCTATCCTCGCCGCCAAGATGGCGCGGCGCACTCTGCTTTTGCTGATGATGGCAATCTTCGCAGCCGGGAATATTTCGAGCGCCCTGGCTCCGACCTTCGAAAGCTTCGCGGCTCTGCGTTTCATCACCGGCCTGCCGCATGGCGCCTATTTCGGCGTCGCAGCACTGGTGGCCGCTTCGATGGTGCCTGTCCATCGCCGCGTGCGTGCTGTCGGTCAGGTCATGCTCGGCCTCACCATCGCCACCCTGATCGGCACACCGATCGCCACCTTCCTCGGCCAGCTTCTGAACTGGCGTGCCGCCTTCATGATGGTCGGCGGCGTCGGCCTCGTAGCCATGCTGCTTATTGCCCTGTTCCTGCCCAAGGACAAAGTCGAGGAAGGTGCAAGCATCGCCCGCGAGCTGGGCGCTCTTCGCCGCATCCAGGTGTGGCTGACGCTCGGCATCGCCGCCGTGGGTTTCGGTGGCATGTTCTCGATCTTCAGCTATGTCGCAACAACGACAACGCAGGTTGCCGGTTTGGGAACGGGCATGGTGCCGGTCGTACTGGCACTCTTCGGCATCGGCATGAATGTCGGCAATATCGTCGGTTCGCGCCTGGGCGACCTGTCGCTCAAGGGGACGATCGGCGGCATGATGGTCTTCAACGTCATCATCATGACGCTGTTTTCGCTGACGGCAGCCAACCCCGTGATGCTCTGCCTCTGTGTCTTCCTCATCGGCTGCGGTTTTGCGGCCTGCCCAGCGGTGCAGACACGTCTTATGGACGTCGCCGCCGACGCGCAGACGCTGGCCGCCGCCTCCAACCATTCGGCCTTCAACATCGCCAATGCGCTCGGCGCCTGGCTTGGCGGCCTGGTGATCTCCTGGGGCTTCACAGCGGCGTCGACGGGCTATGTCGGCGCGGTGCTCTCCGTCTTCGGCCTGATCGTTTTCGGACTGTCAGTCGCTTTGGAGCGCAACGGCCGGGGCGTATGAGGCCGAAGGGTAAGGTCGTTCTGGCCGGTTTCTGAATCCACTCATTGCCTTCGATCGGCCGGGTGCACATCACCCGGCCGATCTCGTTTATTTTTGCAACAGCCATTGCTGCAGCGCATAAGCCTTTAGCCGCTCAACAAAAAATTGCCTGCGACATTATGGCATTAACCGCGGGCGCCACTTGACTTTTCCCCACTTCGGAGCGACTTCTCGCGACGTGGGGAACATGCGTTTTCCATACCGATTAACCGGAGCCATCTTACGATGCCTAGCGACAGTAGTAGTCGATTGCCTTTGCCGTCAGTGGCTTTCGTGCTGTAACCGACTCCTGTCGGCTCGCCACGATCTGCCACGACGGCGGATCGACCGGAAAGGCGAGCTATAATGAACATCAACAGCTTTCCCGTGCGGGCTGGCAATGCCGCTCGTGCATTCATCAATAATAACCGTGCCCTTACCATTGCAGAACGCGTTGAGTCGCTGAATGCGCTCGAGGCGGACGAAGCCGCACGCCTCCTGGCCAAAATGCCAGAGGAGCGGGCCGTTCGTATTCTCGATCGGCCGGAACTGCGCAACGCGCCTGCCATTCTCGAAGTCATGACCAATGCAGACGCCGCACGGCTGCTGCATGGCATGTCCAACGACCGCGTGGCCGACATTCTTCTCGAACTGGACGACGACGCACGCGCTCGGTTGTTCGCTACCCTTGAGGAGCCGGTTCGTGTCGCGATCCAGGGTCTGATGGGCTATCCGCCGCGCACGGCTGGCGGCATCATGACGACCGAGTACGTCAGCGTATTCGCCAGTTGGACCGTTGCGCAGACGCTTGACCATGTGCGCCAGGTCGAGCGCTCCCGCGAGACGGTCTATGCCATCTATGTGCTCGACGACGACACCCATGTTCTGCTGCATGTCGTGACGCTGCGCCGTCTCATCACCGGCCAGCCCGACGCCTGCATTCTGACCGTGGCACAGAAGGGTACGCCCGTCACTGCGCCTGCGCTGATGAAGCAGGAGGATGTCGCCCGGCTGATCCGCCGTCACGACCTGCTCGCTCTGCCGGTTGTCGACGAAAACGGCCTGATGCTCGGCATCGTCACGGTCGACGACGTCATCGATACGATGATCGCCGACACGACCGAAGCCGCGCAAAGATTCGGCGGTATGGAAGCCCTCGGCCAGCCCTATATGAAGATCGGCTTCGCGGGCATGATCCGCAAGCGCGCCGGCTGGTTGGCCGCCCTCTTCCTCGGCGAAATGCTGACGGCCAGCGCCATGCAGCATTTCGAAGGCGAGTTGGAGAAGGCTGTCGTGCTGACGCTGTTCATCCCGCTGATCATGAGCTCGGGCGGTAATTCCGGCTCGCAGGCGACCTCGCTGATCATTCGAGCACTGGCGCTCGGCGAGCTCAAGCTGTCCGATTGGTGGCGCGTTGCTTTGCGCGAATTGCCAACGGGCATCGTGCTCGGCTCGATCCTCGGCCTTGTCGGCTTTGCCCGCATCGTGCTTTGGCAGACCATTGGGCTCTTCGACTACGGCCCACACTGGCAGTTGGTCGGCGTCACCGTTTTCGCCGCACTGATCGGCATCGTCACATTCGGCTCTCTGGCCGGCTCGATGCTGCCGTTCATGCTGCAGAAGCTGCGCCTCGATCCGGCCAGTGCATCGGCGCCAGCGGTGGCAACGCTGGTCGATGTGACCGGGCTGGTGATCTATTTCTCGGTCGCCCTGTTGATCCTCAGTGGCACGATGCTCTGAGAGCAATGCAAATTTAACCAGGAAGGGGCCGGCGACGGCCCCTTTTTCATTTTCAAACCGGCTGCGGCAGCTTCAGGGCGCCGTTGGTCTTGATGCTGCGGATCGCAAAATTCGAGCGCAGGTCGGAGACGCCAGGTAGCGTCAGAAGCTTTTCCGACATTACCTTTTCATAAGCGGCGAGGTCCTCGACGACGACTTCCGCCAGAAAATCCGCAGCTCCTGAAATCAAGTGGCAGGACACGATTTCCGGGATAGCGAGCAGCGCCGCCTGCTGCGCCTCCGAATTCTCCTTGGAGTGATGCCCGACCTTGAGTTCGACGAAAACGGTCAAGCCGAGGCCAGCTTCCTTGCGGTCGATATCGGCGCGATAGCCGCGCAGCAGACCCGATTTTTCCAGGTTGCGGATGCGCCTCAGACAGGGCGAAGGCGACAGATTCACCCGCTCGGCGATCTCGACATTCGTAGCGCGTGCGTCCTCCTGCAGGCAGTTGAGGATGGCAATATCGAATTTATCCAGTTTTGGCATTTCTATAAACTTTCTTCGCCTGTATTGGCAGATAATTGCTCATAGCACTTTCTTTGAGCCATAACTAGCAAGGACATGCCTCGGCCTTCGGAGCTATCTTTTCTTCAACCGGATAATGATCCCAACGGTTCGAAAGGATACGTCGATGAGTGCCTTGACCTTCTCCTCCCGCAAGACAATGCCCGCTACGGCCGGCTATGCCGGCGCCATCATTACGGTGCTGATCTGGGCCAACTGGATTCTTGCCACGCGCCACACCGCCGAAACGCAGATGGGCACGATCGACCTCGGCTTGATCCGCTACGGTATTCCGGCGCTGGTGCTCTCTCCCGTCTGGCTGCGCACCGGGCTGTTGCCGAAAGGCGTGCCGCTGAAACTATTGGCGCTCATGGTCTGCGGTTCGGGTGCGCTTTTCTTCCAATTGACCACTTTCGCCATCCACTCCACGCCCGCCGCATCGGCTGGCATTCTGCTCGGAGGCTCGATGCCGCTGGCGACCGCGCTGATCGGGGTGCTGCTGTTTCGCGAGCGGCCGGACATCACCCGTTGGCTCGGCCTCGGCGGCATCGTCGCCGGCGTCGCCATCCTTTTGGCACGCAGCCTTTCCAGCGCGGAAATTTCCTGGGTCAGCTTTACGCTGCTGCCGCTTGGTGCCCTGCTCTGGGCCGGCTACACCCACGCATTCCGCCGCTCTGGCCTGAACGCCATTCAGTCAAGCGCGATCATCGCCATCTGGTCGTTCCTCATCCATGTCGGCCTGGCCCTGATCTTCGGCAGCTCGCTCGCCTCCGTCCCGCTGCCGGAAATCGGCCTGCAGGTCGTAAGCCAGGGCCTGCTTTCCGGCCTCGCCGCCACGCTTGCCTACGGTCTCGCCGTCCAGGCCCTTGGCGGCACGCAGGCTGCCGCCTTCACCGCCATCACCCCGGTTCTCGCCACCTTCGGCGGCGGGCTGCTGCTCGGCGAGCCGCTTGGCATGACGGAGATTGCCGCCGCTGTCGTCACCGGCATGGGCGTTGCGCTTTCAACGGGAGTCTTGTCGAGGAAATAAGGGCAACAATCGGCAAAGGAGAGATGGAAGGCTGCCATCGGCAGCCTTCTGCATTGAGAAAGGCATAATTTGATGCCTGGCGGAAAATCTCAGAACCACAGCGCCATGGCGACCCGCCGATCGGGGTCCGCGCCATGGTCGATCTCGAATTTCAAGGTTTCAAGCAGTCCCGCCGGCATCTCGCCTTCATCCAGCACACGTAATCCAAGCGAGACGTAGAATGGCGCGTTGAACGGCACAAAACGGTCTGTCGTCAGTGTGACGCCTGATGCGCCCCGCTGCCGCGCCGTCTCGATCACGGTCTGCATCAAGCGCCGCCCGACACCCTTCTGCTGCCAGCGCCGCATGACATCGATCTCCAGGACATAGATCGCGCCATCGAGCTCGGAACTCGCGACGAAGGCAAAGGGGTGATCCAGATGATCGACCGCCACGAATAGCAGCCTTGCATCGAGCGACATCTCCAGCGTCTGACGCGGCACGGTCCTACCCTCGTCCTCCCTGCCTAGGGCACGGCCGAGGGTTGCGAAGGCATCGATCTCGATTTCCGCCAGGAAATCCAGGTCAGTGGAACGAGCAAGGCGAATAGTATAAGCGTCTCGCTCCATCTTCCCCGCGCTCATCACATGTTCGGATAAACTGGCCCCTCACCGCCCTGCGGCGGGACCCAGTTGATGTTCTGGTTCGGGTCCTTGATGTCGCAGGTCTTGCAGTGGACGCAGTTCTGGGCGTTGATGACGAAGGTATCCTGACCGTCCTTCTCCACCCATTCATAAACGCCGGCCGGACAGTAGCGGGTCGACGGACCAGCATAGATGTCGTGTTCCGACCGCTTCTGCAGGCCCATGTCCTTGACCTGCAGATGCACCGGCTGGTCTTCCTCATGATTGGTGTTCGACAGGAACACCGAGGACAGCCGGTCGAAGGTCAAAACGCCGTCCGGCTTCGAATAGGCGATCGGCTTGTGCTTGGCCGCCGGCTCCAGCGATTGAGCATCGGTCTTGCCGTGCTTCAGCGTGCCGAAGAAGGAGAAGCCGAACAGCGTGTTCGTCCACATATCGAGCCCGCCGAGCGCCACGCCGACCGCCGTGCCGAACTTCGACCACAGCGGCTTGACGTTGCGCACCTTCTTCAGGTCCTTGCCGATATCGCTGGCGCGCCATTCGTTTTCGATCTCGACCACTTCATCATTGGCGCGGCCGGCCGCGATCGCTGCGGCGATCTTGTCGGCCGCCAGCATGCCGGACAGCACCGCATTATGACTGCCCTTGATGCGCGGCACGTTGACGAAGCCGGCCGAGCAGCCGATCAGCGCGCCGCCAGGGAAGGAGAGCTTCGGCACCGACTGATAGCCGCCCTCGGTGATGGCACGGGCGCCATAGGAGATGCGCTTGCCACCTTCGAAGGTGCCGCGGATCGCCGGATGCGTCTTGAAGCGCTGGAACTCCTCGAAGGGATAAAGATAGGGGTTCTTGTAGTTGAGGTGGATGACGAAGCCGACGGCGACGAGATTGTCCTCGAGGTGATAGAGGAAGGAGCCACCACCGGTCTTCATGCCAAGCGGCCAGCCGAAGGAGTGCTGCACCAGACCCTGCTTATGGTTCTCCGGCTTCACCTGCCAGAGCTCCTTGATGCCGATGCCGAATTTCTGCGGCTCGCGGCCTTTCTGCAGGTCGAACTTGGCGATGAGCTGCTTGGCAAGCGAGCCGCGCACGCCTTCGCCGATCAGCACATATTTGCCCATGAGCGCCATGCCGCGCGTATAGTTCGGGCCAGGCTCGCCGTTCTTCTCGATGCCCATGTCGCCGGTGGCAACACCGATGACGGCGCCCTGGTCGTTATAAAGCACTTCGGTCGCGGCAAAGCCGGGATAGATCTCGACGCCCAGCCCCTCGGCCTTTTCGGCGAGCCAGCGACAGACATTGCCAAGCGATACGATATAGTTGCCGTGATTGTTCATCAGCGGCGGCATCAGCGCATTCGGCAGGCGCACCGAACCAGCAGGTCCGAGGAACAGGAAATGATCGTCCGTCACCTCGGTCTTGAAGGGATGGCCTTCCTCCTGACGCCAGCCGGGCAGCAGGCGGTCGATGCCGATCGGATCGACGACGGCGCCCGACAGGATATGCGCCCCGACTTCTGCGCCCTTTTCGAGCACGACGACGGTGAGATCGGGATTGACCTGCTTCAGGCGGATCGCCGCCGAAAGACCTGCTGGCCCCGCACCGACGATCACAACGTCGAATTCCATGCTCTCGCGTTCAGGCAGCTCGCTAGCGTCAGTCATTCACTCTGTCTCCGATTGGCCGGGCTCCCGTTGATTGGGTGCGGCCTTCTCCCCATTTTGGGCGTCTTCCCCGTTGGCTATCTCTTGTCAAAACGGGAGGGGATTGTCGAGCCGGGAAGCGACAGCCGATCCTCCAATTCGCACAACTGGCGTGAAAATTAAATTCACCTTACGTCAACGTCAATGCCTAGGCGTTGTCCGCTTGCTGTTTATCGGCTTCCAAAAAGCATTCGCGGCATTCTATAAAACTCATTGGAACAATCCGGACAGCATAAGGGGTGAACAAGATGGATCTCGGCATCAAGGGAAAGCGGGCGCTGGTTCTGGCTTCGTCCAAGGGGCTTGGCCATGGCATTGCCGTGGCGCTGGCACGCGAAGGGGCAAATGTCCTGCTCTGCGGCCGCAGCGGCGAGAGGCTGGAGAGCAATTGCAAGGCTATCAATGCGGAAGGGAAAGGTCGGGCGGATTGGATCTGGGCCGATCTCAATGATGAGATGTTCGTCGAAACCGTCAGCAAGGCGGTCACCGAAAAGCTCGGCGGCCTCGACATTCTCGTCAACAATACCGGCGGTCCGACGCCGGGAACTTCGGAAGATATGACCGCCGATAAGCTGGAAACCTATTTCCTGTCGATGGTGGCGCGGGTCATCACGCTGACCAACGCGCTGCTTCCGGCCATGAAGGCGCAGGGTTGGGGCCGTATCCTCACCGTTGCCTCCTCCGGCGTCATCGAACCGATCCCCAATCTGGCCCTTTCCAATACGCTGCGCCCTGCCCTTGCCGGCTGGAGCAAGACGTTGGCGGCGGAGGTGGCGGCACATGGCATTACCGTGAACATGCTGCTGCCGGGCAGCATTGCCACCGACCGGCTGGCCGACCTCGACAATGCGGCTGCCAAACGCAGCGGTAAACGCCTGGAGGAGATCGAAGCCGAGCGGCAACAGCGTATTCCCGCGGGTCGCTACGGCCGGGTCGAGGAATTCGCGGCGACGGCCGCCTTTCTTTGCAGCGAACCCGCAAGCTATGTCACCGGCTCGATGATCCGCTGCGATGGCGGCGCGGCGCGTTCTCTTTGAATACGCGCCCAACGAATGAGGCATTCGTCCCCAGAAAAGCGATCTTCTGAACACAATTACGTGAGAGACGAATTGGCTGGCGCCAAGCCCTAACCCTGCCGCTTCCGGGTAGGTGAAGGCAAAAGACCAGCATTTCTCCGCTTTTATTACATAGCGGCAATCAAAAAATAGTCATTTCGGCCATTTATTGCACTGCAAACGAAAGCATACCGGGAAAGCTTTCCAACTGTTAATTTTTCACCCTGTCGAACAGGTGGTAGGTTACTGCGAACTGGCGTTCATCCATTCACGTTATAGGGACAGAATACCGAACGTTAGCGGTAACGGCGATGTGATGGATTGCGGCGAAACGCGTCTTTTTCGCGCTGCAATAAATCCACCTCAAGGTCACCGCATTTCCTGCAACTCGCCTCGACCGGTTTTTTAAATATGAAGAAATTTTGGCTCTCTCTCGGCCTTCTCGTTGTCGCAGCTCTTGGAGTCTGGAGCTACCGCGACCGTATCCCCTTTATGTCCGCTTTAATCGACAGGGCATCCGCCAAGACCGAGGATAGCAGCAAGGCAGCAGATGCCGGCGGCCACGGCAAGCGTCAGACGGCGGCCCAAATGGTCAAGACCGTGGCGGTCACGAAAACGACGCTCGCCAACGACGTTACCGCCACCGGCTGGGCCGATGCGCAGGATACGACGACGATCGCCGCACAGGAATCCGGCATCATCACCTCGATAGCGGCTGAGGATGGCGCCATGGTCAAGGCCGGCGATCTGATCGCGAAGCTCGATCCGCGCACGGCTCAGGCCGCGGTCGACAAGGACCAGGCAACGCTTGCCAAGGATCAGGCGACGCTCACCGAAGCAGAAGCGGCACTGACGCGGGCCAAGACCCTGCTGAATGGAGCCGGCACGCAGCAGACGGTGGACCAGGCTGTCGCAGCGCGCGATACGGCTGTTGCGACGGTCAACGGCGACAAGGCACAGCTCGCGGCCGATCAGGTTCTGCTCGAGCACACCGAAATCCGCGCGCCCTATGATGGCCGTCTCGGCAATGTCGCCCTCAGCGTCGGCGCTTATGTGAGCCCCGGCACGGCAATCGTATCGATCGCCCAATACGATCCGATCTACGTCAAGTTCCATCTGCAGGAGAGCCACCTGCGCGAGTTGGAGGAGGCGATGAAGGCCGGGACTGTTCCCGTCAGCACCGTACCCCGGTCGGAACAAGGCAAGTCGCGCCAGGGCGCGATGAGTTTTTATGACAATCAGGTCGATGCGGCATCCGGCACGATCCTCGCCAAGGCGAAGTTCAACAATGCCAACGGCGCCCTCTGGCCCGGCCAGTCGGTCAACATCGTCGTACATTTCAACGACAACCAGCCTGTTCTCGTTGCGCCCACCGTTGCGGTCAGCCCCGGCCCGGACGGCTTCTTTGCCTTTGTCGTCAAGGACAACAAGGTGCATATGACACCGGTCACCGTTGCGCGTCAGAACGGTGGATACAGCGCGATCGCCAAGGGCCTTTCGGAAAGCGACCACGTCGTGACCGAAGGACAGGTGCAGTTGAACGACGGCCAGAGCGTCGTCGAGCAATTCAGCGATGCCACGCCGCAGAAAGTCGCCTCGGCTGACGATCAGTCGGGTCAGAAAACCGAAACGATCTCTGTCGGAGCGCAGCAATGATCCCCAGCTTCTGTATCAGGCGGCCAGTGGCGACGACGCTTTTGGCCTTGGGGGTCGTCATGGCAGGCTGGGCAGGCTATCGCCTTGTGCCCGTTGCGGCTCTGCCGCAGGTCGACTTTCCGACCATCAACGTCACCGCACAGTTGACCGGCGCCTCGCCGCAAACCATGGCAACATCAGTTTCGACGCCGCTGATCAAGCAGTTCGAGACCATCCCCGGCATCAGCGAAATCTCGTCGACGAACTCGCTCGGCAACACCAGCATCGTGCTGCAGTTCGACCTCAACCGCGATATCGACGCCGCGGCCGCCGACGTCCAGGCCGCAATCTCGCATGCAACGCGCCAGTTGCCCGACAACCTGACTGTGCCGCCAAGCTATCGCAAGACCAACCCGGCCGATGCGCCGGTCATGCTGCTTGCCGTGCAGAGCGATACGATGCCGCGCAGCAAGCTCGACGAAATCGCCGAAGACATCATCTCGCCGTCGCTGTCGACGCTTCCGGGCGTGGCGGAAGTGACGGTGTTCGGCGCCCAGACATATGCAGTACGCGTCGAAGTCGATCCGGCCAAACTGCAGGACCGCAGCATCGGCATCGATACTGTCAACAATGCGCTGGTCAACGCCAACAGCCAGGTTCCGGTGGGCACTCTGCAGAACAATTCGCAGAGCATGACCATCAACTCGAATACGCAGCGTACCAATGCCGCGGAGTTCCGTTCGCTTGTTATCGCCAACCCGAACGGCGCGCCGATTCACCTCAGCGATGTCGCAGACGTTCAGGACAGCGTGGAAAATACCAATGCCGGTTCCTGGTATGACGGCAAGCGAGCGATCATTCTTGCCATCCAGCGCCAGCCGGATGCCAATACGGTCGATGTGGTCGACGCCATAAACGCCAAATTGCCGCAGCTACACGCGGAAATACCGGCCTCGGTGAAAACAACAGTCATGAACGATTCAGCGCAGCCGATCCGCGACGCGATTTCGGACGTTAAATTCACGCTGCTGCTGACGATCGGCCTCGTCGTGCTGGTGATCTATCTCTTCACCGGTCATGTCACGGCAACGATCATCCCTGGCCTTGCCGTGCCGCTATCGCTAATCGCGACCTTCGGCATGATGTATATTCTCGGATATAGCATCGACAATATCTCGCTGCTCGGATTGACCCTCGCGGTCGGTCTCGTGGTGGACGACGCCATCGTCATGCTGGAGAACATATTGCGCCATGTCGAAGAGGGCATGCCCGTGCTTCAGGCGGCGCTCAAAGGGTCGGCGGAAGTCAGCTATACGATCATATCGATGTCGATTTCGCTGATCGCCGTGTTCATTCCGATCCTGCTGATGGGCGGCGTCGTCGGCCGCATCTTCAACGAATTCGGCATGGTCGTCGCGATCGCCATTGTATCTTCCGCGATCGTGTCGCTCACCGTCACCCCGATGCTCAGCTCGCGCCTGTCGGCGGGCCATGGAGAGCCCCCTTATCCAGTGCGTCTCTTCAACGCAGGCTTCGATTGGACCCAGCGCGGCTATGACAAGGGCGTCGCCTGGTGCCTTCGCCATCGCGGAACGGTGTTGCTGAGCTTCTTCGGCTCGGTCGCCCTCTCGGCGTATCTCTTCAATGTACTACCGGCAAGCTTCTTCCCGACGGAAGACATTGGCCGCCTGACGATCTCGACGCAGGCGCGGCAGGATATTTCCTATCCGGCAATGCAGGATCTGCAGAACCAGGCCGCCGCAATCGTAAAACAGAACTCTGCCGTCGCTCACGTCATGTCGATCGTCGGCGGCAATGTGCGCCAGCCGCTGAACAACGGCACGATGTATGTCGAGTTGAAGGCAAAGGATCAGCGTGAGCCGCTTGACAACACCCTGCGGGAGTTGCGCGCTGGTATCAGCAAGATTGCCGGCCTGAAGGCCTATATCACGCCGCAGCAAAGCCTGCGCTTCGGCGGCCGTCAGACCGCCAGCCAGTATCAGCTCGTCATTCAGGCGCTGAGCGCCGACCAGACCAATCTCTGGGCCAACAAGATCCAGGATGAGATGCGCCGCGACCCGCGCTTCACGGACGTTGCCTCGGACGAGCAAAACAACGCGCTGCAGGCCAATATCGTCGTCGATACCGAAAAGGCCGCGGCCTACGGCATCAACAACAATCAGCTACGCACATCACTGGAAGAAGGCTTCGGCGGTTATGCCGCCGCTCAGATCCAGTCCACCGGCGACAGCTACGACGTCATCGTCGAATACGATACTAGCAAGCCTTGGGATGACCAGAAGCTGCAGGAAATCCAGATTGCCTCGTCAAGTGGCACCCTGGTGCCGCTGTCGAACTTCGCCCATGTCGAACGCACGACCGGCCCGGTCACCATCAACCAGACCGGCCAGCTCGTTTCGACCACGGTGTCCTTCAACCTGCCGGCCGGCGAAGCGCTCGGCGACGCCACCGCGCAGATCGACCAGATTAAGAAGGACATCAACATGCCGGCGGACGTCTTCACGTCCTATGGCGGCACCGCCCAGATCTTCCAGCAGTCGCAAGGCAGCACGCCTTACCTGATCCTTGCCGCTGTCCTGACGATCTATGTGGTCCTCGGCGTTCTCTATGAGAGCTTCATCCATCCGCTGACCATCCTCTCCGGCCTGCCGGCCGCCGCTCTCGGCGCGCTGCTAGCCCTGAAGGTCTTCGGCTTCGACCTGTCGATTATCGCGCTCATCGGTTTGCTGATGCTAATCGGTATCGTGAAGAAAAACGCGATCATGATGATCGACGTGGCGCTGGAAACGCTTCGATCGAGCGCTGGCATATCGCCTGCGGAAGCGATCCATGAAGCCTGCGTGCGCCGCTTCCGTCCGATCATGATGACGACCTTCTGCGCCCTGCTCGGCGCGCTGCCGATCGCCATCGGTGGTGGCGCCAGTTCGGAGTTGCGCCAGCCGCTTGGCATTGCCGTCGTCGGCGGTCTTGTCGTCTCGCAAATCCTGACGCTGTTCATCACGCCGGTGATCTTCCTTGAGATGAACCGCCTGAACGACTTCGTCGGCCGTCTCGGCAAGCGCAAGGACAAGCACCAGCACGAAGAAGAAAGGCCGACCGCCATCGCGGCCGAATGACATCAGACGGGCGCCACGAGGCGCCCGTTTCAGTTTGGCATGATCCGGAACCCGAAACTGCGCAGCCAAAGCTGAGAGCGTTTTTCGGACAAGATCATCGCAAAACAAATGCGCGCTCCGTCTTGCACTTGCAGTCCAGCCATGCCATGACGCGCCCTCTTTACGAAAGGGCGCGTCTCGCGTTCCATAAGGGGCGTTGCCCCATTCCAAAAAATTTTCAGCAGAAGGGAGTGCGGGCATGGCTCGGGCGCTTGGTTTCGACTTCGGCACAACGAACACGGTTTTGGCGATGGCCGATGGCCCGGCGACGCAATCGGTCGCCTTCACCAGCGTCGCCGGCACCGCTGACAGCATGCGTACGGCCCTGTCCTTCATGAAGGATCCGGGACTAGGTGCCGCGGCACTGAAGGTCGAGGCAGGGCATGCCGCCATCCGCCAATTCATCGACAATCCCGGCGATTGCCGCTTTCTGCAATCGATCAAGACCTTTGCGGCAAGTGCGCTTTTCCAGGGCACGCTGATCTTTGCGAAGCGCCACAGCTTCGAGGATCTGATGGAGATCTTCGTGCGCCGGCTGCGCGCTTACGCCGGCGAAGGCTGGCCGGCGGATGTTGGCCGCATCGTCGCGGGCCGGCCGGTGCACTTTGCCGGCGCCAACCCGGACGCGTCCCTCGCCACGGCCCGCTATAACGAGGCGCTGTCTCGCTTCGGCTTTCCGGAAATCCATTATGTCTACGAACCGGTGGCGGCCGCCTTCTACTTCGCCCAGCACCTGAAAGCGGATGCGACCGTGCTGGTGGCCGATTTCGGCGGCGGTACCACGGACTATTCACTGATCCGCTTCGAGACCCATGGTGGAAAGCTGACGGCGACCCCGATCGGCCATTCCGGCGTCGGCATTGCCGGCGATCACTTCGACTTCCGGATGATCGACAACATCGTTTCGCCAGCCATCGGCAAGGGCAGCCTCTTCAAGAGCTTCGACAAGCTGCTGGAAGTACCCACCTCCTACTACGCCAATTTCGGCCGCTGGAACCAGCTATCGATCTTCAAGACCTCGCGCGAATATGCCGATCTGAAGACGCTGGTGCGCAGCTGCCTGGAGCCGGAAAAGCTCGAGACCTTTATCGAGCTCGTTGAACACGACGAAGGCTATCCGCTCTATCAGGCGGTGTCGGCGACGAAGATGGCGCTTTCGGCCAACGAGGAAGCTGAATTCAACTTCCCGCCGCTTGGCAAGGCCGGCCGCAAAACCGTGCGCCGCAGCGATTTCGAAAGCTGGATCGCCGACGATCTCGCCCGCATCGAAGGTGCGCTGGACGACGTTCTGGCGACCACCAACACAGCGCCGGAGGCCATCGACAAGGTGTTCCTCACCGGCGGCACCTCTTTCGTGCCCGCCGTGCGCCGCATCTTCACCGAACGCTTCGGTCAGGAACGGATCGAAACCGGCGGCGAGTTGCTGTCGATCGCCCACGGCCTCGCCTTGATCGGCGAGCGCGACGACATCAGCCAGTGGACGGCGTGAGGGTGGGGAACACCCTGCCCTTTCGTTCTTCCGCTGCTTTGGCTAGAGTTCGCCAATGATCTCCGCCAACGACCTCACTCCGGCCGAACTTGCCGCCCTTCTGCATTTTCATGCGGATGCAGGCGTCGAATGGCTGCTCGAAGAGGAGGCCGTTGACCGTTTTGCCGAATTCGAAGCGATGAAGGCAGCTCGCCAAGGCGCCCGGCCGGTTCAGCCGCGCGTCGAGGCACCCCCGCTCGCCACACGGCCTGCTACGCAGCCGGAACGTCGTCAGGCCATACAGCCGGCCGCCCCGCCGATATCGGCGCGAAGCGCGCCGGCCATCCCTGACGAACAAGCTGTCGAACAGGCCCGATTCGCCGCCGAAAGCGCCCGGTCGCTTAGCGAACTCAAGACGGCACTGGAGGCCTTCAACGGCTGCAACCTGAAAAACAGCGCACGCTCGACCATCTTCGCCAGCGGCAGCGCCGAGGGCCGTATGATGGTGATCGGCCCGATGCCCAGCGCCGACGACGACCGCGAAGGCCTACCCTTTGCCGGACGAACCGGACAATTGCTCGACAAGATGCTGGGCGCCATCGGCCTGCAGCGTGACGGAATCCTGCTCACCAATGTCATTCCGTGGCGCCCGCCGGGGAACCGTGCGCCGTCGGCGCCGGAAGTCGAGATCTGCCGCCCCTTCATCGAACGGCAGATCGCGCTGGCGGAGCCGAAAGCCCTGCTGCTGCTCGGCAATTTCACCGCTCGGCACTTCTTCGAAAGCAACGAAACGATTCACGGCCTGCGCGGGCAATGGCGGGACGTCACGATCGCCGGCCGAACGATACCAGCGATTGCCAGCCTCCACCCTCAGGAATTGCTGACGGCTCCAATCAACAAGCGATTGGCCTGGAATGATCTTTTGACCTTCAAAAATCGCATCACTGCCGAAGTTTCAGGCTAATTTTTCATCAGTGTTAACGGAAGATGAAACTTGCCATGCGTTATTTGCATGGCAGTGTTCCAGCCTTGTGCATTGCAGAATCAATGCTGCATTGCAATATATGCGATGTGTCTTGGGAGGAAATTTGAAAGGAACCAAGGCCATGACTGCTCGTTTCCGTCCTATCCATAGCGGGTTTGATACCCTGCGCCGCGTCATCGTACCTGTGCGCGCCACCAACGGCCATCGCAGCCTCGGCATTGCCGCTAATGAGCAAATGACTGCTCGCGGCACCGGCCTCTCTGCTCGCGTTGCTCGCCCGACCGCTATATTTGCCGACTTTCGTGAGTACTGATACCGTGTCTCTAGGCTTGCGCTCTTTTTTCACCCTTCTCGACTCCGTCGGGCATATCGGCTCCGCCGTGCGCGCAGCCGAGGAATTCGAGCGCTCGCGTGGCCTGCGCACGGCTGACAAAAGCGAAATCAGCCGCGCGCGTGCGGCGGCTGCCGGCATCCCCTTATAGGTTTGAAAAGGGTGGGATCGATGATCCCGCCCCTTTTTGTTTCGGATTTCATAAGAGATTTTCATGAAGAACAGCGCCGGGCCCAGCTCGGCGTTTTTATTTGGCTCACTGCTCTGAAACCGCACACGCGGCTGCCGATTGCGCCCATGCAAACGCTTCATCCACAGTAGCGAGTTTCTCGGCCTGCCAGCGGCAATATTCGTCAAGAAAGTCGCGGGACATCCAAAGGTGAGTCTTTTTCGATTCGTCGTACCAGCCCAAACTGCCACCATCGACGGCCTTGCGCAAAAGGCGCTGTAGATGGGTGCGCGACATCATGAACTGTGCGGCGATTGCCCGTGTATCGATGCGGCCAAGATTGACGCGTCCATCCACTTCGGTGCTCATATCCAGCCGAGAGACGAGATGGTCCATCACCAGTCCCCCGGCTTCCGTCCAGAGAAACAGGCCGACGCGCTCCGGCGGCTCCCGCCAGGCTGTCGTTTCCAGGCAGCGGCGCGCCATACGCGGCTGCGCCAGATCGATCAGCTCCGGATGAGTGGCCAATGTGGCGGCGCGGTTGCCGTCATCGAGCAGATCGAGTGCGGCGAGATTGGCAAGATACCAACTGATCATCGCGGTGTGACTGACTTCGGCCGGCCCATAGCGGCGCGGACGTTTGACAACGCCAGGGACAGGAACGAGGAAGCGATACGTCAGCAGTTCCTCGACATAGCTCAACACGGTGTTGCGGCTTGCGACGCGGTATTGAGTGATCACGTCGCGAAGCTTGACAACGGTGAGGCCCGAACCGGGAACGGCAGGATCATATTCGAGATGAAGCGCATAGGCCGTCTGGGTCAAGAGCCAGCGCTGATGCGAGGCCAACAGGCGTGCGATCCGCGGTCCGCTGTCGTAGCGATCCCGCAAAGCCTCCGCTAAAAAACGCAGGGAGGATACGAATTTGGGATGGCAAGCAAGTTGCTCGACGGAAAAGCTCAATCGGGCCTCCTTATGGCGCCCTTCTAAAAGACCGATCGGAAGGAATTGTTCTCATTTTTTTGAATAAATCTGCGGCTTCAGATCGCAGCTCCGACATCAGATAGCATGCTATAGTTATGTGAAAACACTGTTATCACAAGAAGTTAAACAAATAATTTAACTTTAAAACCATTCTTTCACCATCATCTTTTTTAGACTAACTTGCGAGGTGGGCCACAGATCAACCAACCGCGCCATATGCCGTCGCGATTGATCGCGCATCGTTGCTGGGTTAGAGCAAGATGCGCTTTCACGACGCGCATCTGCTTTAACCAATCGACCGGAATCCCGCTTCAATGCTGGCCAGCCTCGTCTCGATCGCCAGTCTGATGTTGTCAACGCTGTTGATGATGGTCGGCTATGGCTTGATGAACTTCGTCGTCCCGATCCGCTCCGTGGCGGAAGGCTGGTCGACTTTCACCATTTCGGTGATCGCGACTGGTTACACCTTCGGCTTCACCATATCCTGCATCGTCACGCCGCGCTTCGTGCAGCGGGTGGGACATGTGCGCGTCTTCGGCGCCCTGATCTCACTTCTCAGCATCGGCATTCTGCTGTGCGCATTGATGGTCGATTGGCGCGCCTGGCTGGTTTTCCGCTGCATCAGCGGCTTCGGCATCGCCGGCGCCTATCTTATCATCGAAAGCTGGTTGAACGAGCGGGTCACCAACGACAATCGCGCGACGATCTTCTCGGTCTATATGATCACCTGCCTAGTCGGCTCGATCGGTGGGCAATATCTGGTGCCGCTCGGCGATCCCAGCAATACCTCGCTTTTCATTCTCTGCGGCGTCATCTTCGCGCTCGCGATGCTGCCGACGGCGCTATCGACCGCCAAGTCGCCGACGCCGATTCATCAGGCCAAGTTCGACCTGCCGAAACTTTATCGGCTATCGCCGATCGCCTTCGTCGGTTCGCTGCTGTCGGGCGCTCTTTCCGGCACATGGAGCAGCCTTGGCGGCGTCTATACCCAGAATGTCGGCATGAACACGGCCGAGGGTGCGACGCTGCTTGCCTGCGTGCTCGCCGGCGGTGCAGTATCGCAAATGCCGATCGGTCGCATATCGGACCTGATGGACCGTCGCTACGTGATGATCGTCTGCGGCGTCGTCGGCGTCCTCGCCTGTGCCATCATGACCTTGTTCGACGTGCATGCGCAGTTGACGCTCTATATCGCCGGCTTCTTCATCGGCACCGTGCTCTATCCGATCTATGCGCTCAATGTCGCCCATGCCAACGACCGCGCAGCGCCGGATGAATATGTCACCATCTCCAGCGGCATCATGCTGCTTTATGGACTCGGCACGGTCTCCGGGCCGCTGGTCGGCGGCGCGATGATGGAAGTTGCCGGCCCATCCGGCCTTCTCTGGTTCCTGGCTCTCGCCTTTGCGCTCTATGCCGGCTATGCCGGCTGGCGCATCGCCATGCGCAAGCCGAACGAGGGACGCGTCGAAAAGACGGACTTCCAGTCCATATCTCTGCCCGTCCGTGGCAGCAGCGAATCGACGGTCCGCACGATGCAGTCGACGGCCGACTGATCGCCTCGGATCTGTCGGCCAGGAGCCGAACCAAGGACGATCGCATAACGCGGGTAGCTACTACGACAATAACGACACCATCGTCGCTTGTGCCAAGACGCTCGGTTGTGAAGACCATGATGGGCTTGGATGGTATGGTGTCGTCGCAGAGCAAACGGAAGCCGACGACGCGATCAAGGCGGCGTTCAACCTGAAATCAAACGTGGCCTTCCCGATCAAATACTTTGCTCGCCATCACGAATTGTAGCGGCGCCACGATATGACTTTAACTTTGGTTCAGATTTCGATGTAATGATGCGCGCGGATTTGCTTCCGGAGCGCTGCTTCGGATCAACGCCGCCCGCCGCAGTATAAGCCTGATCAGGATAGACCATGCGAACAGACACCGGCCAGATCGTCCATCTGGCAGACTATCGTCCCACCGACTTCGTTCTGGAACGCGTGGACCTTACCTTCGATCTGCATCCGACCGAGACCAAGGTCGAAGCGCGGCTGATCTTCCATCGCCGCGAAGGTACCGACCCCAAGGCACCGCTTGTGCTCGATGGCGACGATCTCAGCCTTTCCGGGCTGCTGCTCGATCAGGTCGACGTTCCGGCCGGGCAATTCGAGGCGACGGCGGAAAGCCTGACAGTTCGCGACTTGCCAGAGAGCACGCCCTTCGAGCTGACGATCACGACCATCATCAACCCCGAAGCCAACACGCAATTGATGGGGCTTTACCGCAGCGGCGGCATCTATTGCACCCAGTGCGAAGCCGAGGGCTTCCGCCGCATCACCTATTTCCCCGATCGCCCCGACGTCCTTGCTCCCTACACGGTCAACATCATCGCCGACAAAGCCGCCAATCCGCTGCTGTTGTCGAACGGCAATTTCCTTGGCGGTGCCGGCTATGGCGAAGGCAAGCATTTCGCCGCCTGGTTCGATCCGCATCCGAAGCCGAGCTATCTCTTCGCGCTCGTTGCCGGCGATCTCGGCGTGGTTGAGGACACGTTCGTCACGATGTCCGACCGTGAAGTGGCGCTGAAGATCTATGTCGAACACGGCAAGGAGCCACGCGCAGCCTATGCCATGGACGCGCTGAAGCGCTCGATGAAGTGGGATGAGGAGCGGTTCGGCCGCGAATACGATCTCGACATCTTCATGATCGTCGCCGTCTCCGATTTCAACATGGGGGCGATGGAGAACAAGGGCCTCAACGTCTTCAACGACAAATACGTGCTGGCTGATCCGGAAATCGCTACCGATGCCGACTATGCCAATATCGAGGCGATCATCGCGCATGAATATTTCCACAATTGGACCGGCAATCGCATTACCTGCCGCGACTGGTTCCAGCTCTGCCTCAAGGAAGGCTTGACGGTCTATCGCGACCACGAATTTTCCGCCGATCAGCGTTCGCGGCCGGTCAAGCGCATCGCCGAAGTCCGCCATCTGAAATCGGAGCAGTTTCCGGAAGACAGCGGGCCGCTTGCTCATCCGGTTCGCCCGACGAAATACCGCGAAATCAACAACTTCTATACGACGACGGTCTACGAGAAGGGCAGCGAAGTCACTCGCATGATCGCCACGCTCCTCGGCCGCGATCTGTTCAAGAAGGGCATGGATCTCTATTTCGACCGCCACGACGGCCAAGCTGTGACGATTGAGGACTTCATCAAATGTTTCGAGGATGCGAGCGGGCGCGACCTGACGCAGTTCTCGCTCTGGTATCATCAGGCTGGCACGCCGCTGGTGACCGCTTCGGGCACCTATGACGCGGCAGCCAAGACCTTCGCTCTTTCACTCGAGCAGATGGTCCCGGCCACTCCCGGCCAGGCGACCAAGGAGCCCATGCATATTCCGCTACGCACAGCGCTTTTCGCCGCGGACGGGGCATTGTTGACGCCGACATCGGTGACCGACGCGGAACTGACCGACGATGTCCTGCACCTGACTGCGCGGACGCAGACGGCCGTCTTCCACGGCATTCCTTCCCGGCCGGTGCTGTCGCTGAACCGCAGCTTCTCGACGCCGATCAATCTTCAGCTCAGCCAGAGCGCCAAGGACCTGGCGCTGATCGCTCGCTACGAAACCGACCATTTCGCCCGCTGGCAGGCGCTGATCGACCTTGGCCTGCCCAACCTGCTGCAGGCTGCCCGCGACGCGCGGCAGGGTAATCCGATCACTTGCGACGCAGCCTTCGTCGACGCGCTTTTGGCGGCTGCAAATGATGAGAGCCTGGAGCCCGCTTTCCGCGCCCAGGCGCTCGCCCTGCCGAGTGAGGCCGACATTGCCCGCGAACTCGGCGGCAATAATGATCCGGACGCAATCCACGCCGGCCGTCAGGCGATCCTCGCACTGGTTGCCGAAGCCGGGAGAAGCGTCTTCGCCGCCCTCTATGACAACATGCAGACATCGGACCCCTTCAGTCCGGATGCCGCCAGCGCCGGACGGAGAGCCTTGCGGAATGCCGCGCTCACCTATCTGTCGCAGTCGGACAACGCGCCGGCTCGCGCCAAAGCAGCCTTTGACGCGGCGAATAACATGACCGACCTCAGTGCTGCCCTGACGATCCTTGCCCACCGGTTTCCGGAGTCGGCGGAAGCCAAGGCAGCCCTCCAGGGCTTCCACGATCGCTTCGCAGAGAACGCGCTGGTCATCGACAAGTGGCTTGCCATTCAGGCGGCTATCCCTGGCGCCGCGACCTTGGAGCGCATCCAGGGCCTGATGGAAACGCCGCTTTTCAAGCGCACCAATCCGAACCGCATGCGCGCCCTCGTCGGCACCTTCGCCTTTGCCAATCCCACCGGCTTCGGTCGTGCGGATGGAGCCGGCTATCGCTTCCTCGCAGAGCAAATCCTCGACATCGACCAGCGCAACCCGCAGTTGGCTGCCCGCATCCTGACCTCCATGCGCTCCTGGCGCTTGCTGGAGCTAGTGCGCGCCGATCACGCCCGCTCCGCCTTGATGCAAATCGAACGCGCCGGCAGCCTTTCGACGGATGTTCGTGATATTGTGGACCGCATCCTCAAGGAATGAATTTTTGCTTGCTCTTGCGAGATCGAGGCGGGTGATTTGAGCCCGCCTTTTTCAGCCGGAACGAGTCCCTTGTAGCCGCGGCTTACCATTGCGAGTACAAAAAAGCACGAAATCGCATATGGTTAAGAAAGTTTTACCCTGCCCTCTGGACAAGGCGAATCACGAGTGATTCATTAGGGTAGATTCGGGCGAGCGGCGCTGCGAATCACACGAGGGACAAGGCTAGAGCGATGGTGGACGTGCGGCGGGCAACCGCGGCCGATGGACGGCTGCGTGTTAATTTCGACGGTCTGAAATCCTGGCATAGCGGCGTTACCGATCGAGCGGGCGTACGGGCGGAGACAGTTTCGCGCCGTTTTCCGCAGGCGGAACATATACTCAAGCGGGTGATCCCCGTCCTCATCGTCTCCTTTCTGATGGTCGTCGCCGCCTCGCATTTCTTCGGCATGATGATGGAGCATGGGCGGATGACCGCGGCCGCTCGCCAGGCGACGTCACTGTCCATCGCCGCGGCGTCCGCAGCCTTCTCCAACGATGCCAGCCTCTTCCAGTCCGGCGACCGAAACGGCGCTGAAAAGAAACTCGCGGCTTACCTTCCGCAGGACCGGCTCGACACCGGCGCATTCATCCTGCTGGTGCAGGCGAGCGGCCGTGTCTTCGGCTCGTCGGCCGCCGGCTCTCCCTATATCGGCCTGACGATCTCGGATTTCTTCCCCGAGGTTTCGACAATCAGAAGTTTTGGCGACCATGCTGGTGTGATCGAGACGATGATCGACGGCGCGCCCTTCTATGCGGCGATTTCTTTAATCGGAGACAAGGGCGATTTCGTCCTCTCGGCCGCCTCAATGGACCAGATCGACAAGCTCTGGCGCGATGAGCTGACGCTCAATGTCACGCTCTTTGCGGGCATTTCCTCCATCCTGCTCGTCATTCTCTACGCCTATTATACCCAGGTGAAACGGGCACGCGATGCCGATGAGATCTTCCTCGAATCCAATCTGCGCGTCGAAACCGCCCTGTCGCGCGGACGCTGCGGTCTCTGGGATTTCGATTTCGCCAGCCGCGAATTCTTCTGGTCGCGGTCGATGTACGACATGCTCGGCCTGCCGGCCGCCGATCGGCCGCTGTCCTTCGTCGATGCAGCCCGGATGATGCATCCGGATGACAACAGCCTGCATGTGCTGGCACGATCGGTCACCCGCGGCACCGCCGGCCAGGTCGATCAGATCCTGCGGATTCGTCACGCTAAGGGACACTATGTCTGGATGCGTGCCCGCGCCCAGGTCATCCGCACCAATTCCGGTCATGTCCACATGATCGGCATCGCCATGGACGTCACCGAACAGCATCGGCTGGCGCAGCGCTATGCCGAGGCCGACCAGCGTTTGGCCGATGCGATCGAATGCACTTCGGAAGCTTTCGTACTCTGGGACAAGAACGACCGCCTGGTCATGTGCAATGGCCACTTCCAGCAAGCTTACGGCCTGCCGGACAATGTGCTGGTGCCAGGCACCGAACGTGCCGTCGTCAACGCCGCCGCGGCCCGCCCGGTCATCGAGCGTCGCATTGTCGATCCCGGCCGCTCCAACCACTCGCAAACGACGGAAGTGCAGCTTGCCGACGAGCGCTGGCTGCAGATCAACGAACGCCGCACCCGTGACGGCGGCCTCGTTTCCGTCGGCACCGACATCACGCAGTTGAAGCGCAACCAGGAGCGTCTGCGCGAGTCCGAGCGCCGGTTGATGGCAACCATCAACGATCTTTCCGCCTCCCGGCAAACCCTCGAGCGGCAGAAGGCGGAGCTTTCGACCGCCAACACCAATTATCTCGCGGAAAAGGAACGCGCCGAAGCCGCCAACAAGGCCAAATCCGAATTCCTCGCCAACATGTCGCATGAGCTGCGCACGCCGCTCAACGCCATCCTCGGTTTCTCGGAAATCCTGCAGGATCAGATGTTCGGCCCGCTGGGCTCCGCGAAATACAATGAATATGCCAAGGATATCCACGACAGCGGCAAGCATCTGCTGAACGTCATCAATGACATTCTCGACATGTCGAAGATCGAGGCCGGCCACCTCAAGCTCTCCTGCGAGCGGATCGATCTTGCACCATTGATCGAGGAATGCCTGCGCTTTACCGCTATTCCGGCCGCCTACAAGAACATCCTCGTCGAACAGCGCATCTCCTCCGGCATCAAGCTGACGGCAGATCGCCGCGCCATGAAGCAGATTCTTCTCAACCTCCTCTCCAATGCCGTCAAGTTCACCAATGACGGCGGGCGCATCGCGGTGCGCACACGCAAGGTCGATGACGCGGTGACGCTGACGATCGCCGATACCGGCATCGGCATTCCAAAGTCGGCACTCGGCAAAATCGGTCAGCCGTTCGAGCAGGTGCAAAATCAATATGCCAAGAGCAAAGGGGGCTCGGGCCTCGGGCTTGCCATTTCACGGTCGCTGACGACCCTGCATCGCGGCCGCATGCGCATCCGCTCACGCGAGGGCATCGGCACCGTGATTGCCATTCGAATTCCTGATCGGAGCTGAGCTACGCCTTCACAACCGATTGGAAAACTTTACGCACCGCTTTCGAAAGCCGCTTGAGTTCCGCTTCCAGCGTCTTGATATCGGGGCAATCGCCGGCGCGGCAAACCAGCTCGATCAGCCCGGAAGGGGCCTTCTCCGGATCGAACGGTCCGTCGACGCAGAGCCGGATCAACTGCGACAGTTCGGTATAAAGATGCAGCGCCTCCAGGGCGAGGTCGAGATCGTTGCGGTCCATCAAGCTGCCGCCGAGCAGTTTCAGCGCCTCGCCGGTGCTGAGGCCATTGGCGTCGATGCCCACGCCCCGGGCGGGCGCGATCAGCCGCAGATATTGCGCGATGAATTCGATATCGATCAGGCCGCCGGGGATGAGCTTCAAGTCCCAAATGCTCACAGGTGGCTTTTCCTCTTCGATCAAGCCCCGCATCTCGGTGACATCCTTGGCGATCTTCGGAATATCGCGCTTGGCCGAAAGCACCTCGCCGATGATCCGCTCCGCATTCAGCACGAGGTCCTCATCGCCGCAGATCAGGCGAGCGCGCGATAGCGCCATATGCTCCCAGGTCCAGGCCTCCCCGCGCTGATATTTCTCGAAGGAGTTGATGCGCGTTGCGACCGGGCCCTTATTGCCGGATGGGCGCAGGCGCATGTCGACTTCGTAGAGCACGCCCTCTGCCGTCGGCGCGGAGAGTGCGGCCATCAGCCGTTGGGTGATGCGGGTAAAGTAGCGCGTCGCGTCGAGCGGCTTCGGCCCGATGGATTCGCTGGCGTCATCGTCATAGTCGTAAAGCAGGATAATATCGATATCCGAACCGGCGGTGAGTTCAAAGCTGCCGAGCTTCCCCATGCCGACAACCGCCACGCGGCCGCCAGGATAATCGCCATGGACAGCCTGGATTTCCTTCATCACCGCCTTCAACGCCGCTTCCACGATCAGATCGGCAAGATAGGTGAAGGCACGGGCGGCCATGGCGCCGGCGATAGCACCCGTCAGCAGACGGATGCCGATCAGGAAGCGCTGCTCCGAGGCGAAGATGCGCAGCCGGTCCAGCACCTCCTCGTAATGCCCCGCCGGCGCCAGAAAGCTGTTGATCCGTTCGGCCAAGTAATCGCGCGTCGGCAGCTCCGCCATCAGGCCGGGGTCCAGCATGCCATCGAAGACATGCGGCTTGGCGGCGATGATTTCCGCAAGTCGCGGCGCCGATGACATGATGTTGACGATGAGCGAAAGCAGCGCCGGATTGGTGCTCAGCAGCGAAAAAAGCTGGATGCCCGCCGGCAGACCCGAGATGAAACTGTCGAAGCGCAGCAGCGCCTCGTCTGCCCGCTTGCTTTCGCCGAACACGCGCAGCAATTCCGGCGTCAATTCGGTCAATCGCTCGCGCGCCTCCACCGATTGCGTGGCCCGATAGCGTCCATAGTGCCATGTGCGGATGACATGGGAGATATCGGAGGGACGCTCGAAGCCGAGGCGGTGCAGTGTCTTCAGCGTATCGGGATCATCGCCCTGACCGGTGAACACGAGGTTGCCGGTCCCGGTCGAAAGCTTGGTCTCCTGCTCGAACAGACGGGCATAGCGCCGCTCCACCGTCTTCAGCGTGGCAACCAACGCCTCGGAAAAGCTGGACAGATCGGAGAAGCCCATCAGGAAGGCGATGCGCTTCAGCTCGGCATCCGTTTCGGGAAGCAGATGTGTCTGCTCGTCCCGCACCATCTGGATGCGGTGCTCGACATCGCGCAGAAACCAGTAGGCCTCCGTCAGTTCGTCGCGCGTTTCCGCGTCGATCCACTTCGCCTTGGTCAGCTCCGCCAATGTTCCCTCGGTGGCACGGCCACGCAGCGCCGGCATGCGGCCGCCGGCGATCAACTGCTGCGTCTGGACGAAGAACTCGATCTCGCGGATGCCGCCGCGGCCGAGCTTGACATTGTGGCCCTTGACCGCGATCGCGCCATGACCCTTGTGCGCATGGATCTGCCGCTTGATGGAATGGATATCCGATATCGCCGCGTAGTCGAGATATTTGCGGAAGACGAAGGGCACGAGGTCTCGGATGAAGACCTGACCGGCCGCAATATCCCCGCCGACGGCGCGCGCCTTGATGAAGGCGGCACGCTCCCAGTTCTGCCCCCGGCCCTCGTAATAGATCATTGCCGCATCAACGGGGATGGCAAGCGGCGTGGAACCCGGATCGGGGCGCAGACGAAGATCGGTTCGGAAGACGTAGCCATCGGCAGTGCGCTCCTGCAGGATGCGCACCAGCCGGCGCATCAGCCGCGGGAAGATGTCGATCGCATCGTCGGGATTGGGAACGATGCCTGCCATTTCGTCGAAGAAAACGACAAGGTCGATATCGGAGGAATAGTTCAGCTCCTCGGCGCCCAGCTTGCCCATGCCGAGCACGATGAGGCCAGAGCCGCGGCTCGGCGTCGAAGGGTCGCGGACCACGATCTTGCCGGCCTCGTGCGACGACAGGAGCAGATGGTCGATCGCTGCCGAAATCGAGGCTTCGGCAAGGGCGCTCAGCCAGCGCGTCGTCGTTCTTCCGTCGAAAATGCGGGCGAGATCGGCAAGCGCGATCAGGAAGGAGGCGCGGCGTTTGGCGATGCGCAAACGGCTCATGACCTCGGATTCCGCAGGCGACGATGCACCGTCCTGTGCCGGCAGCCAGGCACGGCAGGCCTCGGCCACCAGGGCCTCTATCTGCGGTGACAGCGGTTTGCTGATGGCTGAGACAAGAAGCTTCGGGTCGAGATTGGCCGTTTCGCGCAGATAGGGTGAGAGCGTCAATGCGGCGGAGATGAAATCGCGTAAGGGACTGTCCCCTCCGAGAAGCGCGGCAATTGCCGGTTCCGCTGCGGCGATGTCCTTGAGGTCGGCGAGCGTCGCTTTCAGCTCCGTCTGATTGAGCGGGCGAAGCCGCCCGGGCGGAACATCCTGCAGAAAATCGCTTTCCGTCGTCATCCAGCTCTCCTCCTACGGCGCCGCGTCCGATCGGACGTAAGGCACGCAGTAACATCTTGAATCGTGCATGATCTCTAAAATCGGAAGCCGATATAGAGATCATGATGAAGCAATCCGGTAGGGCAGGATTAATCTATTGTTCCTGCGTGGGGAAGATCATGGTTACCGTCAAGCCGCGGGCGTCGGGGCTGGTCGGGTCGGTATCGGAAAGTTCCAGCCGGCCGCCATGCAGCTCCATCACCGCTTCCACCAGGGCAAGGCCCAGGCCGGTGCCGGGCTTGGAGCGGCTCTCATCCAGACGGAAGAAGCGTTTGATCACTTCCGTCCGCTGGTGGGCAGGAATGCCCGGACCGTGGTCCGCGACGGCGAGGTGCACGGCACCCGGCGTACGCGAGAGTTTCAACACCACCGCCTGCTTGCCGGGACAGCCCGAGGCATATTTGACGGCGTTGTCGATCAGATTGAAGATCGCCTGGCCGATCAGCTCGCGATTGCCCTGCACCTCCACGTCGGGCTCGATATCGGTCGTCAGCGCCAGACCCGCCTCCTCGGCCACAGGCTCATAAAGCTCGGCAGTGTCCGCGACGATGGTGGAGAGGTCGACGCCGGTCATTTCGGCGGCGACGGAACCGGCTTCGACGCGGGAGATCATCAGCAGCGCATTGAACGTGCGGATCAACTGGTCGGACTCGCCGATAATGCCCTCCAGCGCGACACGGCGACCTTCGCTGTCGGCATTGTCGAGTGCGTCCGCCGCCTTGTTGCGCAGCCGTGTCAGCGGCGTTTTCAAATCATGGGCGATGTTGTCGGAAACCTGCCGCAAGCCTTCGTTCAGCTTCTCGATGCGCTCCAACATGGCGTTCAACGATGCCGACATGCGGTCGAATTCATCGCCGGAACCGCCGGCAGGCAACCGCTGCGAGAGATCGCCGGCCATGATCTTTCGGCTGGCTTCGGTCATGCGGTCGATGCGCTTCAGCGCGTTGCGGCCGATGCCGAACCAGATGACCAGTGCGCCGAGGCCCATGATCGCCAGCGCCAGCATCAAGGCCTGGCGCACGAGCACCCGGAAGCGCTCCGGCTCGCCAAGATCACGGCCGATCAGAATGCGCAGGCCATTGTCGAGAAGGAAGATATTGGCGATCGCCAGATGCCGCCGTTCGGGGTCGGTGCCGGAGTCGGTATAGCGCTCATAGATGAAAGGTAGTTCCGTCCAACCGGATTCGCCGAGGACGCCGGGCTGTACCGACGCGACGTTGCCGGCGAGGATATCGCCGGAGGGGCTGGCGATGACATAGAGGTTGGCGCCCGGCTGGCGCGCGCGGCGTTCCATCGTGCGCAGCAGCAGGTTCAGGCCGCCGACATCGTAGGCGCGCTTGACCTGATTGACCTCCTGCTGCACGGCATCGCGGATCTGCCCCGTCAATAGCCGCTCCGACATGGCCGTTACGTAGAAGACGAGCGTGGCGGCGCAAAGCGCAAACAGAAGAATGTAAAGGGCGGAAAGGCGGACTGCGGTAGACTTGAAGAGAACGCGAAAGCGGCTCATCCCTCGTCCTTGATCATGTAGCCGGCGCCGCGGATCGTCTTCAGCAACGGCTGGCTGAAGTCCTTTTCGATCTTCGAACGCAGGCGCGAGACGTGCACGTCGATCACGTTCGTCTGGGGATCGAAATGGTAATCCCAGACGTTTTCGAGAAGCATGGTGCGCGTCACCACCTGGCCGGCATTCTTCATCAGATATTCGAGCAGGCGGAACTCGCGCGGTTGCAGAAGGATCTCCTTGCCGCCGCGACGAACCTCATGCGACAGCCGGTCGAGCTCCAGATCGCCGACGCGGTAAAGCACATCCTGTTCCGGCGTGCCCTTGCGGCGGCCGAGAACTTCGACGCGGGCGAGCAATTCGCTGAACGCGTAGGGCTTCGGCAGGTAGTCGTCGCCGCCGGCACGCAGGCCGGTGACGCGGTCGTCGACCTGACCGAGAGCGGAGAGAATGAGAACCGGCGTATGCACGCCCTTGCGGCGCAGTTCGCTGATGACGGAAAGGCCATCGCGGCGCGGCAGCATGCGATCGATGATGGCGACATCGTAGGCGTTCTCGGTGCCCATGAACAGGCCGCTCTCACCATCGCTCGCATGGTCAGCAACAATGCCGGCCTCGCGAAACGCCTTGGTGAGATAGGCGGCAGCCTCGAGATCGTCTTCGATAATCAAAATCTTCATGTGGGCGACATTACCCGTCGGCGATGCCTCAGCACAACCAGAATCGGAGGAGTTAACAGCATGTTGGCCAGCGGTTGTCATCTTCTACCTGCCCTGAAAGCAATTCGTCGATAAGCCATGACCTCGCGCCATCGCGCATGTTTGAGGACCATGCCCTGGGAACAAAGGAGCCGCGCAGCCGTGGCCTGCGCGGCTCCCCATGCACTCAATTGGCCGAAAAATCAGCCCGCGGTGATCGGCAGAGCGACGAAGCGGCTGCCATCATTGGACTGGATCTGGAACAGCGCACGGGTGCGACCGTCCTTCTTCGCCTGGTCGATAACCTTGGCGATGTCACCGGCGTTGGAGACCTGCTGGTTGTTGACCGAGGTGATCTTCTCGCCTTCCTTCACGCCCTTGTCGGCGGCATCGGAGTCCGGATCGACACCCGTGATCGCGACACCCTTGCCGTCATCGGACGGACCGACGGTGAGGCCGAGATCGGCAAGCGCCTTTTCCGAGGACGGCTGCGGCGGCTGGGCTGGCTGCGAGTTTTCGTCGTTCGAAGCCTGGTTCTGGTCGGCCGGCAGCGTGCCGAGTTCGACGGTGACCGACTGAGCCTTGCCATTACGCCACAGCGAGACATCGACCTTGGAGCCCGGCTGCATCGCGCCGATACGGCGGGCGAGATCGCGCGGATCTTTCACCGGATCGCCGTTGACAGCCGTTACGACGTCGCCGTTCTTGATGCCGGCCTTCTGGCCCGGAGAGCCGTCCTGCGGGGATACGACGAGCGCGCCGCTTGCTTCGGACAGGCCGAGGGATTCAGCGATATCCTTGGTTACCGGCTGGATCTGAACACCGAGCCAACCACGCGACACGGTACCGCTCTTGATCAGATCGGTGACGACGTTCTTGGCGGTATCGGCGGGGATTGCGAAGGCAATGCCGACGCTGCCGCCCGACGGCGAGAAGATGGCGGTGTTGATGCCGACGACCTGGCCGTTGAGGTTGAAGGTCGGGCCGCCCGAGTTGCCGCGGTTCACGGCTGCGTCGACCTGGATGAAGTCGTCATAGGGGCCAGAGCCGATATCGCGACCACGCGCCGAAACGATGCCGGCGGTGACCGTGCCGCCAAGGCCGAAGGGGTTGCCGACGGCAACGACCCAGTCGCCGACGCGGACCTTGTCGTCATCGGCCCAATTGACATAGGTGAACTTCTTGCCCTTGCCATCGACCTTCAGCACGGCGAGGTCGGTGCGCGGGTCCTTGCCGATCAGCTTGGCATCGAGTTCCGTGCCGTCATTGAGGATAACGACGAAGGCCGCACCGTCGGAAACGACGTGGTTGTTGGTGACGAGATAGCCGTCTTCGGAAATGAAGAAGCCGGAGCCCTGCGCGACCGGGCGCAGGCGGCCCTTGTTGTCGGGCTGGCCCTTCTGCTGGCCCTGTTGCTGGTTATGGCCCTGCTGCTGTTCGAACTGCTTGAAGAACTTCTTCAGCGGATGATCGTCCGGCAGTTCGTCGAAGCCACGGCCGAGGCCGAAGGAATCGTCTTCATCAGCAACCGGATTGACGCGGGATTCGACGCGAACGGAAACGACTGCCGGAGATACGGCGTCGACGACGTTGGCGAAGCTCGGAACCTGCGGAGCCTGGACATTGACGGCATCGGCATAGGAGCTGCTGATTTGAGCCGGAACACCGGTGGCGAGAGCAGCGACTGCGAGGCCGGCGACGACAGAAGCTTTCATAGCGGTGCTACGGGACAGAGCGTCCTTGATATTCCTGAACATATGCGAGTTACCTTTTCTTCTCTCGTCCGATTTTCTTATGCCGACAGAACCGGCGGCGATGGGTTATGGGAAAGATATAGAACCTCCGACCTTACAGCGAACTGTCCGACCCATGAAAAATTCGTAATGTAGCGAAATGTTTTCGATGGGGTAAAGACAACTTGTCGTGCAACGTCACTTGCCGAGGAGGTCGTTGAGACGCGCTTCTTCCTCTGCCGTCAGCGGCGTACCCGTCGGTTTGCCGGCGCGGCGGCGGGCATAGACGACAAGAGCGAGCCCGCCTAGAATGAAGAGAGCAATCGGCGCACCCCAGAGCAACAGCGTCTTTTCGCTGAAGCGCGGCTTCAGCAGGACGAACTCGCCATAGCGTGAGACGATATAGTCGAGCACCTGCTGGTCGCTATCGCCATTGAGGAGGCGCTTGCGCACCAGCAGGCGCAGATCGCGGGCGAGATCGGCGTTGGAATCGTCGATCGACTGGTTCTGGCAGACCATGCAGCGCAGTTCCGCCGAGATCGCCCGCGCCCGTGCCTCCAGTGCCGGATTGGGCAAGACCTCATCCGGATTGACGGCAAAGGCGGCGGCGGGAGCGAGGAGCAATGCCAGAGCCAGGAACAAACGTCTGATCATTCCGCCGGCTCCATCGCCGGACGGGCCGGCTTTGCTTTGCGGCTTGGTGCGCCGATGCGCAGACGGCGGTCGCTGAGCGAGACGAAGCCGCCGAGCGCCATGACGATGGCGCCGCCCCAGATGCAGATGATGAACGGTTTCCACCAGAGCCGCACCACCATGCCGCCATCCTGGATGGGATCACCAAGCGAAACGTAAAGCTGGCTGAGGCCCAGCGTCAGAATGCCGGCCTCGGTCGTGGCGGTGCGGCCGGCGGTGAACAGCCGCTTGGCCGACGAGACATTGGCAACGGCAACACCGCCGCGGCTGACCGTGAACTGGGCGCGATCCTCGGTGTAGTTCGGCCCGACCCCCGGCTGAATGCCATCGAAGCGCAGCGTATAGCCGCCGATCTCGGCCGTGCCGCCCGGCTTCATCTCGGTGATGTTTTCCAACTGGAATGTCGTGACCGCGACGATGCCGAGCACGGTGATGCCAAGCCCGGCATGGGCAAGCGCCGTTCCGAAGGCCGAACGCGGCAGGCCGATCAGCCGCCGCCAGGCGACGTTCCCAGCCACCTTGCCGATCCCGGCGCGATACCAGAGATCGGTGAGCGCGCCGAAGAGCAGGAAGAAGCCGGCAGCCAGGCCGAAGACGGCCAGCACCGGTCCGCCATGGCGGATGTAGAACAGGGCAAGGCCGGCGACCAGGGCCAGGCCGGCGGCGACATAGAGCCGCTGCAGCACGCCAAGCAGATCGCCGCGCTTCCAGGCCAGCAGCGGCCCGAAGGGAACCGCAATCAGGATCGGCGTCATCAGCAGCCCGAAGGTCATGTTGAAGAACGGCGGCCCGACGGAAATCTTGTCGCCGGTCAGCGTCTCCAAGGCCAGCGGATATAACGTGCCCGTCAGCACCGTGCCGCAGGCAACCGTCAGGATGAGGTTGTTCAGCACCAGCGATCCCTCACGCGAGATCGGCGCAAACAGGCCGCCGGCGGCAAGCCGCGGGGCGCGGAAGGCAAACAGCGCCAAAGAGCCGCCGATGAAGAGCAACAGGATGCACAGGATGAAGATGCCGCGGGTCGGATCGCTGGCAAAGGAATGCACCGAGGTCAGCACGCCGGAGCGCACCAGGAAGGTGCCGAGCAGCGACAAGGAGAAGGTGAGGATCGCCAGCAGCACCGTCCAGATCTTCAAGGCATCGCGCTTCTCCATCACCAGCGCCGAATGCAGCAGCGCCGTGCCGGCAAGCCAGGGCATGAAGGAGGCGTTCTCCACCGGGTCCCAGAACCACCAGCCGCCCCAGCCGAGTTCGTAATAGGCCCAATAGGAGCCCATGGCGATGCCGAGTGTCAGAAAGGTCCAGGCCGCCAGCGTCCAGGGGCGAACCCAGCGCGCCCAGGCGGCATCGATGCGGCCTTCGAGCAAGGCGGCAACCGCAAAGGAGAAACAGACGGAAAAACCGACATAACCGAGATAAAGCAGCGGCGGATGGATCGCCAGGCCGATATCCTGCAGCACCGGATTGAGGTCCTTGCCCTCGGCCGGCGCCGGATTGAGACGGAGAAACGGATTGGAGGTCAAAAGGATGAAGATCAGAAAGGCGGCCGAGATCCACGACTGCACGGCCAGCACATTGGCGCGCAGCGTATCCGGCAGATTGCGCCCGAACAGCGCCACCAGGGCACTGAACAGCGCCAGGATCAGCAGCCAGAGCATCATCGATCCCTCGTGATTGCCCCAGACGCCGGAGAGCTTGAAGATCAGCGGCATCAGCGAATGGGAGTTCTCCCAGACATTCAGCACGGAAAAGTCCGAGACGACATAGGCATAGGTCAAGACGCCGAAGGAAAAGGCAACCAGCGCAAACAGCACGATGGCGCCGACCGGTGCGATGTCCATCATCGACACTTCGCCGCGCCTTGCACCGATCACCGGCAGGATCGAGACGATGATCGCGGTCGCAAGCGCCAGCACCAGCGCATAATGTCCGAGCTCGATGATCATTGGCTTTTGTCCTCGCCCTTCCAAACGCCGTCCGCCTTCAGCTTGTCGGCGACCTGCTTCGGCATATAGCGCTCATCATGCTTGGCAAGGACGCTGTCGGCGACGAAGACGTTGCTGCCCGCCTCGAACCTGCCTTCGGTGACCACGCCCTGCCCCTCGCGGAAGAGATCCGGCAGGATGCCATTATAGGTGACCTTGATCGCATCGGTGCCGTCGGTGACGGCAAATTGCACCTGCGTCCCCTGGCCGCGCACCAGGCTGCCCTCACCGACGAGGCCGCCGAGGCGGATCAGCGTGCCGGCGCTGACCGGGGTCTTGGCGAGGTCGGCCGGCATATAGAAATAGGCGACCGACTGGCTGAAGGCGAAGAGCACGAGCAGCACGGCGGCGGCGATAAAACCCATGCCGCCGGCAATGACGGCCAGACGTTTCTGCTTGCGGGTCATTGCTGCGTCACCTCCGTCGGCAGTCCCAGCGTCTTGGCCAGCGCCAGAAGCTGCTTGCCTTCGTCGCCATCGGCGGGGAAGGTCGCAAGGCCGCGCTTCAGCGCATCGAGCGCGCGCTCCTTGTCGTTCAGCACGGCATAGGAGCGGATCAGCCGCATCCAGCCTTCGAAATTCTTCGGGTCTTCCTTCAGCTTGGCGTCAAGGCTGTCGACCATGCCGCGGATCATCTGCTGACGATCGCCCGCGTTCATGGCATTAGCGGCGGCCACCTGATCGGCCGTCGGATTGCCGGGTGTTTTGGCATCGGCCGAGCCTGCCGCCGTCCCATCGGCCGCGCCGCCATTCTTGGCGATATGGTCGTTGACGGCCATCATCCACGGCGCCTCTGGCGGCGATTGCTGTGCCAGCGCCTCGAAGGCCGCCTTCGCATCCGCCGCCTTGCCGTCCTGCTCCAGGGCAAGCGCCAGGTAGAAGAGCGCACGGGGGTTGTTCGCATCGAGAGCAAGGGATTGCTGCAATGAACTGCGCGCCTCCGCCGTCACGATGCCGTCGGCCTTCATGATCAGAATTTCGCCGAGGTTGCCAAGCCGCTCCGCATTGGGGCCGAGTAGGCGGATGACATTCCGATAGGCGAGTTCCGCGTCGCCGATGCGGTTGGTCTTCAGGTAGATCGGTGCAAGCACTTCCCAACCCTTGCCATCATCCGGATTCTGCGCCAGATGCCGCTCGACCTTGACGATCGAGATGGCGAGATCATTGCCGGGATGGTCAAGACGCGCTTGCAGCGGCTGCGACGGCAGGCCGGGATCGCCCTTCACGAGATAGAGACAGAGACAGATGATCGGCAGCAGGATGATGATGAAAGCCTGGGAAAAGTAGTGGCCCCGCGCCGGCGTTTTTGCGGCACCCGGTACATCACTCGAAACGGCCAAAAGGCGGCGGCCGATTTCGGCGCGGGCATAGCCGGCCTCTTCCGGGGAAATCAGGCCGCCCGCGAGATCACGGTCCAGCTCCCGAAGTTGATCGCGATAGACGGCAGCTTCGCCGGCACGACCGTCGGCAACCACCTTTGCTCCACGCAAAAGGGGATAGAGCAGGACGGCACCGACAACGGCCGTCAGAACGGCCACGAGAATCCAGAACAGCATAGACGCCCAATACTTTAACGGGGCGCTTATTCCAACCGTGAAAGCCCCGCTGACGAAGATTTGAGGCGTTTAGCCGCGATTTCCAGCGCGCGGACTTTAATTCAGCGGCGTCCAGGTACCATCGTCGTTGCGGCAGGCAGCGCCCCTCGCCTGGGTCGGCTTGTCGTCGACCGTAATGGTATGGGTATATTGGCGGCAATTTTGCGAGCCGACCTGATAGGGAGCGGCGGCCACGACCTGGCCGCTGACATTCTTGCCGATCCAGGCGACGGGTTGACCGAGCGGTGCCGTTTCCAGGGCACGATATTCTGCTTCCAGCGCCCGTTGCATATCATTGTCGCTGAGCTTGATGCCGGTGCGGCCGACAATGCCACCCTCCAAGGCCGTGATATAGCGCGCCGAGGCCGCCGGTTTACCGGACGACGAAAAAAAGCTCCCGCCTTTGCCGCTCGTGGTCGAGCAGCCGGAAAGGGCGGTGGCGGCAACGAGGGACGGAGCAATCAGAAAAAAAGTACGAAGCTTCATACAACCGAACCAGTATCAACGAGTACAACTATAGGTACTGCAATGTGGCATCACCGTGGCGCCCCAAGTCTTTCTGGCATCATGCCTCGCATCACGCAACATCCTTTGTTACCCCCGGTAGAATTAGGCTGGCGCGAAGTCCACCCCAGGAACCGCGGGACAGCTCGAACCGTCCCTGATATTCATTGGTGATCTCGCTGACGATCGACAGACCGAGACCCGTGCCCGGCTTGCTTTCGTCCAGCCGGCGACCGCGCTTCATCGCCTCGCGGATCTGATCCGGCTCCAGGCCAGGCCCATCATCCTCAACCACCAGTTCCACCCAGTGGCGCCGCGCCGGATCGATGCCCTTCACCTCGGCCGGTGCCTCGTTGGCGGCGACGCGCACCTTGCGTTCGGCAAAACGCGCGGCGTTTTCCAGGAGATTGCCGACCGTTTCCTCCAGATCCTGCTGCTCCATGGCGAGCGACAGGTGCGGCGAAACGGAAAGCTCGAATTCCTTATCGGCATTGAGCCGCCGCATGACGCGCACCAGCCGCTCCAGCGCCGGCTCCGCGTCGGTGCGGGCAAGCACGGATTCGCGCTGCGCAGCGATGCGGGCACGATTGAGATAGGATTGCACCTGCCCCTGCATGACCTCGGCCTGGTTTTTGACGAGGTCGCCATGCGAACGTTCCAGCACGCGGGATTCGTTCAACAAAACCGCGATCGGCGTCTTCAGCGAATGGGCAAGGTTGCCGACCTGCATGCGCGCCCGTTCCACGATACGACGGTTGCTGTCGATCAGCGCATTGACCTCATTGGCAAGCGGCAGGATTTCGCGCGGGAAATCCCCATGCAGTCGCTCGCTCTCGCCGGCGCGGATGCGCTCCAGCGCCGCGCGCGCCTTATCGAGCGGCATCAGGCCGTAGAGAATGGCCAGCGCGTTGACGATGAGGCTGCCGACGCCGAAGCCGACAAGAGCGAAATAGAGGCTGTGGGAGAAGTTGCGGACATCGTCCTCCACCACGGCGATGTTGCCGGTGACGCGGAAGCGCGCGGCGCGTCCGTCGGTATCGAGCACGACCTCGGTCTCGGCCACCTGCACCTGGTTTCCGAAGGCGTCGGTGACGATATAATAGCGCTCGTAATTCTTGTCGAAAGGCGCTTCCAGAACCGAAAGAACCGGCAGGCTCGATGCGCCGAGCGAGGGCGAAACCAGTGGCGTCGCCGTGTAGGTGCCAAGCGGTTCGACCATCCAGTACCAGCCGGTCTTCGGCTGGGCAAAACGTAGATCGCCAAGCTGCGGACTGCCCGACAGCGCGCCCTGGTCACCGATCGTCACGGAGTTGATGACGTTATAGAGCTGCGCTCTCAGCAGGTCCTGAAACCCGCGTTCGGCGCTCTTGCGATAGATATTGGAGATGACGAGGCCGATCACCACCAGCGCTACGGCGGACCAGAGTGTGGTCAACAGCAAAACGCGGGCGGTGAGTGACTTAATTCGCATTGGTCGGCGCTTGGATACGATAGCCGAGACCCCGTACTGTTTCGATCAAATCGACGCCCATCTTCTTGCGCAGACGGCCGACGAAAACTTCAATCGTATTGGAATCGCGGTCGAAATCCTGATCGTACATATGCTCGACCAGTTCCGTACGCGAGACGACTTCGCCCTTGTGATGCATGAGATAGGCAAGCAGCCTGTATTCGTGCGAGGTGAGCTTCAGCGGCTTGCCGTCGACGGTAGCCTTCGAGCTCTTGGTATCGAGGCGGACTGGGCCGCAGATGATTTCAGACGAGGAATGGCCGGCGGCGCGGCGGATCAACGCCCGGATGCGGGCCAGCACCTCTTCTACGTGAAACGGCTTGGCGACGTAGTCATCGGCACCCGCATCGATTCCGGCGACCTTGTCGCTCCAGCGGTCGCGGGCCGTCAGGATCAGTACCGGCATTCCCCGGCCTGCACCACGCCATTTTTCCAGTACGGTGATCCCGTCCATTTCCGGCAGGCCGATATCGAGAATGATGGCGTCATAGGGCTCGGTTTCACCGAGGAAATGCCCCTCCTCGCCGTCGAAGGCGGTATCGACCACATAGCCTGCCTCTTTCAAAGCTTCGGCAAGCTGCCGATTCAAATTGACGTCGTCTTCGACTATAAGAATGCGCATCTTTCGATCCAATTTCCCCGGTTCGAGAAATAGTACTGCAAATAAGGCCAGGGTGGAATCGCTCGGCCATAAAGATTTTAAGTGAGATTCAAAGCGTTAGAGAGTCCTTTGTGCATCGGTGTGAAAGTGTTTCCACCTACATCGGCACCTTCATGGTCACCTTGCGCGGCCGCTGGCCATTGCCCTGGACGAGAACGGTGATGACACAGCTATCGCCTGAGGGCTGCGCGGAAAGGAGCTGCCCTCCCGTCTTTGCAACCACTTCGGCGGCGGCCTCGCTGCAGTCGCTGTTCGCACGCGCCACCAGGGTCGGCGTCGGCGTCGGCAGAACAGCCGAGCCCGCCATGACGGCGGCCGCTGCTGCTATGCTCAGAAATGATGCCATGCTCGAGACTTCCCACGGGGACATTAACTTGAGCAAATATTTACCCAAACGCGTCTGAATGGCAAATGAATGGGGCGTAATTTTCCACGCGCAGAACGTGCGAGCGGACGTCCATTCCCTTTAAGTCTTTGTGTTCATTTGACCTGCCAGCGGCGATCTCAGCGATGTGACGGCAACGGCTCGTCAAACGCTCCAATCTCAGCCGCCGAAGCGCGTCGAAGGCGCGCACGACAAAAAGTCAGTCATTTTTAATCTATCTTGATTATCATCAACGCATAAGCTCGCCATGAGCGGCGATGCTCTATTGGCCAATGCAACCGGCCTTCAAGTGTTTTGCGCACGTAAAACACGGCGGTTTTCTTGAGTCTTTTGAATCGCTTCGCGCCATGTTTTCGAGCGCTAAGTCCAATCCGTGAAAAATTGATTCAGAAACTTCGCGCGATGAATCCGGATGCGGCGAACTTGATTCCGCGAGACTGTCCAGGCTCTTGAAAAGATTGACGAATAGCCATCCCTTCCGCGAAGGATCTTACTAGATTGGCTTCCGCACCGCGGTCGTGCTCTCATAGTCCGCCGCAATCCGCATTTCGCGCAATGGGCGGACGCGTTCGATGGAAAGCTGATAGTTCGGATGGGCCTTATAGGCCGCCAAGGCCGCTTCATCGTCGAATTCGCCATAGACCACAAGGTCGACATCAGTGCCGAGCTGATCGGTCTTTACATTCGTTCCGATCTCCAGCAGGCGCGCGTGCGGAATGGCCGTCAGGATCGACAGGCCGGACCGGACAGCTTCGAGATTGGCGCGATCGGGAACGGTGAAGAAGACGATATGACGGATCACTGCGGAGGCTCCCATGCATTGGCGAAGGCACCGCGCGATATCATGCGTACTCGGTTATTTCAACGAGGAGCCGGTCCCAGCGGGGCGGCCGTTTCGTCGCACGAGGTAGAGAGAGAGAGAGAGAGAGAGAGAGAGAGAGAGAGAGAGAGAGGCGGATGGCTACAGCGCACTCCGCTCCCATGCTAGTCTCTGGACCATGACCGACGAAGACCTCATTTCCCTTGCGCACGGCCTGCCGGAAACGGCGGAGAGCTCGCATTTTGGAAACCGGGATTTTCGCGTTCGCGGGAAAATTTATCTGACGCTTCCGAGCGCGGAATTCTGCGTTGTCAAGCTGACGCCCGACCAGCAGCAGATGGTGCTGGCAACCGTACCGGAACATATTCTCGCCGTGCCGGGCGCCTGGGGGCTCAAGGGCTGGACACGGCTTTTGCACCATATGCTGGATGACGGCACGATGCGCGCGCTCGTCCGGCAAGGCTGGCGAAACGTGGCGCCGAAAACTATGGCTTTGCCGGAGGACTAGCTTCCATATCGTCTTCCACCGTCAACGGCCAGTCGACGATAAAGTCTTCGAAATCATCGAGATCGACATCGTTTTCGCTGACCGTGCGGCCGCGTGCGGAGACGCGGGCTATATGAACCGTTTCCGGATCGCCCGATATCAGCGGATGCCACCAATAGAGGTCGCGCCCCTCATTGACGAGGCGATAGGCGCAAGTGGGCGGCAGCCATTCCAGCTCCGGAACTTTTTCGGGCGTCAGTTGCACGCAATCGGGCACGAAATCCCAACGGTTCGGGTAGCTGGTGCAGCGACAGCTTTCGCCGTCCATCAGCTTGCAGCGGATCGAGGTAAAATAGACATCACCCGAATCCCACTCCTCGATCTTGTTGAGACAACAGAGACCACAGCCATCACACAGGCTTTCCCATTCGGGCGTGGTCATCTCCGTCAGCGTCTTGGTTTTCCAGAAAGGTATGTCGTCCATCTCGTCGTCCTCGCCGCTCGCGAGGGAAATGCGGGCTGCGGCATGCATGTCTCTTGTTCTTTTCCCTAAATCAACCAATTATTCAATTCGCGCCTCTATGAGAGGATAGGCTTTGCGTGTCCTTCTGCATAATTCCTTACAATCGGAACCGATTTAAGGATAAAATTATGCAGCAGATTTAAAGTGCTACAGCGACCTTTACGCGTCACATGTGATGCGCGGCGCTGTAGGGGAAGCGCGATGCGGCATTGTGGTCGGGAAGTAGAGCGTGGAAGACCCATCCAACCCAGAGAACGGGCCAGAGACCAAGCCCGATGCACAGCCGGAAGGCCAAGCGAAGCAGCGGCCGCGCCGGAAGCGGCATTTTTTCCTGCGTATCGATTCCTGGATCGACTCTACCCTATGGAACGCAGGCTTTCGCCTCGCGGAACTCTGGGAAGATATCACCATTTTCTTCCGACGGTTCCGCACCCGCGGCTGGAAGCGCATCCTGTTCGAACTGCTTGGCGAAGGGCTGACGCTCGGCACCGCCGGTTCCATCGTCATGCTCGTGCTCGCAGCGCCGGCTTTCGAAGCCACGCAAGGGGACTGGCGCAACCGCGGCAATTTCGCCGTCACCTTCCTCGATCGCTACGGCAATGTCGTCGGCCATCGCGGCATCATTCATGAGAATTCGGTGCCGGTGGACCAATTGCCGGACTATTTCATCAAGGCGGTTCTCGCGACCGAAGACCGCCGCTTCTTCGACCACTTCGGTATCGACGTCTTCGGCCTGTTCCGGGCACTGACCGTCAATGCGCAAGCTGGCGGCGTTGTTCAGGGTGGCTCGACGCTGACGCAACAGCTCGCCAAGAACATCTTCCTCAGCAACGAGCGCTCAATCGACCGCAAGATCAAGGAAGCCTTCCTCGCGATCTGGCTGGAGGCCAATCTTTCCAAGAAGCAGATCCTGAGTCTCTATCTTGATCGCACCTATATGGGCGGCGGAACCTTCGGTGCGGCCGCGGCAGCACAATTCTATTTCGGCAAGAGCATCAGCGACGTCAACCTGGCCGAGGCGGCGATGCTGGCGGGTCTGTTCAAGGCGCCGGCGAAATATGCGCCGCATGTCAACCTGCCGGCTGCACGCGCCCGCGCCAACGATGTCCTCACCAACCTCGTGCAAAGCGGTCTGATGACCGAGGGGCAAGTCATCGCCGCCAGGCGCAATCCCGCCTCCGTCGTCGATCGTGCTCAGATCGAATCCCCGGACTTCTTCCTCGATTGGGCCTTCGACGAGGTGCAGCGGCTGGCTGTCCATTTCCCCGAGCGTTCGCTGATCGTCCGCACGACCATCGACATGGGCCTGCAGAAGGCTGCGGAGGATTCGATCGAATCCAGCCTGATGGAATACGGCGAGCGCTATCACGCCAGCCAGGGCGCGAGCGTCATGATCGAAAACGGCGGCGCGGTGCGCGCCATGGTCGGCGGCCGGGACTACGGCGAAAGCCAGTTCAACCGTGCCACCAAGGCACTGCGCCAGCCGGGGTCGTCCTTCAAGATCTACACCTATTCCGTCGCGATGGAGAGCGGCATGACGCCGACATCGACCATCGTCGACGCGCCGATCACCTGGGGCAACTGGAGCCCGCACAACTACGAAAACCGTTATGAAGGCAAGGTGACGCTGACCCAGGCGATCGCACAGTCGATCAACACCATTCCCGTGCGCCTTGCCAAGGAGAAATTCGGCATCCAGCCGATCCGCGACATGGCGAAGAACTTGGGCGTGGAAACCCCGATCCGCAACGACAAGACCATTCCGATCGGCACTTCGGAAGTGACCGTACTCGATCAGGCAACGGCCTATTCCGTATTCCCGGCTGACGGCATGCAGTCGCGCCGCCACGGCGTCGCGCAGATCATGGGCTATGACGGCAAGGTGCTCTACGATTTCAGTCGCGATGAGCCGCCGGCCAAACGGGTGCTCTCCGAAAAAGCCAATTCTTACATGAACCAGATGCTAACCCAGATTCCGATCATCGGTACCGGGCGCAAGGCAGCCCTCGAGCGCGGCATCGTCGTCGGCGGCAAGACTGGCACGACGCAAGCCTATCGCGATGCCTGGTTCATCGGCTTCACCGGCAATTACACCTGCGCTGTCTGGTTCGGCAACGACGACTATACTTCGACCAACAACATGACGGGCGGCACGCTGCCGGCGATGACCTTCAAGAAGATCATGGACTATGCCCACCAGGGCATCGTGCTGAAACCGATCCCCGGCATCGACAATCCCTTCCCGGTGCAAAAGCCGCAGACCGTGGCCGCCAAGAAAGCTGCGACGCCCGACGACAATCCCCTGCCCCCGCTCATCCGGCCGCGCTCGCTGTCGGTGGATTCCACGAAAATCCTGCGCGATATCGGCGAGAAGCTGAAGGCGGCAGCGCCGCCTGCCGCGCAGAAAATGGCAGCGGCGGAGTGAAATTGGGCTGCCCGCGGCTTTATGCTCGCCAAGTCCGAACCGACCTCTTGTTACCGCTGCTTTTGGTGCGGCAAGTCCGCTAAACAACCGCCTGCACTTCCCCCGCCCGTCAGAATCAGGGATAAATCGCCCTCTGATTGGTCACGAGGACGATCTTAGAGTGTTCCGGGTTCCCTTTCTTGTCGCGCTTTCACTGGTGATCGCCTTTGGCGGGGGAATCCTGTTCACGCTTTTTGCGCTGGATGCGACCTCGGGTTTCGGTGCGATCAAGCTCGGCGCCTGGCAGGCATTTCCCGAAATGCACACGGCCGACGCCGATCCTTACGCGAAATCGCATCGCGCCCGCGCCGGACGATTGCTTTATGGCACCGCGGAGGGGCTGGTGTTCACCGCCTCCGACGACGATGCCGGCGCGCGGCTGACGGCGGGATGCAGCTATCGCATCTCGGGCCAGACGCCGCCGGCGCGGCTGTGGACGCTGTTCATCGCAGGCGATGACGGCGAGCCGCTCAGCGAATCCACCGATCGGCCGTCTGCGCTCAATTCCTGGATCGTGCTGCGCAATCCGGATTCGAGCTTCTCCATTACCGTTTCACCGGACGCACAAGCGGGTAATTGGCTGGCGCTGCCCGCTTCCGGCAACTTCCGCCTGGTGTGGACGCTCTTCGATTCGCCTGCGGCCGGCAATTCCGGCCTTATCGATCTATCCATGCCGAAGCTCCAGAAAATCGGGTGCGGCCATGTTTAGGGTCGTCTTCACCATTCTGACAGGCCTGCTTGGCGCTACACTCCTGCACGTCATCATCATCCTCTCCCTGCCGCATTTTTCCGACCGCGACGCCTATACCCGCGTCGAGGATGAGGGCGATGAAAACCACTTCTATATGCTTGATTACAAGGATGACGATGCGGGGCTTTCCAACAGCGATCCCTACATCCGCACGGCTGTCTGCGCCTTCGATATCGAGACTCAGCCGATCCGGCTGACGGCCAAGGGAAAGGTGCCCTTCTGGTCGCTGTCGGTCTATGATGCCGCATCGAACGAGGTTTTCAGCATGAGCGACCGCACCTCGGTCGGCGGCGTGCTGGATTTGCTGCTCGCCTCGCCGATCCAGCTCACGGGTATCCGCAAGGCCTTGCCGCCGTCGCTCGCGCAATCGATCCTGGTCGAGGCGCCGCGCGCGCAGGGCTATGTCGTGCTGCGCACAATGGCGCCCCAGGCGAGCTTTGATGACGCCGCCCGAAGCTTCCTGTCGGAAGCCGGATGCGATGTGTTTGATGGACGCTAAGATTTAGTTGCAAAGCTCAAGGCCGAGCCCGGTAAGAGCCGGCAAGTGGCTCGCACGCGTATCGTGGCTCGGGCCACAGTACCGAAACCGCCCAGGCGGGGTCGCGCCGGCGCATCTCGCCGGCACTCTGCCGAACTACTTGCCCTTCGCCCGCTTCGATCCCGTTCCGGGACGATGGGAGCTGACGTCGAGGCGTTCGTAACGCACGCCGGTGAACAGAAGAATCTTCGCCTCGACCGGCTCCTTCTGAGCCCGTAGCGGCAAGCGCGATCTTCGATCCAAAAGGGATATGATCTCTGCCATTCTCGTCTCCATTTACGGCCCGAGACGGATGAAGCGACTAATTTCATCCTGCCCGCTATTCCAAAGCGGGCTAGCGTTCCCCAAAGTCTTCGCCGCCTCCTGCGGCTATGACAAAAGGGCATTCACGCCATTCTCACGGCATTCCCCAGACACCGTGACATGGACGCCCAACTGTGGCGGCCATGCGAATAATCATGCGACTAAACTCTGCAAATCGCCGTTATCACCCGAATTGAGACATACTGTAGTTAACAGAATGCTAATCATCGCCGCGCCTCGCTTCGGCATTTCCTCTGCTCTCGCGGCACCGTGATCATCTAACGCTGAGAAGACGGATTTGGTTTCATATGCGATGTAAAAATCTCTGGAATCATTTGAGCCGTAAAACATTGCAGAATCATAGTTTTAGACAAACAAAGGCCATTATTCGCAAATAGCCGCGCAACCCGTGCGTTGCAGAAAAGTGTCACGCAAATATTATTTGCTGCAGCAAAAATTTAACGTATTGTAGAGGGCGAAATTTGAGGGCGGGCAATGTCAGTGACGACCAATTCCTTCTTTTCTCCGGAGGACGTTATCGTGCTGCGCGGCGCGTTGGATAAATGGTGCCTGGAAAAGCGCATCGATATCAAAAGCACCGAGGCGCAGTTCGCGGCAACGGCGGCGATCGGCCTTTTTCAATCCGGCTACAATACCTCGGAAAGACTGCTAGCCGCCTTGCGGGAGCATAAGGGGCTCTGAGCCTTTGATGCTGCGAGCAAAGCTCTGAGAACTCCCCTCTTCAACGAAAATCGGCCTCAGACTGTCGAGTCCATCCACGGGGCAACCTCCCTACGCCTATGGCAAACCGACGAATCCCCTATAAGTTGAGCGCAACCTTCAGCGGATGGCGGCGAAGCAGTTTTCGTCAGGGTTGAATGCCCGCAAACGCAGACAGTCCGGCGAAAATTCGCTCGCTACCTTGGCGCAAGCTTAACGCGCAATTTTTATTTGGATTTTAATAAAGTCTTCACCAACCGTTAACTCTGCGCCCCTTACTCTTCCGAAAAAGCCAGATCAGGACGACCGTGTCCACGCCCGTTTCGATAGCCATAGCTGATTGCGCCCGCGAGAACCAAAGCGCGATCCGGCTCGGCCAAAGAAAGAGGCAGCGCCGCATGGATTTGCCGATCCGGTTCCCGTCTTTTTTGTTTTGCGTATCAGTATGGGTGTTGGCGTGCGTGACCGGTTTCGAGATCTCGAAGAGCCTGCGACAGTCCGCAAGAAAGACGTGGTTCTGATGGCGACGGTCACCAGTTTCGAAGGCCTGAAACATCCGTCGAAATCTGAGCTTCGCCAGTTTGCCGAACTCTTCACGCCTGTCTTCCAGGCCTCATCCGAGGAAGCAAAACGTCAGGCCGTCGCCGCACTCTCACAATGCGCGACCGTGCCGCCGCCCGTCTCCCTTTTCATCGGCTGCCAGCCGATCGCCATTGCCGCTCCGTTTTTGACGAGTTCGCAGGCAATCGACGACGATACGCTGATCACCATCGCCCGCACACAGGGTGCCGCGCATGCGAAAGCGATCGTCCGCCGGCCGTCGCTATCTCCGAAAGTCATCGACGCCCTTGTCAGCCTGCACCAGGCTGAGCCGGAACGCGGCATGACCCTATCGGCTTCCTCAGTGGCCGCTCCGGCCCCGCAGCCGGAACCGAGCGCCGTCGATGTCGAGGCCGAGCGTCTCGCCCGTGAAGAAGCCCTGCGACAGAAGATCAAGCAGGTCGCCCGCCATCTCGCCCGAGACAATAACGACCGTCTGGGCCTTCGCAGTCTTTCCGATGTGCAGGAAGCATTGCTGGTGCGTTTCGCCCGTGAACGCGAGGCCCAGCAATTTGCCGCCACGCTTGCCGACGCGCTTTCCTCCAGCCGCTGGCTTGCCGAGCGCATCATGATCGATACATCAGGCCAGCAACTGGCGGTGACGCTGACCAGCCTTGGCATGGGCTTTGCCGATGCCGTGTATGCGCTGGAGCGCTTCTATCCGCATCTGGCCGAACAGCATGGCACCGTCAGCCGCGCCTGGTTGGTGCTCGACAGCATCGATGCGGAGGAAAGTCAGGCCCGTGTCGAGGCCTGGCGCCGCGCCGACCGCTATACCTATCTGCCGCCGGAACAGAAGCCTGCAGCGCCACTTTTTGGCCCCAAGGCAAGTCAGATCCGCGAATTGCGTGTGGTCAGCCGGTCACGGTGACATAGTCGTTCGCCAGTTCTTGGCGTGTCGCCTCTTCCCATTGCGTGGTAGCATTGCAGTCTGATCGCCAGCCTGCCGACCTCTCCACGCGGATAGCGACATGACCCGTGATACGACTGCCCATTCATTGACCGGTGGCTGCCAATGCGGCGCCATTCGCTTTGCCTGCGACCTTCCCCCTCAAAACGTGCATGTGTGCCATTGCCGGATGTGCCAGAAAGCGGTCGGCGGTCCGTTTGCCGTCATCTGCCCTGTCATGAAGACGGCGTTTCGGGTGACGCGGGGCACGCTTTCCTGGTTTCACAGTTCCGCCATGGCGCGACGCGGTTTCTGCAAGGATTGCGGCACGCCGATGATTTTCGAATATCCGGAATTCGAAGACATAGGCATTCTCGCGGGAACCTTCGACCAGCCCGATGGGGTGCCGCCGGTTGTTCAATATGGCAATGAGAGCCGGGTCTCCTGGTATTCCAGCTTGCATGAACTCCCGGGAGATCATTCGACCTACGCGGTCGATCCGAATGGATACCTGCCCCGCATCATCGCGTCGAACCGGCAGCATCCCGACCATGACACCAACGAATGGCCGCCGGGAACAGGCTCAAAGGACCGCCTACCCTAAAGCTTGTCGCGATCTTTCAGATTCGCCAGCGGCACGATGTCGGCGATATCATCGGTCTCCAGCTCGATGATCCAGAGATCGGGGTCGAATTTCAGCTCACGGTCCAGCGTCTGCCTGATATCTTCCGCTTCCTTGCGATCCAAGCGGACTTCGAACAGGCGCGTCCCGCTCTCCTCTTCATCGAAGAAGCTTTGCGGAGCGGGGGCATAGAGTGTTTCCAGCCCGTCGCGAAAACGCTGGCGGATGAAGATCGCTCCGGCCTCCTCCGCCCCCTTGTGCTCCACGGCGGCGAAATCGCCACGGGCAAAAAGACGGCGGGTCAAGGCGGAAACGAAGATGTCGCTGCGCAATCTCATGGCTGAGCTATAGCGAGCGGTTGGAAGCGAAGCAATCAAGGGAAGGATTAAAGCGCGCCGATGTCCTGCAGTTTCTTCAGGACCGCCAAGTCGGGCTCGCCGGTTTCCGGCAGTCGGTAGTGCTTCTGGAAACGGCGGATGGCGGCCTTCGTCTGTTCGCCGGCAACGCCGTCGACGCTGACATTGCTGTAGGCGATGTTGCTAAGGCCCTTCTGGATCTGCATCACCATGTTGACGGTATTGACCGCGTCGCTTGGCGCGCTTCTGGGCGCGGCACCCGGCCGGATATCCTTCTCCGCACTCTGAATGGCTGCGGCGACGGGATCGATGGCGGAAGCTTTGGCGGAAACATTGATAGGCCGCTCCGCCGGGACAGCCGCAACGCCCGTTTTGGCGGGGGCGTGGGTGCCGGCGTCACTGGCCTTTAACGCGGCCAGCAGATCCGGGCTTGCTACGCCGGTCTGCGCCAGGCCGGACGCTTCCTGAAAGAACAGAATGGCGGCAGTCGTGCGCGATCCGACGACACCGTCGGCGGCGCCGTCATAAAGGCCGTGGCGGATCAGTTCGGCCTGCACGTCGGCAACCAGCTTCGATGGGGCCGTTGTGGCCGCAGCCGGCGCTTGTGTTGCCGACAGGCTGGCGGTTTGAGCGGGTGCGCTGGGCGAAGCGGCATTCGCCGCCGTCGCATCCTGCCGCTCGATGCGGAATGTGGTGACATTGCCGGTATCGGCCTGCTGCGCATGCAGGAAGGGCTTGCGGCCGGGGATCTGATAGGGGGAGTTGGGGTCACGCGTGCGCAGCAATGGCGACGGGTGCGTGCCCGACTGATACCAGAGCGCATTGGCAGTCACGAAACCAAAGACCGCGAAAAAGATTGCGATACCGGCGGCGACTGCCGGATGCCGGCCGACAACACCGCCGCATAAGGTGGCTAAGGCACCGACGCCACGCACGCCGAGGCCGCCCAGCGCGCCAGCACCGCGCAGGCCAAGGCTGCCAACGGCAACCGCCCCCCGGGAAGCAAGGCCGGGCTGCTTGCGCTTGCCCCGGCCCTTTCCCTTAGGCGATTTTCGCTTTTGCGGGGCCATTCACCTCTTCCTCTTTGCGCTTCTCGCTCATCTCCAGATTATGTTTCAGACGTGGCGGAAAATCGACCGTGCGGTTGACATCCACAGGCTGTTGAACCGTCACGGCGCCGGAGCCGTCAAACGGGATAAGGATCGTGATAACAGTGCCCTCGCCGGGCGCGCTGGCAATGGCGAAACTGCCGCCATGGAGCGCCACCAGCCCCTTGACCAGCGACAGGCCAAGCCCGGTGCCCGCGTAGCGGCGGGTATAATCATTCTGAATCTGTACGAAAGGCTGGCCGAGCGAGGCGAGCCGCTCGGTAGCGATGCCGATGCCGGTGTCGCTGACCGAGAGCTTCAGCATCCCATCGGTCATTGCCGCATCGATGGTGACCGCGCCGCCCGCATCGGTGAACTTGATGGCGTTGCCGACGAGGTTGATGAGTATCTGCTGTATGGCGCGCTGGTCGGCGACGATCTCGCCGAGACCGCGCTGCACCCGGCTCGTCAACGTCAACCCCTTTTCCTTTGCCTGCAGAGCCAGCATCGCTTCGCAAGCGCCGATGGAGGCTTCGATAGGGAAAGGCTCGAGCAGAAGTTCGTAGCGGCCGGCCTCGATCTTGCTCATGTCGAGCATGGTGTTGACCACCGAGAGCAGGTGCGCGCCCGACTGGCGGATCAGGCCGACATATTCGCGCTGGCGATTGTTCTCGAGCTTGCCGAAATATTCGCCGCTGAGGATATCGGAAAAACCGAGGATGGCATTGAGCGGCGTGCGCAGCTCGTGGCTGACGGCGGCCAGGAAGCGCGACTTGGCGTCATTGGCCGATTCCGCTTCTGCCGCCTTGCGGGCAGCCTGCTCGCGAAGCTGCTGATCATAGGAAATGTCACGCGACTGGGTGACGATCCCGGTCAACCGGCCCTCGCTGTCGCGTCGCGCACTCAGTTCCATGCGGATATGGACAAACTGGTCGTTGCCCTCGACAACGGCCGAACGTTCCAGGCGCAAATCGACGCCGAGGGCTTCACTGCCCTGACGAAGCTTGTCGACCGCCTGCAGAAACAGGATGCGGTCGGAGACATGCACTTGCTCGACAAAACCGCGGCCGGAGGGATCGCGCATCCAGCTCAGGAATTCGGAACGATCGCGACCGCCAACAGCGGTGACGCTGCCCTGCGGATCGAACAGGAGCACAAGACCAGAAGCTGCTTCCAGCATCAGATCGCGATGCTCGACGACAACGGCCTCGACCGGCAGGGATGCGGGACGCAGGCGCGATAGAGCAATGCTGCCGACGGCGGAAAAGAGAAATCCAGCGCAGACGGTGGCGACGCCAACCGGCAGAGCCACGGCGGGGCTGGTAATAAAGGAGAGCCCTGCGGGAACGACGACAAGTGCCACAGAAGAGGCGAGCGCGAGCCGGCGCAGGATCGCCAACTCCGGTTCACGGACCTCACCGTTCCCGCTTGTCCGGGAGAGCCAGCTTCCGCCTGCCCGGTCCACGAGGGCTCCAGCCCTGCCAACAATGTTACTCAATACGCGCACACCAAAACCCGTACAAACGGTCTGTTATTCAACCGCACAATAGGCCTTTGCGACTTAAGGAAACAATAAAGGACGGGTGCGCGGATCCGTCGAAAAAGCCCGAAAATCTCGTTTTGACGCACATCGCGAGACCTTTGGTTTTTGTGGTTAACAGCGGGTAAGCAGCGGATTTTATTTAGATTTCCGTCACACGTTAACCTTTATGCGGAGGCCGGCGCCCGCAAGGCCCGGGATATCAGGCAGATCGGCCGAGACATACTTAACAGCAATCGCTACAATTCGACATAAATACGCGTGAAATGCCGATTGCTACAATTTGAATCAAATTTGCCGAAAATGCATCCAAGTTTTGAAAAGCGGTGTTGTCCTCTGTCGAATAGGGTCTGAGCACATCAGAAAAACGAATTCGATCGGCAGCAAGACCGAACGAAATAGAGGATGGCAAGACAATGTGGTTTCTCATTAGAGCAGGGTTCTGGTTTTCACTGGTTCTCATGTTCCTGCCGATCTTCGCGAAGCCCGAGGGTGCGCCGCGATCGGCGGACGAACCGAAGGTACAGGTTTCCGATGCCTTCTCGGCCGCAAGCGGCGTCATGCAATATGTCGGCGCCATGTGCACGGAGAAACCCGATGTCTGCCTGAAAGGCGGCGAAACGCTGACCGCACTCGGCTACCAAGCCCGTGACGGCGCCCGCGTCGCCTATGATCTCCTCGGCCAGCACTTTAAGGACGACAAGTCCGGCGAACAGGCGGCCGCCAGCCAGGCTGCGTCCGCCCCCGCCGTCAATCGTGAACAGGCTGTTGCCGTGGCACAGCCCATGCCCGCCAAGCGCACGCTCAACACCGAGACTGCCGATGCGGTCGTCACCGGCACCGTCAGGCTGCCGTCTTATATTCCGGTACCGCTGCCGAAGCCGCGCACCTGATATCCGCTTCCATCGATGACTATGCCTCCCCTTTATGCGCCGTGAGCCTGCCATCGCTCACGGCGTTCTTTTTTGTCATGGGTTCAAATCATCGGCCTTTTCACCTATATCCAAGCAAATAGACAATTGGACTGGCATGATGGCAACGCTTGAACAGATCATTGACGATTTCTCCTTCCTGGATGACTGGGAGGACCGCTATCGCTATGTGATCGAGCTGGGCAAAGCGCTGCCGGATCTACCTGAAGAGAAACGGACACTGGAAAACAAGGTGCAGGGCTGCGCCAGCCAGGTCTGGTTGGTGACCCATGCTGCGGGCGATCCGGAAAATCCTGTCCTGACCTTTGAAGGTGATTCGGATGCGCATATCGTGCGCGGGCTGGTGGCGATCGTGCTCACCACCTATTCCGGTAAGCAGGCGTCCGAGATCGCAGCACTCGATGCTCTCGACGTCTTCGGCAAGATCGGCCTCGTCGAACATCTTTCGTCACAGCGCGCCAATGGATTGCGCTCGATGATCAAACGTATCCGCGAAGAGGCGATAATACGCGCCGCGGCATAGATTGAGCCACATTGCCGATACGAAAAAACCCGGCTCGAAAGCCGGGTTTTTTGTCGATGGCATCGTTGGTTCAGGAACTTAGAGCGCTTCACCGCTCTATCCTATTGTTTTTACGCAATTCCGGACGGAAAACCGCTATGCACTTTTCCTGGAATTGCTCTAGCGGCTACCGCGCTTGCGGCGCTGGCCAAGGCCCATTTCCTTCGCGAGGCGCGAGCGGGCTTCGGCGTAGGCAGGCGCAACCATCGGGTAATCAGCCGCCAAATCCCACTTCTCACGATATTCTTCAGGCGAAAGACTGTGATGAGTCATCAGGTGGCGCTTCAACGACTTGAAGCTGCCGCCGCATTCAAGGCAGGTGATCTGATCATCCTGTACCGATTTACGAACGGATACGGCCGGCTTCTGCTTTTCAACCACGGTAACGGCAGGAGCCGGCGCCGAGGTGTTGCTCAAGGCGGAATGTACGTCGGAAATCAGATTCGGAAGGTCGCTGACCGGGACTACATGATTGCTGACATAAGCCGCCACGATGTCGGCGGTTAGCTCAACCAGCAAATCCTGGCCATTGCCAAGGGCCGTATCTGTCATTTTGTTCTCCTGTTCATCGGCTTGCCTACTGCGTTACGCCCCCCTGTGGAGCACGTTAAAACACAGCATTGCTTTACAAGTTGCGCACAATCATCGAAAACCGCCCTGATTTTCAAAGTGCATGCGCTGGACACACCGCGCGAACGGCATGGCCATATTCGTAGCAGCCAGCAAAAAAACGGGGCATTTCATGCCAATTTGCCCGCAATACGAAATCCACCCCTAGACTTCGTGCAACGAAACCCGTTTTTATACCGCCTGACGATAGAATCAGTGATGACGGAGGTAGGTCCGTCAATCCTTAACCGGAAGAAAGTTTTGCCCGCCGTTGTTTGAAAGAAAGATCAAAGCATTGGGCGCTTAAAGCCGGCTGAGACTAACTCAACATCAGAACTCTACTTGAATCTGGATTACCACTCTTTCTCCAAATGTCCAGTTTTTAATTCTATCATTTCTTTGCAAAATTCTCATCTATTAAAAATAGGTAACTAACGACGAGAATTTCTATTCACTTTTCTGGCAATCCACGCGTTTGTTAGCTTTTCATTTTGTAAGAACGCCGCTCCATCAGTCCTTTCGCAAGATCATCGCGCACGGATGGCGCCATTAACCTGTGACCAGCTTTGTGAGCGGCACGCGCGAGAAGATGGGCGGAAATCGGCGCGGTCAAGACGAAAAACACAAAACCTGCCAATGCCCGCGCCAATATCGGCAGTTCCTGGGAATGAAAACCGACTGCAAGTAGCAACAGACCGGAACCGACCGTGCCCGCCTTCGAAGCGGCGTGCATGCGGCTATAGAGATCCGGCAGGCGGACGATACCGATCGACGCAATGAGCGAAAACAACGCGCCCGCCAGCAGCAGGAAGGCGACGATGATGGCAGCGACCAGTTCCATTACCGCCCTCCTTTCTTGCGACGGCTATTCTTGCGAACCCGTTTTCTTTCCGCCGCAGTCGCTGCCGATGGCTGTCGTTCGGCATTCTCCGATGTGCCATGGGTCAGGATGAACCGGGCAAAGGCGATCGTGGCCAGGAACCCGACAAGACCGAGCGCGATGGCGATGTCGATATAGAGTGTAAAGCCGGTTTTGATGGCGATGACGGCGATGAAGCCGATGGCGATCGCCGTCAGCATGTCGAGCGCCAGCACCCTGTCCGGCAAAGTCGGACCAACCACCACACGAAAGACGGTGAGCAGCAGGGCCAGGCTGAGAATAGCAAGCGATACCGTGGCGGCAGCGGAAACGATGGAAGCGGCAATCATCGGAACGCCTCCATGATTCGGCGCTCGAACCCATCGGCTATGCCGCGTTTCACCGCCTCCGGGTCGGAGCAATCGAGCGCGTGCACGTAGAGCGTCTTGCGGTCGTCGGAAACGTCGACGGAAAGCGTGCCGGGCGTCAAGGTAATGAGATTGGCGAGCAGGGTGATCTCGAAATCGCGGTCCACCGTCAGTGGAAAGGCGAAGATGCCGGGCTTCACATCCATTTTCGGGCTCATGACGGTGACCGCGACTGCCCATGCCGATTTGGCGAGTTCACGCAGGAACAGCAGCAATAGCTGCAGAATCCGCCCGATACGCCCGAGATAGGGTACGCCGCCGTAGGACCCGCGCAGGGTCGCCAGAACGAGTGCCGCGAGGACGAAGCCAAGAACGAGATTAAGGAAGGAGGCGCTGCCAGTGACGGCAACCCAGACGATGGCGAGTAGCAGGTTGAAGACGAACAGGATCATTGGGCTCCCGCTCCTGCCGGAAAGACGGAATGCAGATAGGCCGAGGGGTCTTCGAGGCCACCGGCGGCAAGCTGCGTCAGATGCAACAGCCGCTCCGGAAACAGCCCAAAGCCTATGACCAAGGCGGCAAGGACGGCCAGCGGCAAGCCGGCCTGCCAGGCAATCGGCTGTGGCACCGCAGCGTCCTGTGCAGTTCCTGGACGCCAATAGACGAGGAGAAAGATGCGGCCAAAGACAATGGTGGTGAGAAAGCCGGTCAACAGGATCGCAGCGGCAATCCACCATGCGCCCATGTCGAGCGCTGCCTTCACTAGGATAACCTTGGGCCAGAAGCCGGAAAATGGCGGCAGGCCGCACGCGGCGAAAAACATCACGAGCGACAGACCGGCGAACCAGCCGCTTTGCCGGTAAAGCCCGCCAAGAGTGGCGAGCGAGAAACCGCCACCAAGCTTCGCCACCTGGCCGGCCAACAGATAAAGCGCCGTCATCAGCACCATGGAATGCAGTGCATAGAAGATCGTGCCACTGAGGCCGCTGGCACTGCCAAGCGCGACGCCCGCCAGCATCGTGCCGATACCGGAAATGACGACATAGCCGAACAGGCGGCGGAGATCGCTTTCGCCGAGCGCACCGAGCACACCTACCAGCATGGTTGCAATGGCAACGATGCTCGTGATCGGGCCGAGCCCGGCACGCTCGACGGGCAGCAGCATCACCAGAACCCTGATCAGGGCATAAATGCCGACCTTGGTAAGCAAACCGGCGAAGAGCGCCGAAACCGTGATACGCGGCGTATGGTAAGATGCCGGCAGCCAGAAATTGACCGGGAAAGCTGCGGCCTTCATGCCGAAAGCGAGGAGGAACAGGCCGGCAAGCGTCATCAATGGTGCCGCGTTGCCGGGCGCCCTCGCCTTCATGGCGATATCGGCCATATTGAGCGTGCCGAAGACTGCATAGAGATAGCCGACGGAAACGAGAAACAGTGTCGTGGCGATAAGGTTCAGCACTGCATATTTCAAAGCACCATCGATTTGCTCACGCTCCGATCCGAGGATCAGCAGGCCGAAGGAGGAAATCAGCAGCACTTCGAACCAGACATAGAGATTGAAGACGTCGCCGGTCAGAAATGCACCGCTGACGCCGGCAAGCAACAGCATGAGAAAAGGAAAGAAGCCGTAGCGACGGCCGCCCTCCGTAATCTCGCCAAGCGCATAGAGGCTCGCTGCCAGTGCCACGACGGCGGCCGCCAGCGCCATGACCGCGCCGAGAAGGTCGGCACTGAAGGCAATGCCGAATGGCGGCAGCCAGCGGCCCATGACCATGGTTACCGGCCCCTCGTTGGCGACCTTATGGAGCAAAGCGGCATCGATCAGCACCAGCAGGGCCAGGCCGGGTATGGCGATCCAGCCCTGCAACGCCGTGCGATCACGTAACATCATCAGAATTGCGCCGAGGCCGATGCATAGGGCCACCGGCAGGATCACCAGCCAATGACCGGCCTGCACCGGCGCTGTCACCAGCGCGGCGGAAAGATCGAGGGCGGTGTTGGTTGGTGCCGCCATATCGTCAATATCCCAAGGGCGGCAACGGCCGCTCTTTCGGTTCTGCCAGCCGCATCTCGCCGGTATTGTCGGTCTTCAGGTCTTGATAGGCCCGATAGGTCAGCACCAGCAGGAAGGCGAAGAAGGAAAACGATATGACGATTGCCGTCAGGATAAGCGCCTGCGGCAGTGGGTTGGCGGCGCTCGTACTGAGCGTGTCGGCGCCGGCCGGAATGATCGGCGGCACCTCGGGCGTCACCCGGCCGGCGGTGAAAAGCAGCAGGTTGACGGCGTTTCCGAGGATTGCGATGCCCAGCATGATGCGGATCGAAAACTTCGACATCATCAGATAGATCGCGGCGGCGAAGAACAGGCTGACGAGCGTCGCAAAGACCACCTCCATCATTCCACCTCCCGCTCTTCGAGCGCCAGCGCGATCGAGGTGATGGCGCCCACAACGACCAGATAGACGCCGGCATCGAACAGCATGACGCTTGAAAGCGGCACCTCGACGCCGAAGAGATGCGGATAGATCCAGAGCCCGGTCATGAAGGGCACTCTGGAGAAGACCGACAACAAGCCGGCAACCGTCGAGGCCAGTAGGCCAAAACCGGCAATCGTCAGCGGATGGAAGATGATGGCCCGGCGTACCGCCGCCACACCGCAGGCAATGCCATAGATCGCCAGCGCAGACGCCGCGATCAGCCCACCGATGAAACCGCCGCCGGGCTCATTGTGGCCGCGCAGCAGCACGAAGATCGAGAAGAGCAGCATCAAGGCGGTCAGGAACGGCGCGGCAGTCCGGAAGATGACAGTGTTCATGGGCGCTCGGCCTCCATCGTCCCTTTCACATCGGTGTCGGTGGCCGCAAGCTTGCGCTGACCGCCGGCGCGGATGCGGATCAGCGCCAAGATGGCGAGGCCGGTGATGGTGACGACGGCGATCTCGCCGAGCGTATCCGTACCGCGGAAGTCGACGATGATCACGTTGACGACGTTGGTGCCATGGGCGATCAGCTTGGAATAATGGTTGAAGAACGCCGTCAGCGTCAGGTCGAAGGGCGCCTGCGTGGCCTTCAGGAGCAGCAATCCGAAACCGAGGCCACAGGCGATGGCAAGCGCTCCATGAAACAGCATCTGCAGTGGCGAGCGGCGGTCGGCGGGCGACAAGCGGAGCCGCGTCATCACCAGCGCTAGGATGACGACGGAGAGAGTCTCGACCATGAACTGCGTGAAGGACAGATCCGGCGCACCGAAGAGCAGGAAGATGACAGCGACGGCAAAACCTTGAATGCCGAGCGAAACGATCGCCGTCAGCCGGTCGCGAGCCACGACGACGGCGGCAAGGCCGATGACGGCGATCAGGAAAATCGCCGCCTCATGCCACTGCATGTCTGGCCATGAGGGCATAACTGGCAGCTCGCCATAGAGCACCAGCGGCATCAGCAGCATGGCGGCAAGGCAGAGGAAGGTGACGGTGACGTAGATCTCCAACCGGCCGGGCTGCAGAAAACGGGAGACGGCATACGATAGGCGCACCAGCCCCGAGATGAGGCCATCGAAACCGCGATCCGGTCCCGGCCCGAGCTTGTGCAGCACCGCCGTCATCAGAAGGCGGGCGCGACCGAACTTCCAATAGACGAAGGTGCCGATCAATATCGTCAAGGTGGACAGCGCCAAAGGTAGGCCAAGGTGCGGAACGACCGAGATCGATATCTCCATGGCCTTGCCGCCGACCGCACTTGCCATAGGCGAGGATATGTAAGCGTGCCAAAAACTCGAGGCTATCGCGGCGGCTATACCCAGAATAGCGAGCAGAACCGGGCCGAGCCAGAGCAGCGGCGGCGCCTCATGGGGATGTTTCGGCGTCTCGACACGCGCGCCGATGAATGGTGTCAGCGCCACGGCGAAGGCGATGGCGAACATCAGGGCGTTACCGGCAATCGTAACAATTGTCAGGGCGATCGGCCAAGAAGAGGATTGGGCCAGTGCATCATAGATCTCCTCTTTCGCGAGGAAGCCGATGGCGGGCGGCAAGCCGCCCATCGAAATTGCTGAGGCCAGCGCCGCTACAAAGGTCAAGGGCATGGCGTGGCGCAGGCCGCCAAGATGAGTGATGTCGCGCGTGCCAGTCTCATGATCGACGATGCCGGCGACCATGAACAGCGCGCCTTTGAACAGTGAATGCGCCACCAGATAGAGCACAGCCGCCTCGACCGCATGATCGGAGTCGAAGCCTATAAGCAACACAAGCAGTCCGAGCGAGGAGACGGTGGTATAGGCAAGCTTCAGCTTCAGATCGGTCTGGCGAATGGCAAGCAGCGTCCCGGCCATCAATGTCATGCCACCGAAGACCGGCAGGATCGTCTCCCAGGCCGCGGTGCCGCCCATTGCCGGGTTGAGCCGCATCAAGAGATAGACGCCGGCCTTCACCATCGTCGCAGAATGCAGATAGGCCGACACGGGCGTCGGCGCCTCCATGGCGTTCGGCAGCCAGAAATGGAAGGGAAATTGCGCGGACTTGGTGAAGGCGCCGCCGAGCACCAGGATCAATACGGCGATATAAAACGGACTTTCGCGCAGCGCGCCGCCGGTCCTCAACAGACCGGACATGTCAGCAGCGCCGGTGATCTGCCAGATCAACAACAGGCCCGCGAGCAGCAGCAGCCCTCCCCCGCCGGTAACGACCAGTGCCTGCAAGGCACCGCGCCGTGCCGCCTCACGCTGATGATCGAACCCGATCAACAGGAAGGAGGTGATAGAGGTCAGCTCCCAAAAGACGAACAGCGTCAGGAAACTGTCCGACACGACGAGCCCGAGCATCGACCCCATGAACAGGAAGATGAAGGAGAAGAAGCGGCCTTGGTCTACATGCCCCTTCAGATAGCCGCCGGCATAAAGCACGATCAGCGCTCCAATGCCGGTGATCAGCAGCGCGAATGTCAGCGACAGCCCGTCGAGCAGCCAGGAGAAGCGCAAACCGAGGCTTGGCACCCAATCCAAGCCTTCCTGGACATTATGACCAGCCGCGATGTCGGGAAGAAAGCTCGCGAAATACAGAAAGGCGAGTGCGGGAAAAACCGCCAGCGGCCAGGCTGCATTATGGCCGAGATAGCGGACAGCGGCGGGCGCGATGATCGCGCCGAGAAAGGGCAGACACAAAGCCAGGAATGTCAGGCCGGTGACACTGGCCATGTCTTCTCCCTGCTGAACAATCGCGGAATCCGGTAAAGCCGAAAGTCTTCATTGGGATAGGCTAAAGGCCGAATTGCCTCAAGCCCCGCGCGAGAAAACCGCGCGGTAAACCACCGGAATCATCTTTGGCAGCACGGCCGGAGAGTTGAAGAAGCGGCGGGGCTGCGCCACATTGCGCCGACGGGGCTCGCCCAATAGATTGGGCGATGGGAAAGGGATGTCACTCATGTCTGCTACGATGACAGGGCCTAAAATCGAGAAGACCGATGCCGAATGGCGGGAACAATTGACGCCGGAGCAATATCGCATCACGCGGCAGCACGGCACGGAACGCGCCTTTACAGGCCCCTATTGGGACTCGTTCGAAACCGGCCTTTATCGCTGCGTTTGTTGCAACACACCGCTTTTCCGCTCCGACACGAAATTCGATGCAGGCTGCGGCTGGCCAAGCTATTTCGAACCGGCTTCACCCACGGCAGTCAAGGAATATCGCGACGAATCTCACGGTATGGTGCGCACCGAAATCCGCTGCGGCGCCTGCGACGCCCATCTCGGCCACGTCTTCCCCGACGGCCCGCCGCCAACCGGACTGCGCTATTGCATCAACGGTCACGCCATGGTGTTCGAGGCGGGGAACTACGCAGCACGTTAGCTGCCGTGAAAAACGCCTACGCTAAATCCCGGCACAAGCGTCGATTGCTGTCGTTCGATGATCTCTTCCATGGCGAGGCGGCCGAGCAACGGCGCCAAGATGACGCCGGGATGAGCGACGGCAATATAGACGCCGTCAACGCCAGGCAAAAAACCAAGTCTCGGAAACCCATCGGCGAAGACCGGGCGATAGCCGACAACCGCCTGCTTCAGCCGGGTCCGGCAACCCTTTTACTCTCCGACTATGGACGCCGGCGGGCGGGCTGAGGTGATCGGATCGGCGTGACGAAGGACGATCCTCCACGCGCCTTCTTCCCGCCGGAATATGGTGGTGACCCGAAGCGCGATCGGCACCAGTTTGTCGCCACCACCGACCTTGGATCGGAACCGCTCGACCTCAATGATGTACCCCAAGTCCGCCGTCGCGTACTCGGAGAGGCGCTCAAAGCCGGTGGCCTCGCCGTCCCGGTAATTGGTTGCAGCCCGTTCCATGGTCGCGGCGGCCTTTTCCCACCCCTTCGCCGGCGGCCCGAACGGATTGGCGATAATGACGTCATCCCGTCGCGAGTAGAGATCTTTCAGAGGTTCAGGATCGCCCTTCACGAAAGCATCTAAAGCCAGATGATCCTGCTCGATAAAATTCGTTAAGTCAGAGGCCAACATCTTAGTGCCCTCAGATGATCGGAAACAGAACTTTATCCGAAAAGTCGGCCCTCCGCTCGCGCTGTCTCACTTCCCAGTCGGCCAACCGTTAATGAGTTCACGCCTTAGACCGTTATGCGCAGTTCCATGCAGGTCAGATCCAGCCAGCGACCGAACTTGGTGCCGACTTCTGAAAACTGACCAACGATGCGGAAGCCAAGCTTTTCATGCAGGCGGATGGAGGTGGCGTTGCCGGTCTCGATGGCGGCGATCATGACGTGGACATTGCCGGTAGCCGCACGGGCGACGAGTTCGCGCAGCAGGCCTTCACCGATCCCGAGGCCGCGATGATCCTTGTCCACATAGATGGAATTTTCGACCGTGTGGCGATAACCGTCAAAGGCACGCCAATCACCATAGGAGGCATAGCCGGCGACCTTGCCGTCCTTCTCCGCAACGACGACCGGAAAGCCCTTCGCCTTGCGCGCCTTGAGCCATTCAATCCGATTGTCGACGTCGACCAGCGTGTCATTCCAGATCGCCGTCGTGTGCAAGACCGCGTCGTTGTAGATCTCACAAATCGCAGGCAGATCAGCCTCGGTGGCATCGCGAAGCAGCACGGCTTGGTCCATAATCACATCGTCCAATTGTTCTAAGATACCGATGCGGCATACTCCGCGATATTGACGAAGTAAATCTGCCATTCCTGCATGGCTCGCAATGAAACCGTAACGAATTGAAGCTATTTTCTAATCATTCCTAGAATCACTATGGAATTTCTGCTGAAAAATGCGCTATTCATAGCTGGTTTGCAGATCCCGCCTCCCGGAAACCGCAATGCTCGCGCGCCTGATCGCCCTCCTGCTCTTTTCCGCCGCGCCGGCGTTGGCCACCGACTGGTGGTCCTACGACAATGCGCGGTTCGGCTATACGATTGAACTGCCGCCGGAATTCCGCCTTTCGGCCCGTTCGGACAATGGCGATGGCATGACCTTGGCGCCGACCGATCAGTCGGCGCGGCTGCTTGTTTTCGGCACCAATATCCTCGATGGCGACTTCTCGACCGAAGCGAATACCCGCATCGCACTCGCCAAGAATGATGGCTGGCAGATCTCCTATACGAAATCGACCTCGCACGGCATCAGCTTCTCAGGCACCAAACAGGGCCGCATCGTCTATGTACGCGGCGTCGCTCTCTGCAATGGCGCCGCGGCCTTCTTCCAGATGGATTATCCCAAGACGGACATGCAGCGCTTTGACGCCGTCGTCATGCGCCTGGTGCGCAGCCTGCATTCGACGATAAAGTGCGCGACAACGACACAGATCGTCAAAAATTTTCCGGTGACAGGCTGAAACAGGTCAGCACCGCCGAATAATGCACGGCGGCGGCGGCAAGCACGAAGCCGTGCCAGATGGCGTTCTGGAAACGCAACTTCTCCCAGACGTGGAAAATCACGCCCAGCGAATAGATGACGCCGCCGATGATGATCAGCAGCATCGACGCGAATGGTATGTGCAGGGCAACGGGTCTCGCCACCAGCACGCCGCTCCAGCCCATGGCGAGATAGAGCAGGATAGCCAGCCGGTCATACCGCCCCGGAAAAACACATTTCAGCATGATGCCGAGTCCGGCGAAAACCCAGATGGCAATCAGCATGGCAAACAGCAAAGGATCGTCGGCGCCACGCTGCAGGAACGGCGTATAGGTGGCGGCGATCAGGACGAAGATGGCGGAATGATCGAAACGTCGCAGGACCCACTTCGTCTGCGACACCGGCCACACATTGTAGGCGAAGGACATCGCCAGGGTCAGAACGAGGCCGACGCCATAGATCCAGGCCGCGGCAATCTCGCCGTAGGAACTCCATACCGTCGCATAGAAGATCAACACGGTCGAGCCGATCAAAGCCAAGACCACGCCGATCCCGTTGACGATGCTGTCAACGATCACTTCATATCGGTCATAGGCCCAACGGATCCCTCTGAATTCGGGCATGCGTGCTCCCATTGGTCGCGCTAACGTTGATCGTCTCACCTCGGGCGGATGGAGACAACTGGGTGGAATGCGCATATAGGTAAATCTTCGTGAATGGCGAGAGGACCATCACGCGGCTGTCAACGGACAGCGAACGCTCAATCCGCAATTTCTGATCTTCTGTGAACAATCAGAATCCGCCATATCTAGCTCAAGTACAGCGGGCCAGAGATTCTGAAGAGGCACATCAACCGGCGAAAGCTCTGAGGCCTGCCATTGGCGGCGTTTTCGTCGCCGCACCGGTTGCTCTCCTGCAAAACATTGAGGTTGGAATACCCGCATGACCGAAACCGCTCCCTCCTATGCACTGACGCGCCCCGCCTATGTCGGCCAGTCGCATCTTGTCGTCACCGACCTGGCGCTGGTGTCGCGCTTTTATCAGAACATGCTGGGCCTGAAGGTCATTGAAAAGACAGCCAGCGGCGAGGTGCTGGGCGTTGCCGGTCAGCCGCTTTTGACTCTGACGACCGATCGCGCGGCTAAACGAGCGCCGCAAACGGCCGCAGGCCTTTTCCATACCGCCTTCCTGATGCCCGATCGCGTCGAGCTTGCCCGTTGGCTGCGCCACGCGGCGCATAATGGCGTCGCCCTCGAAGGCGCCTCCGACCATATCGTCAGCGAGGCAATCTACCTTTCCGATCCCGAGGGCAACGGCATCGAGATCTATGCAGACCGGCCGCACGAGCAGTGGAAATTCCACAGCGACGGCACAGTCGAAATGGCAACGCTGCGCCTCGATTTGCAGAAACTTTACGAAAGCGCACCGCAGGATCGCTGGGACGGGATGGCCGAGGGTTCGGCGATCGGCCATATCCATTTGCAGGTCGGCGACGTCGCGGAAGCGAATGCCTTCTATCGCGATGTGCTGGGAATGCAGGTAATGGCGGCGCGCTATCCCGGCGCGACCTTCCTCGCAACCGGCGGCTATCACCATCATCTCGGCGCCAATACCTGGAACAGCCGCGGCGCCGGCGTCCGGTCCGAAGATATGACCGGCCTTTCCGACTACACGTTGCGTTTCAACGACAAGGACGCGCTCGACAAGGCCGTCGCCGCACTCGATCTGCATCAGATCAAGACGGAAAAGCGTGACGGCGGCGTTTCGCTGCGTGATCCCTGGGGCATCGGGCTGAATTTGATCGCCTGACCCCCTGTCCCGAAGCCTACCGAAAGGCCCGTTCTGGAACCAGGACGGGCCTTTCGCGTTTGCGTATCGAGGCAATGGGTTTCGCGCGACGGGTTCGGGGATGGATATCGCCAACGGCATACGCAAACAGGCGCGCAGACTTGCGGCGGCAAGCGAAGGGCGTTCCAGCGCCTGGGTGGATGCGTTACGGGCGGACACCGAACAGTTGGACAAAGCCTCATCAGAAAGACCCGTTCAGAAGGATGGGCTCGATGTCGCCGCGGCCTGGGCGGTTATCGGCATCTTCCTCGTCTTGGCGCTTGCCGGCGTCTATATGATGTCGATCATCCTCATTCCTGTGACGCTGGCCGTGGTCGTCGGCATGATCCTGGGGCTGGCTGCGGAAAGACTGAGCAAGCTTGGCGTGCCGCGCATCCTTAACGCCGTTCTGCTGTCATCGGCGGTGGCGCTGGTCATCTTCCTGATCATCAATTCGCTCGCCGGGCCTATGGCGACGCTTGCCCAGGAAGGGCCTGACTTTTTCCAACGCACCGTCGATCGGCTGATGCCCTATCTCGAACGGATCAAGTGGTTACACATCACGCCGCAGACCTTTGAAAGCGGGCCGATGTCGATCAATGTGCTGCTCGAAAACAGCGCCAACGTCCTGCACATCCTCGCCAATAGCCTGACGCCCGCCATCGTCCAGGGCCTGCTGTTTTTTGCGGCGCTGCTGCTGTTCCTTGCCGGCCGCATCAGCCTGCGCAAGACGATCATCTTGACCTTCTCCACCAGAACATCGCGGCTGGCGGCAATCCGCATCATCAATGCGGTCGAGCAAGTGCTCGGCTTCTACTTTGCGACGGCCGCGCTGATCTATGCCGGCCTCGGCGTCGTGATGACGATCATTGCCTATGTCGGCGGCATGAGCGCGCCGGTTCTCTGGGGCATCTTCGCCTTTCTCTCCAGCTTCGTCCCGTTCGTCGGCATCACGACGGTAACGATCGCGCTGGCGATCGCCGGCATCATCACCCATGACGATATCATCTTCGGTCTCGCCCCGGCCGTCGCCTTCTTCTCCGTCCATCTCACCGTGGAAAATCTGGTTTTCCCGGCAGTCATGGGTCGGCAATGGGAACTCAATCCATTCATCGTTTTCCTGGCGATTATCTTCTGGACCTGGATGTGGGGTGCTGTCGGCGCGATGCTCGCGCTGCCGCTGTCGCTGATCGTCATGACCGTGGTCAACGAGTTGTTCTTGGACGAAAAGGTGCAGCCGCAATTACCGGAGTGACCGCGTCAGCGATCGGCGCTGAGACCGAACCGCCTCAGTTCGTCGTATCGTCATCCCCCTGCTCGGGAATATCCTGTAGGCGAACGAACTGCACGCCCTTGGCCTTCAGCGCCAGGATGCTCGCGGCGACACCTTCACCGGCGGCATGGGTCGGCTGGTTGATATGCGAGATTATGACGTCGCCGTCCTTGGCAGAGGCATATTGTTTTTCCACCATCTTGGCCGGCAGCAGCGAGCCGCTGTCGCCATTCACGGAATAGCCGGCAATGCGATAGCCCATGCCGCGAATCTGAGCGATGGCCGAGAGGCTATATTTTGCCGTCGCGCCTCGGAACCAATGCGGCTGAGGAATGCCGGCGGCGATCATGGCATCGGCACCGCCTTTGACCTCCTGCGCGACCGCCTGCGGCGAACCGGCAGCGGGAATGCCATAGACCGCCATTGGGATATCGACCGCGGGAATGTGGTTCTGGCCGTGATCTTCAAGTTCGAAAATGTCGGGATGAGCGAGGAAGACGGCAAGCGTTTCGGGGTTGCTGCGCAGCCAGCGAGCGGTAACGAAGATCGTCGCCGGGATATGGTGATCGACCAATGTGCTGAGAATGCGCGGATCGGTCTTGCCCATGCAGGCGTCGAAGGTCAGGGCTATGCGCGGTGCGCCCTTACCGGCGCGATTGACGTGCAGATGGGGCTCGACCAACTTGACGTTCGAAGCCGCTGCCTTCGGCGGAAGTTGCGGCCAGACGACCGGCTTCGCCGTGGGCTCGGCGGCAAAAGCGGCCGGAACAGCGGCGAGCAGGAATGCAGACGTCAGCAGAAAACGGTTCATCAGGCAGCCACCGGTCGGATCGAATGAAATGAAGTCTGTTCGGAAAAGGTGCATGATTGCCACAAGCTCCTTGACGCTGTGCCCGCCATCGTCCGGCAAGGCGACGGAAATATGGCGGCTTGCCCATAACACCGCCCATTCCCCATCACAAATGCGGCAACGGCCATTCTGCCGCAATCGCCGGCACGACATGCCATCATTTATGCTACGATTGATACCACGCCTGCCTATCACTATCTGCGTATTTTCCTGTGCTCCCAAAGGGAAACATTCATGAGCCGTGATCCCTACGATATTCTGGGCGTAAAGCGGGACGCCCCGCAAAAAGACATTCAAAGCGCCTATCGCAAGCTTGCGAAAAAGCTGCATCCCGATCTGAACCCCGGCGACAAACAGGCCGAGGATAAATTCAAGGAAGTCTCCGCGGCCTACGGCATCCTCGGCGACGAGGAGAAGCGCGTGCGCTTCGACCGCGGCGAGATCGACAACACCGGCGCGGAGAAGCCGCCACGCAGCTATTATCGCGACTACGCGGCGAACGAAGGCCAGCGCGGCCCCTATCGCAACACGGGTGGTTTCGCCGATTTCGGGGATACCGACGATATACTTTCCAGCTTCTTCTCACGTCGCAGCCGAGGCCAATCCGGAATGCAGGGTCAGGATCGCCACTATTCCATGGAGGTCGACTTTCTCGACGCCATCAACGGCACGAAAAAGCAGATCAATCTGCCGGACGGACCGGCGCTCGACGTGCAGATACCGGCGGGAACCCGCGACGGGCAGACGCTGCGCCTCCGCGGCAAGGGCGACCCCGGTTTCGGCGGCGGCGCCTCCGGGGATGCGCTGATAGAGGTGCATGTGCGCCCGCACCGCTTCTTCGTTCGGGACGGCAACGATATTAGATTTGAACTGCCGATTTCGCTTGCGGAGGCGGTGCTCGGCGGCAAAGTCCGCGTGCCCACGCCGTCCGGTCCGGTCACTATTACCCTTCAACCGAACTCCAACACCGGCAAGGTTTTGCGGCTGAAGGGCAAAGGCGTGCCGGTGCATGGCAAGGACAACGGCGATGCCTATGTTTCGTTGAAGATCGTCTTGCCGGACGCGCCGGATGCGGAGCTGACGGCTTTTGTTTCCGAATGGCAGGGCGGCAAGACGCATGATCCCAGAAAGACCATGGGAGGCTGAGCTATGAACGAGAGCGAGTTTCGTTTGCGCCTCGAAATAGACAATACGGTGCTGGAGGTCTGGATTGAACAGGGCTGGCTCGTCCCCGAAACGACCGGTGAAGGCCGGCATTTTCGCGAAGCCGATCTGGCGCGGGGGCAGTTGATCCTAGATCTGGTCAACGCGATGGGCGTCAACGAGCCCGGTGTCGATCTGGTCATGGATCTGGTGGATCAGCTCCATGGGCTCAGGGGGACGCTACGCGACCTGACGGACGCCGTCTGTCATCAGAGTCCCGATGTGCAGGAGCATGTTCTCTCCGAACTCTACCGGCTGGAACGCCAAAGACGGCGCTGACGGCATCAATTGTAGAGATAGTATTTTGGCCAGCTCTCGCGCGGCACTTTCTCGCCGATTTCGTAGCTCAGGCCCCGCACATCGATATGCTGCGGGCCGGTCGTGCACTTATAGGAGAGATGATACCAGTCTCCCTTGCTGCGAAAGACCGCGCCAGGAGCATTCATCGAGTCCGGAGACATATCAGGGTCGCTGAACGTATAGGCGATGACCTTGTCGGGCTTGAAGCCGGCCTTCTCTGTGCTGATTCGTTTCATTGCCTCAGCATCGCAGGTCTGCTCCATCCGCTCGGAAGGATCGAGCTTCTCCAATTCCTTCTTCATGGTCGCATCCACGGCAAAAGCGGACGTCGCGATGGCTGCCAACGGGATGAGAATGGCGATGAATTTCAGCATGAAGACCGATCCCTTGCTTAACTGCGGGCTGGGAAGCGTCTGTTCGACCAGAAAAGCGATAAGGCCGCCTTATTATCGACGCAACATACGCGGACTTCGTTAAAGAATGTGGTCACATCAAGGCAGTCTGGGCGAGCTCTTCTGACTCCATCAGCTAGATCCAAGCTTATTGTCATCCGCTTGCTCGAGGCTTGAGCGGGCAATTGCCGCTTGAACCCCGGCCAAGCGCCCTCTATCTCTTCTTCACCTCATATCCGACTTTGATCCCGGAGAAAGCCTGCTCGTGTCTGCATTCAAGAACCTCCCCACCCCGCCCGCCGCTGCAAAAAAACCAGTCACGGATACGCGCCACGGCATCAGCCGCAGCGACGATTACGCCTGGCTGCGCGCCGACAATTGGCAGGCGATGTTCAAGGACACCAAGATTCTCGATCCGGAAATACGCGCGTATCTGGAGGCCGAGAACGCCTATATGAATGCGGCCATGGCGGATACGAAAGAGCTGCAGAAAGCGCTCTTTGCCGAAATGAAAGGCCGTATCAAGGAAGATGACAGCTCCGTGCCGGTCAAGGACGGGCCTTTTGCCTACGGCACGCTCTATGTCACCGGCGGCGAGCAGCCGCATTACTTCCGCGAGGCGCGCAATGGCGGCGAGCGCAAGCTCCTTTTGAACGGCGATAAGGAAAACGAGGGAAAATCCTATTTCCGCCTCTCCGGCATCGACCATTCCACGGATCATAGCCACGGCATCTGGGGCTATGACGACAAGGGCTCGGAATATTTCACGCTGAAGGTCCGCAATCTGGAAACCGGCGAAGATCTCGCCGACGTGATCGAAAACACCGGCGGCGGCGGTGTCTGGGCGCCCGACGGCAAGAGCTTTTTCTATACACTGCAGGACGAGAACCATCGTCCTTCGAAAATCTTCCATCACGTCGTCGGCACACCGCAATCGGAAGACCGGCTGGTCTATGAAGAGGAGGATTCCGGCTTCTTCATGGGTGTCGGTGGCTCGCTGCTGGATGACTATATTTTCATCGACATCCACGATCACGAGACCAGTGAATACCGCATCATTCCGACCTCGGATCTTATGGCCGAGCCGAAGCTGGTGGCCGCGCGCGACACCGGAATCGAGTATGAAATGGCGGAAGGCGGCGATGTCTTCTACATCCTCACCAATGACGGCGATGCCAAGGATTTCAAGATCATGGAAACGCCGGTCGACAAGCCGGCTAAAGAAAACTGGCGCGATGTCGTGGTCCACAAGCCGGGCACGCTGATCCTCAATCACATGGCCTATGCCCGTCATCTCATCTGGCTGGAACGCAAGGATGGCCTGCCGCGGATCATCGTCCGCGATCGCCGCAGCGGCGAAGAACATGCCATCGCCTTCGATGAGGAAGCCTATTCGCTCGGCCTGCAGGGTGCGGCCGAGTACGACACCGACGTCATTCGCTTCTCCTATTCCTCGATGACGACGCCGAGCCAGCTCTACGACTACAACATGGTGACGCGCGAGCGCACCCTGCTGAAGACGCAGGAAGTTCCGTCAGGCCACAATCCGGACGATTACGTCACCCGCCGCGTTTTCGCCCCCGCCTGGGACGGCGAACATGTGCCGGTGACCCTGCTCTATCGCAAGGATACACCGCTCGACGGCTCCGCGCCTTGCCTGCTCTATGGTTATGGCGCCTACGGCATCACCATTCCCGCCGGCTTCAACACCAATTGCCTATCGCTCGCCGACCGCGGTTTCGTCTATGCCATCGCCCATATCCGCGGCGGCAAGGACAAGGGCTTTGCCTGGTACGAAGACGGCAAGATGGACAAGAAGACCAATACCTTCAAGGACTTCATTGCCGCAGCCGACTATTTGAATCAGGAGAAGTTCACCTCCTACGCTAAGATCATCGCCGAGGGCGGCTCGGCCGGTGGCATGCTGATGGGCGCCATCGCCAACATGGCGCCGGAGAAATTCGCTGGCATTATCGCCGCCGTGCCCTTCGTCGATGTGCTCAACACCATGCTGGACGATACGCTGCCGCTGACGCCGCCGGAATGGCCGGAATGGGGCAATCCGATCGACAGCAAGGAAGAATACGAGCAGATCGCCGCCTACAGCCCCTATGACAATGTCGGCGAGAAGCCCTACCCGCCGATTCTGGCGCTCGGCGGCCTGACCGATCCGCGCGTCACCTATTGGGAGCCGGCGAAGTGGGTTGCCAAGCTGCGTGACAAAACCACTGGCGATGCGCCGATCCTTCTGAAAACCAACATGGATGCCGGCCATGGCGGCGCTTCGGGCCGCTTCCAGCGCCTGGAAGAAATCGCCTTCGAATATGGCTTCGCCATCAAGGTCGCCGGTAAGATCTAGCAAAAACCGCGGGAGGAGGAGCCGATGCCGGTCTATGTTGCCCTGCTGCGTGCCGTCAATGTCGGCGGCACCGGCGCACTGCCGATGGCGGAGCTGAAAGCCGTCTGCGAGGAGATCGGCTTTACCGACGTGAAGACCTATATCCAAAGCGGCAATGTGCTCTTCCGCTCGGACAGAGACGAGGCGGCCGTGCAGAAGGATCTGGAAGCGGCGCTGGCGCGGAAAATGGGTACATCGCCGGGCGTGCTCCTGCGCAGCCGTCAGGAGCTACAGGCCATCGCGGATGGCTCGCCCTTCCCGCATGCCAAACCGAACTATCTGCTCGTCAACTTCCTCCCAGAACCTGCACCGGCCGATGCCCTGGAAAAGCTGGTAGCACCCGGCGGAGAAGAGGTGCATGTCGCGGGTAGAGAAATCTACGTCCATTATCCCGATGGCTCCGGTCGCTCGAAACTGAGGCTGCCAGCACTGAAGGCGGGGACGTCCCGGAATCTCAATACGGTGAGGAAATTGGCGGAGATGGCGCGGGAGATGGAGGCGGGTTAACGATCCGACAAAAGCGTTTCGTAGTCCCGGCTACCGGAAAAGATATTGGTGATCCTCACCCGCTCGCCTTCAACCAAATAAAGAATAACGATACTGCGCTCAAAGACGACCATTCGCAGACTCGCGCCTAGATCCGAGCGAGCAACGCCGCCAAGTGGTACATCACCGATTTTTCCACATTTGTCCCGGATACGCTTGATATAAGCGAGCGCTATCTGCTTGTTTTTGCTTTGGTCCAATACGTATTCATATATCGACCGGAGATCAGCTTTAGCCGTTTCACGAAATACGACAGAATATCGCTTCATGCGTTTACTGCTGTTCCGCAGCCAGTGACTCGATCCAATCGTCTATATCTTGCAAACTCAGATCGGGCCTCGGATCATCCAGAGATGCCTTGACCTTCTGCCGGATCGCCGCGATCCGTTCCTGGTATTCCTCTTCCTCCCGCAACCACACGCGGACAGCAGCACGCAGCACCTCGCTGGTCGAGGCGTAAGCTCCGGCATCGACGCGGCTCTTGATGGCGGCGACCATTTCACTGGGGAGCGAGATGCTCAGTTTCTCGTTCATGGCGAACTCCTCGTGCTCGGTAGGATAAAGTAGGATCATTTCCTACTTCAAGCAAGCGCCTTGCGCCGCCTCCCCACCAGCCCTACCTTAGGTGCATGAGCTCTTCTCCCCATGACAATTCGGTGCTTCAGGCACCGTCGGCCCTGTTTGACAACAGCTATGCGCGCCTGCCGCCGCAATTTTTCGCGGAGCAGGCACCGACGCCGGTCGCAGGACCGCGGTTGATCAAGTTCAACGTGGCGCTAGCCGGCGAACTCGGGCTCGATGCCGAGGCGCTGGAACGGGACGGCGCGGCGATCTTCTCGGGCAACAGGCTCCTGCCGGGGTCCGAGCCGATCGCGATGGCCTATGCCGGTCACCAGTTCGGCGGTTTCGTGCCGCAGCTCGGGGATGGCCGGGCGATCCTGCTTGGTGAAGTCATCGACCGTTACGGCAGGCGCCGCGATATCCAGCTCAAGGGCGCGGGACCGACGCGCTTCTCACGGCGCGGCGACGGGCGGGCGGCAATCGGGCCGGTTCTGCGCGAATATATCGTCAGCGAAGCCATGCATGCGCTCGGCATTCCGACGACACGGGCACTGGCGGCGGTTGCCACCGGCGAACCCGTCTATCGTGAGAGAGTGCTGCCCGGTGCGGTCTTCACCCGCGTCGCGGCAAGCCATATCCGCGTCGGCACCTTCCAGTTCTTCGCCGCCCGCGGCGATACCGACAGTGTGCGCATCCTCGCCGACTATGTCATCGACCGGCATTATCCGGAGATCAAGGACCGGCAAAATCGCTATCTGGCGCTGTTGGAGGCCGTTTCCGAACGGCAGGCTGCGTTGATTGCGCGCTGGCTGCATGTCGGCTTCATCCATGGCGTGATGAATACCGACAATATGACCATTTCCGGCGAGACGATCGACTATGGTCCTTGCGCCTTCATGGACAGCTATAATCCGGCAACCGTCTTTTCTTCGATCGATCAGCAGGGCCGTTACGCCTATGCCAACCAGCCCGGCATCGGCCAATGGAACATTGCCCGGCTCGGTGAAACGCTGCTGTCGTTGATCGATCCGTCGGTGGACGCGGCCGTCGATCTGGCAAATGCGGTGCTCAAGGCCTATGGCGAGCGCTTCCAAACCCCTTGGCTTGCTGGGATGTGCGCCAAGATCGGCCTTGCAGCCGAGGAAGAAGGCGATCTCGACCTGATCCAGGCGCTGCTGGCGCTGATGCAACAGCAGGAGGCGGATTTCACCCTGACGTTCCGGCGGCTTGCAGCGCTTGCCGAGAGCGAGGACAACGAAACGGCTTTTGCCGCCAGCTTCAAGGACCCGGAATCGACCCAACCGTGGCTGACGCGCTGGCGCGAGCGGCTGAGCCGCGATCCGCAAGCACCGAACGAACGAGCACGGGCGATGCGGACCGTGAACCCGGCATTCATTCCACGCAACCATCGAATCGAACAGGCGATCGAAGCTGCGATCGAGGACGGGGATTTTTCACTGTTCGAGGCGCTGCTGACGGTGCTTGCAAGGCCCTATGAGGACCAACCGGCCTTCGCGCCCTATGCCGAACCGCCGCAACCGGCAGAGCGGGTGCTGCAAACCTTCTGCGGAACGTAAGAGAGCCTTAGTACACAAGCCCCGGACACGTTTGCCGAGTCATCGTCGCGCCAACCCACAGGGAGACATGACGATGAAAGTTCATCATAGCACCCAGAGCCTTTTCAGCAGCCCGATAAAGAGCCAGCAGGATACGGATTCTGACGACAGCACGCCGTTCATGCTGCCCGACGACAGCGACGAGCAGCAGACGCAGACACCTTCGGTCACATCCAGCGGCGTCCCCTCCTCCATCTCCTCCGGCTTCTGGCTCAACCAAACCGGTCAGACAGCCCCGTCGACATCGGATGTCGACGCCGATAAGAGCGACGGCGCGGCTCCGAGCATCAACGGTTCGGATTCGTCGAGCGATTCTTCCAGTCAGGATATTGCGGACGAGTTCTCCAAGTGGGCCCACATGACGCCTGCGGAAAAGATCCGCGCTCGATATCTGGAACAGCACCATTTGACGGAGGAGTCCCTCCGCGCGTTGCCAGCCGACCAGCAGAAGGCAATCAACGATGAGATCGCCAAACAAGTGAAGCAGCAACTCGGCATCGATAATAAGTCCGGCGGCGACAGCGATGAAACGGATAGTGCCGCTGCAGCCTTATCCATCGCTTGAGCTTCCTCGAAACGACATCAAGGCGATGCGATCCTGATTCACGTCGAGATCGTATCGCCTTGATTTTATTAATCACATTTCAAGATGCGACTATTTTAACCCCACCATGCCCGCAATGATCTTTCCGACTTCGGCGAAGACGGCCTCGATGTCCTTTGCGGGTGCGGTTGCCTCGCCGACATAGGTGGTGACGAGGATCGGACCGCGATCGGTGGGCCAGATGACGGCGACGTCGGCGTAGGAGCCGTTCTGACCGGTACCGGTCTTGTCGCCAACCTTCCATTCCTTCGGCAGGCCGGCGCGCAGGCGGGCATTGCCGGTGGTGTTATTGACCAGCCAATTCGACAATTGATCGCGCGAGGTTTCGGACAGCGTATTGCCGAGCGTCAGAAGTCCGATCGTATCCAGCATGGAATCCGGCGTCGTCGTGTCGCGCGGGTCGTCCTTGATCGCCTGGTTGACGTCAGGCTCCTTGCGGTCGAGTCGGGTTTCCGTGTCGCCGGTCGTACGCAGCCATGCGGTCAGCGCCGCTGGACCGCCGAAACTGTCGAGCAGCAGATTGCCGGCGGTGTTGTCGCTCAACATGATTGCCGCACCGCAGAGTTCGGCGATCGTCATGCCGTCGGTGCCGGCATGCTTTTCTGTCTCGGGCGAATAGGTAACGACAACATCCTTGCCATAAGTGACGCGGCGGTCGAGCTTCTCTACGCCCTGATCGACACGGGCAAGCACGAAACCGACCGCAAGCGCCTTATAGGTGCTGCACAAGGCAAACCGCTCCGCTTCGCGATAGCCGAGCGAAATATTGGTTTCCGTATCCAGCACGGAAACACCGAGGCGACCGCCCGTCTTCTTTTCCAGATCCGCCAACTGCTTGTCGGCATCGTCGGTGAACTGAGAATTGTCGGGACCTTGGTTGTCTTCCATGTCCTGATCGTCGGGTGCCGTGGAATTATCCTGGGTATCGGACGGCGCAGGAGCAGTCGCGTTGGGGCTCTTGTTGGCGCTGGCATCCTGCGCAAACAGGGTTTCAGGCCCCAATGTCAGAACGGGGAAAAGCAGCACCGAGCCTGCCAAGAGGCGGCGACGAGTAAGCGGTGTGGGCATACGGAAGCCTCCAGCGGAATCAGCCGAATTCTGAGCTAAGCGAGGAATATGGCAAGCCTCTGACGCGCCGAGCTTCCATCAGACGTTATGCTGCTTTTTTGACCTTGACTTCAACGGTGACGTGCGACAGTTCGTGGATAGCGGCCAGCCGTGCCTTGTAGAAGGCAGGATCGCGCGGCTCCGGCGTTACCACAGCGACGATCGCCGCATGATGGCCGGGGCCGACCTGCCACACATGCAGATCGGTGATGCGGTCGGCGTCCGTTTCGATGACCTCCCGGATCTCCTCCGGCAGGTCTTCACCCTGCGGGATGAAGTCGAGCAGGACTGCGCCCGAGGAACGCAATAGGCTCAAGGACCATTGCAGGATCACCAGTCCGCCGACAATGCCCATCAGCGGATCGAGGAAAGTCCAGCCGAAGCGGCTGCCGAGCAGGAGGGCGACAATGGCCAGAACCGAGGTCATGGCGTCGGCGATGACGTGGACATAGGCAGAGCGGAGATTGTTGTCCTTGCCGCCATGATCGTGGTCGTGATGATGATCATGGCCATGCGTGTGGGAATGCCCGTGATGGTGGTCGTGATCGTCGCGTAGCAGCCAGGCGCTGACGAGATTGACGAGCAGGCCGACGATGGCAATGGCGATCGCCTCGCGAAAATTGATCGCCACCGGATTCTGCAATCGCACGAGGCTTTCCCAAGCCATCAACAACGCGATCATGGCGAGGACGATGGCGCTGGCGAAGCCGGCGAGATCGCCGAGCTTGCCGGTGCCGAAGGTGAAGCGCGCATTGTGGGCATGGCGACGGGCATAGAGATAGGCCAATGCGGAAATCAGCATGGACTGGCATGCGTCGACATGTGCCAGCCATCGGCAACCAATGCCATCGAGCCGTATAGCGTGCCGGCACCGATTTCGACCACCATCATCACCGTCGTCAGCGCAATGACCAGCCAGATGCGGCGTTCGTTGCGGCGGTGGTCGGAGCCCAGGAATACGTGGCTATGCGTCAACGCATCCGAAGAAGTACTCATGACATCAGTCTCCTGTTGGATTGCCCAAAGCCTCTGATCAGCGCAGATAGGTCTTCAGCACATCGGATATTTCATCGACCGCCTGGCGGCGGGCCGACTCGCTTTCGGCGTGGAGCACATGTTCCTGCAGATGGTCTTCCAATATCTCGCCGGTCAGCCCCGTCAGGGCGCCGCGAATGGATGCCAGGAGCTGCAAAATCTCTCCACAAGGCCGCTCAGCCTCCAACGCCCTCTCCACCGCTTCCAACTGCCCTTTGAGGCGGCGGACGCGGGAAAGAAGTTTGGCTTGCTCTTGGATGGTATGGGACATGACGGCCTCATTTATAGTATAGGGGGGTATACTATATTTATTGCCAGAAGAAAACCCGCCCTCGGCGATGCCCGGGTGCGATAGGCTGACGTGTGCCCATGGTGATCTTGTCGGATAATGCTCCGCAGGAGGGAGAGCATCGACTCACCCCATTGACAAATCCGACATTCCAGCTCATCTATGCGCCCATGATCACGCACGCGCTCCACAATCGCTCGTATTTTTGGCTGTACCTGTAAGGGGCGGCCGGGACAGATCATATTGTCAACAAGCCGCCGTCAGGCGGCTTTGTTGTATCGGCAGCGTCCTGACGGCACATTCAAAAAAGGACGCAGAACCTCATGCTGGACGATAGCGAAATCTCACTTCTCCGCCCGCCTGTCATTACCATCCGCAATGCGCATCCGCGCGATTTGCCGGAATTGAACGATATGATCCGGTTGCTCGCCGCTCATCATGGCGATCCCTCAGCCGCGACCCCGGAACAGCTCGAACGCGATCTCTTCGGTCCGGTGCCATGGATCACGGCGCTGGTGGCGGAAGGCCAGAACGGGCTGATCGGCTACGCCATCCTCGTGCCGCTCTACCGGGCGCAGGAAGGTCAGCGCGGCATGGACCTGCATCATCTCTTCGTGCGCGACGGCCATCGCGGCCATGGCATCGGCCAGCATCTCGTCGATCGCGCTCGCGACATCGCCCGCAAGGCTGGCTGCGGCTATCTCTCCGTCAGCGCCGCGACCGGCAATGTCCAGGCGCACCGCTTCTACGAACAAATGGATTTCAAGCCACGTCCGGTCACCGGCATGCGCTATCTGCAGGCGCTTGCATGAGAACGGTCCGTCGGGATCGCCGTTGACCTTCCTATCGTCAGCGATCGATGGCGATCCCGCGCCCGGCGAAAAACCGGTCGAATGTTTCCAGCGGCATTTCCACGTTTTCCCGGGTTGCAGCCTCGTGACCGGAAGGATTGTGGAAACGGATCGTGTTTGAGTTAGCCACCGTCACCAAGACAAGATGTCCGCCCTTCGATGGCGGCTCGGTGTCCGGCCAGCGGATGGAATGGTGGACGGACGCGATGAAGAATTCGGATTGCTGGAGAATATCGCCGATATCTCCGACAGAAATGCCGGTGACGACCCTGGTGTTCAGGCCGAACCGATCTTTGACAAATGGAATGAAGGGCGCATAGATCAGGCCCTTGATCTTACCATCAGGCTCTTCGACATAGCCGCCATATTCCTTGCATGCCAATGCGAGATCCACGGTTGGCACGATTTTGCCCGTACGCGCGGCAAGAACCATTTTCAGGCAGGCCATACCGCAGAGATTGCCGGCCCAGCGGGCGTAATCCTCGACATTCCCCGCTCCCGAGCCTGCCCAAAGCGGGTCCCTCAGCAATGCCGCCTGCGCCCCTTCCGCCAGCACCGCCAGAGTCATGTCGGGGGTTTCCCATTGGCTGAAATAAGGAATCCTCTGTTCTGCCATTCCATCCATGATCGCCCGCTCCTGCCCTGCAACCGAAATTGGTTGCGCTGTAAAATTCAACTGAAATGCGCTAGAAAGATGGCCTCTCATACTGGATCTCAGAGGGAGATGGACCTTGGAACAGCGGTTCACTTTTGACGGGATGGCAGGCCTCTATGGCGATGCTCGCCCGACCTATCCCGAGTCGATGTTTGATGACATCGCCGCGTTTGCTGGTTTGGGCAGCAAGGATGCGATCCTTGAGATCGGCTGCGGTACAGGACAAGCAACACAGACCTTTGCACGCCGTGGCTTTTCCATCCTTGCGCTTGAACCCGGCAAGGAATTGATGGGCATCGCGCAGCAAAATCTAATGAAATTTCCCCATATACGCTTCGCGGAAACCACCTTTGAGGCGTGGCCGGGTAAGCCTGAAACGTTCAAGCTTGTGATGGCGGCCCAGTCCTTTCACTGGGTTGCACCAGACGTCCGATTTGCCAAGACTGCCGAGCAGCTCGCGCCGGGCGGCACGCTTGCCGTCTTTTGGAAATGTACCCATGCCGCCGGCACCACCGCTCGCCGCGGAATTCGCCCGCCTCTATTCGCGATACGCGCCATCGCTTTCAGGTCCACCCGCGGAAGCGTGGTATCTGCCAGACGGGCCTTTCGTGAAGTTGCTCGGTGAATCCGAACATTTCGAACCGGCAACGCACCGATCCTATCCCTGGAGCCGGATGCATAGTCCTGAAAGCTATACCGACCTGCTGCGCACGTTATCAAGCTACCGGCTTCTGGCGGATGACCGGAGGGAGGCGCTGCTCGCTGCGATTGCGGAGGTTATCGCGGCATACGGCGGAGAGTTCGAGCTTCGCTATGAAACTCACCTCTATATGGCAAAGCGGCTACGGGAGAAGTAGCCAGCCGCCTGCTTCTTACCGCGCCGGCACCGCCTTCAGGTAGGCCGCGATCGCCTCGCGGTCCGAGGCTGGCAGGCGGGCGATGTTTTGCTGGACTTCGGCCATCGAGCCGCCGACGGAGTCGAAGTCGGGGGTGAAACCGGTCTCCAGGTAGCTGGCGATGTCGCCGTCGCTCCAGCTAGCCATTGATTTCGAGCCGGGGGTGATGTCGGGAATGCGGCCCTTGCCTTCCGGGTTCGGGGCGCCGGCCAGCCACTGGTCCCTGACGAAGCCGCCGAGCCCGTCGCGCGGGGTGTGGCACTCGCCGCAATGGCCGGGGCCTTCTACCAGATATTGGCCGCGCTTGATCTTGTCGTCGGCATTGGCGATGACAACGCGTGGCTGATCGTTGAAATAGAGGAATTTCCAGCCACCGAGCGCCAGCCTGATATCGAAGGGGAACGGCAGCTCATGCGGCGGCGCGACGTTGCTGCTCTTCGGCAAGGTCTTCAGGAAACCCCAGAGGTCGTTGATGTCCTTGTCACTCATGCGGGCGTAGGAGCCGTAGGGGAACGCCGGATAAAGGTGCTCGCCGTTCTTGCCGACGCCGCGCTTCATCGCATTGCCGAATTCCGCAAGCGTCCAACCACCAAGGCCGGCCTTTTCATCCGGCGAGATATTGGGGACATGGAAAGTGCCGAAGGGACTGTTCAGCGCCAAGCCACCTGACAGAACCAGTTTGGCATCGCCCTTGGCGCCCGGCGCGGCATGACAACTCGTGCAGCCGCCAGCCCAGAACACCTGTTCGCCATTCTTGATATCGGGATCGCCGAGATTTGCCCAATGGCTCACCGGCAAGGGCGACGGCGCGGTGACGACATAGAACGTGCCGGAGCCGAAGATGGCGAGGCCGATAAGACAGAGCAGCCACCGGACAAATCGCGCAACCATGCCTCGCACTCCCTGTATTCAGCGTGCATCGAGAAATACTAAAATCCGCACCGGCGACCAAGCCGATGCGGATGCTTCAATTAATTTTCGGACAATGCCGGCCGACCGCTTAGTCCTTCTTGATGCGGTAGGCCTGATGACAGGCGCCGCAATCGCTGCCCAAAGTCTTCAGCGTAGCGCCGACGCCAGCCTGGTCGGCCGGGAGCTGCGCAAGTGCGACTTCGGCATTGTCGGAAAGTTTGGCAGCCTTGGCCTTGAAGTCATCGAAGTTATCCCAGATCTTCGGATTGACCTCAGCATCGGTCTTGTCGCTGTTCGGGCCAAAATGCTCTGGGAAAGCCTTGGCATTCTCGGCGATCGTCTGCAGCGCTGCCTTGACGACCTCGGCGTCATAAGGCTTGCTGCCCTTGGCGATGGCACCGAGAGCACCGGCAGCACCGCCGACCTTCTTCATCACGGCTATACGGGAATCATGCGTGCCATCGGCCGCAATAACGGAACCAAAGGCGACGCCGGCAAAAACCGTCGCAGCCACAATCGCTTTCCATTTCATACAATCTCTCCTACGTGATCAGGACCGCAAAAGCGGCCGGCGCGTTGTCACGGCCCACATGTTTGCCGGTTTCTGCGCCGGCAATGAAGTCACAAAGTGGTGAGAGCTGAGCAAAATCAGCGTCATATTTAAGACATGTACCAGATTTTGCGCCAAAAATCACGTCACCTTCCACCCTTCCCAGACGGTAAAGACCGAGACCGCGAACAGCAGCAGCCCGGCGACGCGACCGGCAAAGGCGGTCGCCCCCGGATTGGCGACCAGCAGATCGCGGCTGCGGCCGGCGGTGACTGCAAGCCCGCCATAGACGGCAAACTGCGTGACAATGGTCATCAGCCCCATGATAACAGCCTGTATCCAGATCGGACCGTAATCCGGCTTTAGAAACTGCGGATAGACGGCGAACACGAAGAGGTAGGCCTTGGGATTCATCATGCAGGTCACCGCTCCCTGACGAAAGGCCCGCCAGGTGGAACGGCTGCCGGCCGGTCCGTCGTGGCCGACGGTGATCGAGCTGCGCATCAGCGTGATGCCGATGAAGGCCATATAAGCGGCGCCGGCAACGAGCAGCGGATTGAAGAGGATCGGTACAAAATGCATCAGCAGGCCGACGCCAAGCGCGCCGTTCAGCGAATGCACCACGCCGCCGAGCATGATGCCGCCGGTGGCTGCCAATCCCCTGTTGCGGCCGCCGGTCAGCGCATTGGCGAGTACGAAGAGCATATCCATGCCCGGCACGATGATGATGCCGAAGAGGAGGAGAAAGAAGAGCCAGAGGTTTTCGCTGTAATCCATGTCAGTTGCCCATCGTCGCCTGCGAGCGCATCGCAGACGAACTTGTTGATTTTCAATTCGATAGGCAGTTTTATAGATCGGCCCAACTGACAGGGTGTTGTCAGGAGCCTTCAAATCACGAGGATGAAATGCGCAAGGCGTCGCGCCTGTTCGAGATCATCCAGATCCTGCGGCTGGCGAAAAAGCCGGTGACGGCGGCTGTCATCGCCGAGCGGCTGGAGGTGACGGTGCGCTCCGTCTATCGCGACATCGTGGCGCTGCAGGCGATGCGTGTTCCGATCGAAGGCGGACGCGGCATCGGCTATATCCTGCGCCCCGGCTTCGACCTGCCGCCGCTGATGTTTTCGATCGAGGAGATGGAGGCGATCGTGCTATCGCTGGCGCTGCTGGAGCGCACGGGGGACAACGAGCTGAAGCTCGCGGCCAAGCGCGTCAGTGCCAAGATCGCAGGCGCAGTGCCGCCGCCGCTTCGTCAGACACTCGATGCCAATGCCCTGCACGCCTGGGGCTTTGCCGCTCCTTCGGCCGCTGCCATCGATCTCGCTCTGGTGCGCCGTGCTATCCGCGACGAGGAAAAACTCGACCTCGCCTATCGCGACGAACTCGGCCGCGCCACCGAGCGCGTCATCCGCCCCATCGCCCTCATCTATTATTCCGAGACAGCCAATATCGTCGCCTGGTGCGAGCTGCGCCAAGCCATCCGCAATTTCCGCAGCGACCGCATCGAAGGCTGCGAGGCGACGGGATTGTGGTTCAAGGGCGAAGGCGATGGGCTGAGGCAGATCTGGGTGAACGGGTGGGAAATGAATGCCCAAGTTGCCGGCGGATGATCGCCGGACGGCCTAGCCAGCCCGGCGATCCGAGAATTAGACCATCATGCCCCCAGACACTTCGATGCGCTGGCCATTGACCCAGCGATTGTCGTCCGACAGCAGCGAGGCGATCATCGGGCCGATATCGTCGGGCAGACCGGCGCGGCCGAGCGCGGTCATGGAGGCAACCATCCTGTTGACCTCCGGATTGTCGCGAACGATGCCGCCGCTGAAATCCGTCTGGATCGCGCCTGGCGCCACCGTATTAACGGCGATGCCGCGAGGGCCGAGCTCCTTGGCGAGATACCGCGTCAGAACTTCGACCGCACCCTTCATGACGGCATAGGCCGACGAGCCCGGATTGCTGAAGCGGGCAAGGCCGGAAGAAATGTTGACGATGCGGCCACCGTCCTGAATGAGAGGAAGCAGCTTCTGCGTCAGGAAGTACACGCCCTTGAGATGAACGTTGTAGAGCTTGTCGAACTCGGCTTCGGTCGTTTCCGCGAAGGACGCGTGGTGGGACGTGCCGGCATTGTTGACGAGAAAATCGAAGCGATCGCGGCCCCATTTCTGTCGCAGCGCTTGGCCGACTTCGGAGATGAAAGCGTCGAAAGAACCAACGCCGCCGGCATCGAGTTGCAGCGCTACAGCCTTCGCTCCGAGAGCCTCGATCTCGGCAACCGCGCTTTCCGCTTCTGCCCGATTTGAGTGATAGGTCAGAATAGTATCGACGCCGCGCTGGGCGAGATGGACGGCCGTATTTCGGCCGAGACCGCGGCTGCCGCCGGTAATGATTGCGATCTTTGTCTTTGATCTATCTATATTTTCAGTCGTCATTGCCGTTCTCCAAGGAATGATTGATGACTGAAATTTACGCCCGCTAGGCCATCTCCTTGAATGCCGGAACTCTCGAATTTCTTGCCTATTCCTCCAACCGCCTTGTCGGCCCTTATCCCGCTGCTATGATGATGGAATGGCACTTGTCCGGGAGAATGCCGATGTCGTCAGCCCTTAAAGATGCGATCACGCAATTCATCGAAGCCAATGATAGCGGCGGCGACACCGTATTTTCGACAGGCATCGATGGCCTGCACATCATGCGCTCGACCGAGCCGAAGATGCCGCATGCGATGATCTATCGGCCGGCGCTTTGCGTCATTCTTCAAGGTGCAAAGCAATTGATGCTGAATGACAGAGTGATCGATTATGGCGAGCTACAGGCCCTCATCATCAGCATCGAGCTGCCCGCCGCCGGCAGGGTGCTCCAGGCCAGTGTTGAGAAGCCTTATATTGCCATCTCCCTCGAATTCGATGTCGGCATGATGCGCGAGGTGATGGAGCAGCTCGATAGGCCACCGAAACCGACCGGCGGCGCCCATCTTGGCATCTTTGTCGAAGATCTCAGCGAGCAACTGGCCGATTGCCTCGTGCGATTGACCCGCCTGCTCACAACGCCAAGCGCCATACCGGTGCTTTATCCGGCAATCATGCGGGAAATCTGTTTCTGGATGCTGACCGGCCCGAATGACGGCGAGGTCTGCAAGCTGGTGCTGCCGGACGGTCAGACGCGGCGCATTGCGGATGCGATCCGCCTGTTGCGCGACAATTTCGCCCAGCCGGTGCGCATCGAGCAGCTCGCTGCCGCCGCCCGCATGAGCCCCTCCTCGTTCCATCAGCATTTCAAAACGCTGACGTCGATGACGCCGCTGCAATATCAGAAGCAGATGCGGCTGCTCGAAGCCCGCCGCCTCATGGTCGCCGGCAGCGTCAATGTCGAGAATGCCGCCTATCGAGTCGGCTACGAAAGCGCGTCGCAGTTCAGCCGCGAATATACGCGCATGTTCGGTGCGCCGCCGAAGCGGGATGTGGCGAATATGCGGATAGCAGCGGAATAAGCGCCTGGGTTCGCGGGCCGCTAGAGAGCGACCGCGGTCACCAACAGAATAAAGGCCAGCAATCCCAAAGCGGCGCGTGCGGCATGCGACCATTCCCAGCGGTCGCGGAGCATGGTCCAGTCCGGTTTGGCGGCGGTCTCGCTCCGATGGCCACCAAATGGATCATGGGAGAAGAAACGCTCGCCCAACCCTTTCAGCTCGGCATCTTTGAGCCAGAAATTGTTTACCGGTTGCGTCACCAGCCAAAAGACGGCGTGCATGATGACCATGGCTGCAAAGGCGGCAGCAAACAGCCAGAACGCGATCGTGTTGGCTGGCGTCAGGAACAGAAGAAGCAGAAGCAAGAGAGTGCCGATCGGTTCGGCAACGCCGCCGATCGTAAACCCCGGATAATAAATCCGCTGAACCGTCAGATAATCTTCTTTCGACAGTCGCATCTTGCCCGGCAGCTCCAGCACATGTGCCAATGCCAGCGCCATGGCGACTGCGACGACTAAGATGGTCAGAATTTGCAATGTCGGAAACATCGGCCTCGCCTCACAGCAGCCTCGGTCCCTAAACTTTCATTGGCGCGGATCGTTCCTTATGGGGCCGCTCAAGCACCCTGCAGTGCCAGCACCCTGCTCACCTCACGTCCGAATCCTTCAATTTCCAGCCGATCCTTGTAAACCGAGACGATCGCATAGGCATTGGTATCTTCGGTATCGACCATGCCTTTGAAATTGATGAAATAGGTGCCGTGGACAACGCCGAAATTGCCGTCGTGATTGTGACCGCTGAGATAGGCGACGACATGATCATGTTCGGCCAGCAACGCCAGCATACGGTCGCTGTCGAGCGCGTTATGTGAATTCTCCGGGAAGATCGGGTAGTGGTTCGTGACGACCACCTTCTCGCCGGCGGCTTTCGCCTCGTCCAGTTTGGCGGCGAGCCAGGCATGTTGCGTATCGCTGATGGCAGCGTTCCAGCGGTGCGAGTTCATCGCACCGGCTTTATGCAATGCCTTCATCATCACCTTTGCCTCCGCCCGGCGTGGATCGCCCTCCGGCGGCGCGAAGAGGCTGATCTCGTTGCCGTCAAGCGCGATGAAACGGTAGCCCGCATGGGCGAAGTCATAATACGCCGATGGCATGCCGACGCGACTTGCGACTTCCGTCAGATGCTGCGCTGCGATGGCAAAATCGTGATTGCCGAGAAGAAAATGCCGTGCGTGCCGCAAGGTCTCGTAGACCGGCAAGATCGCATCGAAACTCTCCCAGCCACCATCAATGATATCGCCGAGCGTTACGACGAAGGCGAGATCGCGACGGTTGAATTCCGCAATCGCCTCTGCCAGCTTGGCGAGGCTGTTAGCCGGATAGCGATCCAGCGCAAGGTTAGGCTCCAAGGCGGCATATTGCGGATCGGCGACGACACCGAAACGAAAGAGTGGAGCGGACGGAGACGGCATGCGGCCTCGCTGGGAAGTGGCTGATGGCAATAAGATGCCTGTTAACGGCAGATACGAAAACACCCGACGCTATGGCAGCGCCGGGTGTGAAAGCAAGCCGAGATGGCAAGCCTTACTTCGTGGCGGCTTCGTAGCGCTCCAGGACGTAGTCCCAGTTGATCAGGCTGTCGATGAAGGCCTCGAGATATTTCGGACGCAGATTGCGGTAGTCGATGTAATAGGAGTGTTCCCATACGTCGACGCCGAGGATCGGCGTGGCGCCGTGAACGAGCGGATTTTCGCCGTTCGGGGTCTTGGAGATTTCGAGCTTGCCGTTCTTGACGGAAACCCATGCCCAGCCCGATCCGAACTGAGTGGCGCCGGCAGCGGCGAAATCGGCCTTGAACTTGTCATAGCCGCCGAGATCGGAATTGAAGGCTGCTTCGAGCTTGCCCGGCAGCTTGTTGCCGCCGCCGCCCTTCTTCATCCACTTCCAGAAATGGATGTGGTTGTAGTGCTGGGCAGCATTGTTGAAGAGACCGGCATTGGTGCCGAAGGACTTCTTCACGACCTCTTCGAGAGAGAGATCGGCAAGGCCCGCTTCGGTCGCCAGCTTGTTGCCATTGTCGACATAGGCCTTGTGGTGCTTGTCATGGTGAAACTCGAGGGTTTCACGCGACATGAAGGGGGAAAGCGCTTCGTAATCATAGGGAAGTTCAGGCAATTCGAAAGCCATGGTCTTATCTCCTCTTGGCAAAAAATTGCGTCGGCAGGTGATCGGGAACATAGGAGGGGACGGTGTGAAGGGCAACCGGCGGCATGCCAAAAAATAGCGGACTAAAGGAAAATTTACCCGCTATTTCAACATATATCGCCCGCATCCTCCGCGGGTATTTTTGCGCCTTCTAACGTATGAGGCCAGCGGTCGCGCTCTGCGGTGCGACACGCGTCGACAATCGGATCGCCAAAGGCTAGGTTCGGCGCATCGTCGTCCCTGCGGGCGGCTTCAGCGAGATCGCCTCCGTGAAAATAGCCTGCCTGCACACTGCCGAAAGCAATATCGCCATCTATGACAACGCCGCAAAGACGCTCGGTCTTCCGGCCGGTACTCTGCATCACCATGTCCGCGCCGATCTTCTCTTTGCCGCCGAACGGGCGGGTGGACTGACGCCGGACATCGAGGCGGAAACGGCTGCCGTCCTGCAGCAGCTTGCACAGGACGCGGATGCCGTTGTGCTCAACTGCTCGACCCTTGGCCCTGCAGCATTGCTGGCGGCAGACACCTCCGAGGTCCCTATTATCAGGGCCGACGGCGTGCTCGCGGAAAATGCCGTGAAAGCTGGCGGCAAAGTGACCGTGCTCTGCACCACCGAGACGACCATCGCCCCGACCACTAGGCTGTTCGAAAATGCAGCGAAGACCACAGGCGCAGACATTGATGTCCGCCTGATCGACGGGGCATGGGCGCTGTTCCGGGCCGGTGACCACAAAGCCTATCTGGTAGCGATCGCCGAGGCATCGGAGACAGCCTATCGCGAAGGGGCTGAAACGGTGGTCTTCGCGCAGGCCTCCATGACCGGTGCGGCGGCACTGCTAGGCGATGAATACGCACGGCCGATGAGCGGCCCGACCGCAGCATTGGAAGCCGCAATGACCGCAATAGGCGCAAACTGAACCAAGACATCGCCCGGACTTGCGGCTTCGATAGATTGAAGGCAGGCATTCAGCCATTGACAGCCTACCAACTAGTAGGTTAAGCATCGATCATCTGAGAGCGAGGAAGCGTCCATCGCTCGCCCATCAAGGCTACCTACTAGTCGATATACAAAGGAAACCATTATGCCTGCCCCTCTTTCTTTGCTCGGCGAACTCCACACTGCCATCAGCTTCGTTCCGATCGTTGCAGGGCTCTACAGCTTTGCCAGGCATGGCGGCATCCAGCCCGAGAGGCGATCGGGAAAGATCTATCTCGGTGGATTGGCGCTGTCGGTGGTGACCTCCTTCGGCCTTTCCTCGACAGGCGGGTTCAATCCTGGGCATGCGCTCGGCATCATGGCTCTGCTGGTGGCAGCAGCCGCAATTTTGCAGGAGAGATTGAGCTTTCTCGGCCGGCTGCGGGCATATCTGAAGGCATTCGGCCTGTCCTTCACCTATTTCCTGCTCTGGGTTCCCGGCATCAACGAAACGCTCTCGCGGTTGCCGCCGTCGCATCCGATCGGCAACGGCCCGGATTCGCCGCCCGTACAGATGGCCTTGCTCTCCTGGCTGATCCTGTTCGCCGCCGGCAGCCTCCTGCAAGCCTGGACGATCCATCGCGGCCATGCGCTATCCAAAGCGAGAGTGTGAGTTGAGTGATGGGCCGGCTTTTCGGGCTGGCCCATTATCTCTTAGACGTTACGTCCGAAATAGACATTCACCTCGGCAATCCTGTCGCCGGTAAAACGGATTACCTCCACATTGCGAAAGCTGTCTCCGTCCATCTTTTCGGCGCGGTAACCGACGATCACCTCATCGCGGTCCGGCACGAGATGTTCGATATGAATGGCGCGGAAGACCTTCTCCTTCGGCCAGCAATGTCTAAAATATTGGTCGCGGTCGATGTGATCGTCGCGCGGGCTGGAAAAGGTAAAATCGCTGGTCAACATCGGGCGGACGACATCGGGATGTTGCGCGACATAGGCGGCATAAAGCCGCCGCACGGTGTCGCAGCGGGCAGTATCAAGAGTGCTCATGATGCATCTCCTCCTATCCGGCAGCCGCTTTGGTCATCGATTTGGCCGCCGGCAATCCGATTGCGAAATGCAATCAGTTTATATCATGATGTGACAGAACCGACAAGGCGCTTTGCGGACTTGGCAGCGCCCGTGGCGTGGTCCAGATTATCGTCACAATCGATATCAGCAGGAAGCGGTCGCCATGCCGGAGGCTCATCAAATATTGGAAAAGCTGCGCCGCCTGGCGGGGAAGGACAATCGGCCGGTTACAATGCCGGCTGACGAGAAAAACTATTCCTCGCTCTTCACCTTCGTGACCCGGCAGCGTGAGCGCATTGCCGGCTCGACCTTTTCCCAGGTTTCGATCGTCGTTCTCGTCGAGGGCTGCAAGGATGTGCTGAGCATGGGGCGGCATCTGCGCTTTCCAGCCGGTACAGTGCTGGTCCTGCCCGCCGGCTGGCGCGGCGATGTCGTCAACGATCCCGATCCGCAGAGCGGTGTCTATCGCGCCATCTTCATCAGCTTTCCGGACGAACTCGTGCGCCGCGCCGTCAGGAGCTTTCCAACCAAGCACGTCGCATCGCAGATCGACCTGCCGCTCGATCCGGTGCTCGCCGCAGCAATCCACCATGCCGGTGAAGGTATCGCGTCCGGTGAGCTGCCGACTGCCCTGATCGAGCACCGCCTGATGGAGGTGCTGATGGTTCTCGGCATGCGGGGCACCCTGCCCGCTTCGCCGGAAACAACGGCCGAAGCCGTGCGTGCGCTGGTGCGCTGGCAGCCGGACCGCGCTTGGACTGCCGATCTCATCGCCGCCGAGCTCGGCACCAGCAACGCGACGCTGCGGCGCCGTCTCTCGCAGGAAGGTTCGTCGCTGCGCGACGTGATGGCAAGCGAACGCGTCGCTCTGGCGACCACGCTGCTGACCGAAGATGGATTGTCGCTGCGCGAAGCCGCCCTTGCCACCGGCTACCGCTCTCCCCGCCGCTTCGCCGAACGACTGCGGAACAGTTGAGCGTTTTCGGACGAAGTTTGAGCGTTTACGTACGCCGGGGTACTAAGACGATCTGTTAGACCCTGGCGAATAAAAGCTCGAACGAGCTGAAACGCGAAGGGGCATATCCTTGCCTCCGGTCACCAGGAATTATTTTACACGTTGAATGCAAAGGCCAAGAAATGACTGCTGAGACAAGATGGGATGCGGCCGCGCCGGCCGAACCGGAAACCGCCTATTGGATGCGGAATCTGATCATCTGCCTCATCGGCTCCTTCACCACCATCGTGGCGATGACGCTGTTGCTTCCCTTCCTACCGCTCTACGTCGAGGAGCTTGGCGTCGCTGACAAGGCGGCGATCGTGCAATGGTCCGGCATCGCCTATGGTGCCACCTTCTTTGCTGCCGCCTTCGTCGCGCCCCTCTGGGGCCGGCTCGGCGATATCTATGGCCGCAAGCTGATGCTGGTGCGCGCGAGCCTCGGCATGACGGTGGCGATCTCGCTGATGGGAATGGCAGGCAGTGTCTGGGAATTGGTGGCGCTGCGCCTGTTTACCGGGCTCGCCGGTGGTTATGCCTCCGGCTCGATGGTGCTGGTGGCAACCCAGACGCCGAAACATCGCTCGGCCTGGGCGCTCGGCGTCTTGTCCTCCGGCATCATGGCCGGCAATCTGGTCGGACCTCTGATCGGCGGCGCGTTGCCGCCCGTGATCGGCATTCGCGGCACTTTCCTGCTCGCCGGTGGCGTGATCTTCTTCACCTTCCTGGCGACCACCTTCCTGATCAAGGAAGAGAAATCGCCGGCGCGAAAGAAGGCTGCTAAAGCGAGCGGTAGCTGGACTTCCATACCAGACAAACAGCCTGCTATCGCCATGTTGACGATCGGCCTGCTGCTGATGCTCGCCAATATGTCGATCGAGCCGATCATTACCGTCTATGTCGCTCAGTTCGTCGACGGCGCAAATGTCACGATGATTTCGGGCGTGGTCATGGCTGCGGCCGCCCTTGGCAGCATCCTCTCAGCATCATGGCTCGGCAAGCTTGCCGATCGCATTGGCCATTGGACGGTGATCACGGCGGCGCTTGCGGCAGCGGCGCTGATGTTGATCCCGCAGGCTTTCGTCACCTCGGCCTGGCAACTGATTGTGCTGCGCTTCCTAATGGGCATCGCGCTCGGCGGGCTCCTGCCCTGCATCACCGCCGTCATCCGCCTCAACGTACCGGACGCGGCGGCCGGGGGCATCCTCGGTCTTTCGATCTCCTCGCAGTATGTCGGTCAGGTGGCCGGCCCCGTCATGGGCGGCTTCGTCGGCGGCCATGTCGGCATGCGCGCCGTGTTTCTCGGAACCTGCGTGCTGCTGGCGATCGGCGCGATCTATTGCTGGTGGGTCAGCCCGAAGAGAGAAGCGGAATAATTCGCTAGCGAAAATCGTTCGGCGTCAGGATGTATATGCGCCGGCCGCCATAGCTATAGGCCCTTGTGGCCACCTTCTGAATCGCGTCGCGTCCGGCGTCGAAAGCGGCGAGATAGCCTGCTTCTGACTTGGCATTCGGAAAGACATCCACTTCTACCAGAAACGGGACCTCAAACATGCCGTCGTATCCGCTGAAACGGATACGACGCGCCGAGGCGTCATAGCTACGGCTCCGGTTCGGAAAGCTCAGACTCATCGTCGACCTCCTCTGAACAAAGCGTACCCGACGGCTCCATCGGAACCTTCGGCCTCCGTTGCTTCGACATCACCACGTGAACCCGAACAGCATCGAATAGATGACGAACCCCGTCGCCGCGATAACACAGAGCTGTAGGAACAGCCTGTAATAGTCGAAGAGATAGATGGAAGACGGAAGGGAAATTTTCATGTCGGCCTCCTCAATAGCTTTCGCCGGCCGACGTCATTTTACCACAAATGCTATCTTCGCATCGCCTAATTTAATTATTTCCGACTACTCCTCGCTGGCACTGCGCCCGTAAGCCCAGTCCATGTAAAGTTCCAACGCCTTGCGGGCGACCGGACCCTGCTGGAATTCGCGGTCGTCGAGGCGGTTGACCGAAACGACCTTCGAGTAGTTGCCGGTGGTGAAGATCTCGTCGGCGGCCATGAATTGCTCAACCGACAGCGTTTCCTCGCGCACGTCAAATCCTTCCCGGCGCAACAGGCCCATGACGCGGGCGCGGGTGATGCCGGCGAGGAACGTGCGGTTGGCGACCGGCGTGTAGATGATGCCGTCCTTCACCATGAAAACGTTGGAGGAGGCAGTCTCGACGACATTGCCGATCATATCGCGCACCAGCGCATTGTCGAAACCGCGCTTCTTCGCTTCCACGATCATGCGGCCGCTGTTCGGATAGAGCGAGCCGGCTTTGGCGTCGGTCATTGCGGTTTCCGGCGACGGGCGGCGGAAGGGCGAGACCGTCAACGTCACGCCGCCATGACCACCCAACGGCGCTTCGAACAGGCAGAGCGCGAAACGAGTCGATTCCGCATCGACGGCAACGATGCTGCCCGCCGAGCCGTGTTCGCCCCAATACATCGGCTTGATGTAAATTGGCGTGTTGCCGTCGAACCTCTTCACGCCCTCCCAGGCGAGCGCTTCGATTTCTTCAGCCGTCTTCAGCGGCTTCAGCCCCATGGCTAGCGCAGAGCGGTTGATGCGCTGACAATGAAGGTCGAGATCGGGCGCGATACCGTCGAACCAGCGCGCGCCGTCGAACACCGTCGAGCCTAGCCACATGGCATGCGAGGTCGGGCCGATCAGCGGCGGATTGCCGGTGAGCCATTCTCCATCGACATAGGTCCAGGTTGTGGTGCGGGGGGATGTATCGACAGCCATGATCTTTTCCTCCTGAAAGCGGCAAGAAGGAAATCCCCGCACAACCTGGGGGTCAAGGGGAAATTGCGGCCCGAAATCCATTCGCAACAAAGCGCCAGAAGCCGCATTCCCGGCGCAATTTTCATGCGCCGAAACAACAGCTTGACGAATGGATGAATCAGGAAAAATGATGGGCCATACCAAAGGCGGCAGAACGCGTGAGATTCCGATGAAAGCTATGTACTACGAGGCCTTCGAGGCCGTGCCCGAGATTCGTACCCTTCCCGATCCCACTCCAAGCGAGGACGGCGTCGTTATCGCTGTCGGCGCGACAGGGCTTTGCCGCAGCGATTGGCATGGCTGGATGGGCCATGATCCCGACATCAAGCTGCCGCATGTGCCCGGCCATGAGCTTGCCGGCAAGGTGGTCGCGGCAGGCCGGGGCGTCGTCCGTTTCAAGGTCGGCGACCGCGTCACCGTGCCCTTCGTTTCCGGCTGCGGCCATTGCGCCGAATGCCATTCCGGCAACCAGCAGGTCTGCCCGAACCAGTTCCAGCCCGGCTTCACCCATTGGGGCTCCTTCGCCGAATATGTGGCGATCGATTATGCCGACACCAATCTGGTGCGCTTGCCGGAGACGATCGACGACGCGACGGCGGCGAGCCTCGGCTGCCGTTTCGCCACCTCCTTTCGCGCCGTCGCCGACCAGGCCAGAACCCGGCCAGGCGAATGGATCGCGGTGCATGGCTGCGGCGGCGTCGGCCTGTCCGCCATCATGATCGCAAGCGCCCTCGGTGCGAATGCCATCGCCATTGATATTTCCGACGAGAAGCTGGCCTTCGCGCGGGAATGCGGCGCGGTGGCGGCGATCAATGCGGCGGGCGTTGCCGATGTCGCGGAGGCCGTGCGCGAGATCACCAAGGGCGGCGCGCATGTGTCGATCGATGCGCTCGGCCATCCCGTCACCTGCTTCAATTCGATCAAGAATCTCCGCCGCCGCGGCCGGCATGTGCAGGTCGGCCTAATGCTCGGCGAGCATGCCGCGCCGCAGATCCCGATGGCGCAGGTGATCGGGCATGAGCTCGAGATTTACGGCAGCCACGGCATGCAGGCCTGGCGTTACGACGCCATGCTGGACATGCTCGCCGCCGGCAAGATCGCCCCGCAAAAGCTGATCGGCCGCAAAATCAGCCTTGAAGAGGCCGTGCCGGCACTGATGGCACTGGACAAGGCGGAAGGCACGGGGATCAGCGTCATTACACGATTTTAGGCCTCCCTCCCCCCTCGGAAGAGGTAGGCGCGAACCGCTCCGCTTTCATTGAACGACGCCATGCCGCTGCTATCTTTGCCGACGGGCAGATATAGGAGGGGAATTCCATGACGGTGCGATTCATCCTATCCATCGACGGCGGCGGTATTCGCGGCCTTATTCCGGCGCTGGTCGTTGCCGAACTCGCCAAGCGGCTGAGCGGCTTGCCGATGCACAAAGCCTTCGATCTGATCGCCGGCACATCGACCGGCGGCATCATCGCAGCCGGGCTCACCTGCCCGCACCCTTCCGGCAACGGCTATGCGGCCTGCATACCGGATGATCTCGTCACGCTCTATGCCAAGGAGGGGCAAGATATTTTCGGCAAGACGCTACTGTCGAAAATCATCAATCTCGGCGGGCTTGCGGAGGAGCGTTACGATGCGACGCCGTTGGAAACGAAGCTGCAGGCGCGGTTAGGAACCGCCGAAATCACCGCCGGACTGACCAAGGTGCTGATCACCGCTTACGACATCAAGGCGCGCCAGGCGCTGATCATGACCAATTCCGACGATGAAAACAGCCATTTCCGCTATTGGCAGGCTTGCCGCGCTACCTCCGCGGCACCGAGCTATTTCGAGCCGGCGCTGATCGAAAACATCGCCAAACCCGCCGATGATCCGAACCGCCTCGTTCCCCTGGTCGATGGCGGCGTTTTCGCCAACGATCCCGTCCTTGCAGCCTATGTCGAAGCTCGCAAGATGGGCTGGGAAAAGGGCCGCGACTCCGTCGTGGTTCTATCGCTCGGCACCGGCCAGCAGAATCGTCCTATCCCCTATCAACAGGCAAAGAGCTGGGGCGCACTTGGCTGGATCAACCCCGCCAACGGCACGCCGCTGATCTCTATCCTCATGCAAGGCCAGGTATCGACCGCCTCCTACGAGGCCAATTCTCTGCTCAACCCCGCCAAGACGAAGATGGTTGATGGCTCGACGCAGGTCACACCGGCCAATGTCGGCAAGCTTGCCTATTTCCGTATCGACGGCCCGCTCATCGGCGCCAATGACGAAATGGACGATGCCTCTGCCGGTAACATCACGGCGCTTACGAACGTCGCCCAACAGCTCATCGCCCGCAATACGGCAGCGCTGGACGAGGTCGCGAAACGCATCCTAGCGGTGAAGGGAAAATAGCAGGCGGTTGGGCCATTTGCCGCATAGGGGCGAGAACTTCGCCTCTGGCGATCTCGCCTTCGAAGTGATCAAACTCGACCCGCGCAAAGTCGACAAGATGCAATCTGATGAAGAGGATAGGATCATGGCGTGGTCTGCCGGACAATATGTGAAGTTCGAGGATGAACGCACGCGCCCGGCGCGCGACCTGCTGGCGCAGGTGCCGTTGGAGCGCATAGATCGCGCCATCGATCTTGGCTGCGGGCCTGGCAATTCGACGGAGCTCATCGTCGAGCGCTACGGTGCCGCCGGCGTCTCCGGCCTCGATAGTGATGAGAATATGCTGGAAGCGGCCCGCAAACGCATGCCCGGCATGGAGTTTCTCAAGGCCGATCTTGCCACCTGGCGGCCGGAAGAACCTGTCGATCTGCTCTTTGCCAACGCCGTCTTCCAATGGCTGCCTGATCATCTCGATATTTTCGAGCGGCTGATGGATGCGCTCAAGCCGGGAGGTGTGCTCGCCATCCAGATGCCGGACAATCTGACCGAACTCAGCCACCTGATGATGGAAGAGACCGCGAAAAACGGCCCGTGGAGCGATGCTTTTGCAAAGAAGAGCGTGCGCCGCAATCCCCTTCCCCCGGCTGATCGGTAAGTCTGCACGCGTCGACCTCTGGCACATCAACTACAATCACCCATTGGAAAATGCCGCCGCCATCGTCGAATGGGTCAAGGGCACGGGCTTGCGCCCCTATCTCGATCACGCCGGCGCCGAACATCGCGATGCTTTTGCGGTCGACTATCTCGCACGCATCGAAAAGGCCTATCCGCCCTTGGTGGACGGCAAAGTCCTGCTGCGGTTTCCGCGGCTGTTCATGATCGCTGTGAAGAAGTAGCGGCCGCCGATGGGATCGTCCATCGGAGCGCAACGCCTTTCGAAAAGCGATTCCGGTTTTCTCGATCTTGGGTTAGAACATCCTCGCCCAGCATCAGCACAACCGGCTGAAGGAGAAGATTCATGTCGTCCAGAAACCTGATCTCCCTATTCCAGACGGAGGCGCATTCATGACCGGATTTACCGTCCCCCCCGCTCCACCGCTGACACTCGTCATCTTCGGTGCAACCGGCGACCTGACGCGCCGGCTGCTGATGCCGACGCTGATCAACATGACCAAGGCCGGCATGTTGGGCGACGATGTGCATGTGCTCGGCGTCAGCATCGAACCCGGCGGCGACGAGTTCCTGGTCGAGCGTCTTGACACCTTCCTCGCCGCGAACGGAATGGAGCAAGCGCAGCAGAGCGACGCCTGGCAGAGGTTGAAGACGCGCATCTCCTATGTTTCCGGAGACTTCACCCAGGGCGCAATCTATGAGGAAATCACCAGGCGCCTGCGGCAGGCGCCGAGCGCCAATGCCGCTTTCTATTTTGCCGTGCAGCCGCGCTTTTTCGGCGACATCACCAGCCGCCTCGCCGAGCATGGGCTTCTTGATGAAACCGCCGGCGTCTTCCGGCGCATCGCCATCGAGAAACCGTTCGGCCATGACCTCGCTTCCGCGCAGATGCTGAACGCGACGCTTCTGCACAGCGCGGATGAGAGCCAAGTTTATCGCATCGACCATTTCCTTGGTAAGGAAACGGTGCAGAACATCATGACGACGCGCTTTGCCAACATGATGATCGAAGCCCTGTGGAACAACAATTACATCGACCATGTGCAGATCACTGCGGCGGAATTGGTGGATGTCGGTACGCGCGGCAAGTTCTACGACGCGACGGGCGCTCTGCGCGATATGGTGCCGAACCATCTGTTCCAGCTTCTTGCCATGGTGGCCATGGAACCGCCGAACAGCTTCGACGCAGAATCCGTCCGCAACGAAAAGGGCAAGGTGCTGAAGGCGCTGCGCCGCTACTCACCGGACGAGGCGGCGAAAAACGCGGTGCGCGGTGCCTATACCGCCGGGCAGCTCGACGGCAAAGATCTGCCGGCCTACATGGAGACGCAGGATGTCGCGCCAGACAGCAATACCGAAACCTATGTGGCGCTGAAACTTTTCGTCGACACCTGGCGCTGGGCAGGCGTGCCCTTCTATCTGCGCACGGGCAAGGCCTTGAGGGCGCGTGACACTGAAGTCGTCATTACCTTCCGACAGGTGCCTTTCGCGCAATTTCCCCGCGTAGCCGCGCGACCGGACTTGCCGCCGAACAAGCTGATCATTCAGGTGCAGCCGAACGAAGGGCTGCAGATGGGAATCTCCATCAAATCGCCGGGGTTGGCATTGAAGACCTCGCCGATCGAGCTCGACTTCCGCTATGCCGACCATTTCGACATTGGTCATCAGACGGGCTATGAATCACTGCTCTACGAACTCTTCGTCGGCGACCAAACCCTGTTCCAGCGCGCCGACAGCATCGAAGCCGGCTGGGCGGCCGTGCAACCTTTCCTCGATCTCTGGGCCGAGGGCAGCAAACCCGACCCTTACGCGCCGGGCAGCATGGGACCGGCCTGTGCGGACGAGCTCATCGGGCGCGACGGCCGCGTCTGGCACAAGATTGGAGACGATTGAGGCGTAAAGGACAGGGCCGCGGGCGCCTATCCTGCGGCAAAGGCTACCTCCAGCCCCTCACCCATGAAGGCGCGGTCTTCAATGCCGCGCTGACCATGGCCGACGCTCCATTGCGCCGGCCAGACCAAACGTTCGAGGCCGGTAGCGGAAGCTCCGTCGAAAGATGTCCATCTGTCATCGCCAAGCATGCGATAGAGCATGCCGCCCGGCCCCATCCCGGCATGCAAGGCGATATCGACATCGAAGTGCTGGCCGAGGGCGAAATCGGGGCCAAACCAGTAGTGCGGACTGCGACCGGGATCGCGGCCAAGGATAAGGGTCAGAGTTTGCCGCGGACCGCGCAAACCGAGCCAGAATGGTGCGATACTGTCGGTATTGAAGGCGGAAAAGAGGGTCTGAGCGGGCGCATGCGCCGTCGTAGGCATAGAGCCCTTTATCCGCAATTCGATGATGCGATCATTGTTCATCGGGCCGGCAAAGCCGGCCAGATGCATCCCCGGCGGCAGGGTTTGCCAGCTCTCGGGATCGGCCGGCTTGAAAGGCCATTGCAATCGTTCACGAACGGCGCCGTTCGTATCCAGCACCTGATAGCGAAAGCTATCCGCATCGAGCGTCGCCTGGATGCAGTGAAGATATTCCACACCCTCCGGCATTCTATGCGCGGTGCCTGCACCGGCCGTACAAAGCTGTAGGACACCGCGGTGAACCTGAACGTCGAAGGCGAGGATGTGGCTGCAGACATAGGCCAGGACGCCTGCTTCGACCAGAATATCCCAAAATCGCTTGGCGTGGTCCGGGCCGATCTCGCGCTGATACGATCCGGAAAATCCGTTGACAGGGAAAACGGGGTGATGGCCGAGGACGATTTTATGAGCGGCATCGCCATGCTTTTTCAGCGTCGCCTCCAGCCACTCCGTCTCGACATGGCCCTCGCCGCCAAGACCGGTCCATAAGGTATGGACGAAGATCAGAAGGAGATCACCGCGACGCACCCAGTAGGACAGGCCTTTCTGACCCGGCGGGCCGTTGTCCGGAAGCCGCAGGACGCTGCGAAAGACCTGCTCGCTCATCTCGTCATAGGTGGTGTGGTTGCCGGTCGTGTGCCAAAGCGGTGTCTTTTGACGATCGAGCCAGCCCATTTCATGCTCGAACCAATGCCGCCATTGCGCCCTCAAAGCCTCCGAATCGGCGGTCAGGCCGATGATCTCGTCGCCTGGAAACAGGATGAATTCCGGCGGCGGATCGAGCCGGCGTAAAACGGCGTTGACGGCGGCAAAAGTCCCCTCATGCAGCGCACCAGGGACGCCGGAACAGGAATCGCCATAGAGTACGAACTGATGACCAGGCCCGTTCGGGCGAAGGGACGGAATGGAGTTTGCGGACATGGGACAGTTTGCAACTTGCTACATGGTCAAACAACAAAGCCCCGCGATTAGACCGCGGGGCTCCTCGTCACAAATGACAGCATATTACAGGAACTGGCTCAATCCCGGCACGGAGTTGACGACCTCATCGACCACTTCATTGCCGGCATGCTCGCGAGCGGTCGCAATGGTTTCCTTGGCGAGCGACGAAATTTCGCCCATGCTGAGACCGCTGCTCATCAGGGATTGGCCGAGCGCCATGAGACCGCCACCGCCGCCAACGGCGCTGAGGAGGCCGCCGAGCAGACCGCCGCCGGAGGTTTCTTCACCATTGTATTGCGCCACCAGATCGGAAGCGCCAGGGATGGATTCGATCATCTTGGTGACCGGGCCATCCGGGGCTTCGCGCTGCAGGAAGCCAAGCATCATGCCAACGGCCTTCTCCGCAATATCGGGGGAAATGCCGGCTTTCGTTGCGATCTGATCAATAATCTCGTTCATTCTGGCCTCCTGCCTGTTACTTATGACGTGAACGTCAACGTAATTGAATGCGCCGACCGACTCAAGTCGGCCGGGTTGTGCACGACTGTACCGGAAGCATCACCATGAAGCGAACGGTTGTCCCCATTCAAGTCTCTTCTTATAACAGCCTCAGGACAAATCAATGAATGGGCCGCTGGCACCCTCGCCCCTCGCAATTCTCGGGGTTGCCGTGCCGCCGCCCAAAGGGAGACGACGCCTGATGCTGCAGCAGGATGGACAGATTTTCGTCGGCGCGAGCCGCAATCCGGACGAGAGCATCAACAAGGACGAGTATCTGACGCTGAAATTCGGCAATCGCCACGGTCTCGTCACCGGCGCGACCGGCACCGGCAAGACAGTGACCCTGCAGGTGCTGGCGGAGGGTTTTTCCAAGGCCGGCGTGCCGGTCTTCTGCGCCGACATCAAGGGCGACCTCTCCGGCATCGCCGCCAAAGGCGAGCCGAAGGATTTCCTTTTGAAGCGTGCCGAGGAGATCGGCCTGAAGCCCTACGAATTCGATCAGTTCCCGGTGATCTTCTGGGATCTCTACGGCGAAAAGGGTCATCGCGTGCGCACCACCATCGCCGAGATGGGGCCGCTGTTGCTGGCACGGCTGATGGACGCCTCGGAAGCGCAGGAAGGCGTGCTCAACATCGCCTTCAAGATTGCCGATGATAATGGTCTGGCGCTGCTCGACCTCAAGGATTTGCAGGCCTTGCTCAACTATATGGGCGACCATGCCAGCGAGCTTTCTAGCCAGTTCGGCCTCATCTCGAAGTCTTCCGTCGGCTCGATCCAGCGGGCTCTGCTGGTTCTGGAGCAGCAAGGAGCGGAAAACTTCTTCGGCGAACCGGCGCTGAAGATTTCCGACATCATGCGCGTCAGCAATGACGGTTACGGGCAAGTTTCGGTGCTTGCCGCCGACAAGCTGATGATGAACCCGCGCCTCTACGCCACCTTCCTGCTGTGGTTGCTTTCCGAACTCTTCGAGGAACTGCCGGAAGTCGGCGATCCTGAAAAGCCGAGGCTGGTGTTCTTCTTCGACGAAGCCCACCTTCTCTTCAACGATGCGCCAAAGGTGCTGATCGAGCGCGTCGAACAGGTCGTGCGCCTGATCCGCTCCAAGGGCGTCGGGGTCTATTTCGTCACACAGAACCCGCTCGACGTGCCGGAAACCGTGCTCGCCCAGCTTGGCAACCGTGTACAGCATGCGCTGCGCGCCTATTCGCCGCGCGAACAAAAGGCAGTCCAGACGGCCGCCGAAACCTTCCGGCCGAACCCCGCCTTCGATTGTGCCGAAGTCATCACCACGCTCGGCACCGGCGAAGCGCTGGTCTCCATGCTCGAAGGCAAGGGAGCGCCCTCGATCGTCGAACGCACCTTGATCCGGCCGCCGTCGGGCCGCATCGGCCCGGTCACCGACACCGAGCGCCTGGCCATCATCAATGCCAGCCCGGTTGCCGGCCTCTATGACGAGACGGTCGACCGCGAATCCGCCTTCGAAATCCTCACCGCCCGCGCCCGCAAGGCCGCCGAGCAGGATGCTGCAAAACAAAACGACGGAAGCGCCGGCGGCCGCTGGACGCTCCCCGGCTTCGGTGGCGACGACAACAAGCCGGCAAGCCGCGGCCGTGCCGGCTACCAGCGCGAGACGATCATGGAAGCGGCGATGAAGAGCGTCGCGCGCACGGTCGCGACGCAGGTTGGCCGGGCGCTGGTGAGAGGGATTTTGGGAAGCTTGAAGCGGTAGTTAAGACCCCTTCTCCCCGTGGGGAGAAGGGGAAGACCTTACCGCGCCGGTGCAACGAGCGAGAAGAACGCGCCTTGCGGGTCGGTGCATTGGACGATCCAGCTACCGCCGGGGACTTCCATCGGGCCGTTGACGACCTTGCCGCCGGCTTCGTTGACGCGGCCAATGGCAGCATCGATTGCCGAGACATTGAAATAGAAGTTCCAGGCGGCCATCTGCATTTCCGCCGGCTTGGTCATGATGCCGCCGAAGTCGCGGTCACCGATCTTGAAGATCTTGTAGGTGCCCATCGGCCCCATGTCGAAATCGGAGCTCGATTCCCAGCCGAACATGTCGCAATAGAAGTCAAAGGCTTTCGGACCGTCGCCAGAATAGAGTTCGTGCCAGCCGACATAGCCGGGAGCATTGGGTTCCGACGGCTCCCAGCCCTCACTGGGCAGTGGCGTGAAGATGCAGAAGGCGGCGCCATAGGGATCGGCGACGACGGCGAAACGGCCGACACCCGGAATGTCTCCCGGCTCGCGATAGACCTTGCCGCCCTTAGCGGCGATCGTCTTGGCCGCTTCGTCGACGTTCGGCACGCTGATATAGCCGGTCCAGCAGGGCGGCGTGCCCATGGCCTTGGCCTCGTCCGGCAGGATCATCATGCCGGCGATCGGGCCGGCGCCGGCGCTGAACAGAGTATAGGCCATCTCGATATCCGGCATGCCGGCATCCTTGGCGTCCCAGCCGACAACCTTGCGGTAGAAGGCCTCTCCCGCGGCCATATCGGTGGTCATGAGTTCGTACCAGACAAAATATCCCTTCGCAGCCATTTTAGATCTCCCTATTGCTTGCGGCGGTGATTGGCGATCATGAATTCCTTCCAGCTTCAGTCCGGCTGGCACGAGGAAAAGATGCGTTCATTGTCGTCGATAAGTGTGATGCCTTCACGATAGCTGGCCGACTGCAGGAGTGTGCTCTTCCGTCAGTTCCGCCCTCATCGCGTCTCTCCTTGGCGATTGGCCAAGCCCTATACCCCGTAGTGCTCTAAACACGGCACTTCGGATCTTGTTCCCACGCGATTTCCAGGAAAGCCGCGCAGCCTACGCTGTCATGCTCAGTGGCAGCACGATTGCGCCTTTGGGGCCTCCTCATATTCATCGTGGCGGCGCACGAAATCCATGGTTCGGCCTTCGTTGCGGCCCTTGGGCGCGCGGTCGAGGATCATCAATGTCCCGATCAGCTCTTCCGGGCCGCGGGCGTAGCTGGAATAGGTATGGAAGACATTGCCCACCTCGTCCTTATAGAAGGCGCTGAGGCCCGGTAGCTCGTCATGACCCTCGGACCGGTCCATGTCGGTGAAATTGTAGAACACCGTCTCGCCAGCGAGTTGATCTTCGGAAAACGAGACGTGGTAATCGAAATTGAAGTCATTGGCGAAGGAGGAGACCCAGGGAAACTCCCAGCCCATGCGCTTCTTGTAGGCTTCCACCTTCTCGATCGGCGCACGGGACACGGCAACGAGGGTGACGTCGTGGTGATTGAGATGTGGCAGCGCACCGTCGAAATGATCGGCGAGGAACGAACAACCGGGACATCCGGCCTCCCAATTCGGGCCGAGCATGAAGTGATAGACGATGAGTTGACTGCGCCCATCGAAGAGTTCCGCAAGCGATTTCCTGCCCGTGGGCGTGTCGAAAACATAATCCTTGTCGACCTTGACCCAAGGCAGCGCCAAGCGTTCGGCGTTGACATGGTCACGCAGATGCGTCGCTTCCTTTTCCTTGGCTAGCAGCTCGCGGCGGGCCTCCAGCCACACCTCGCGTGAGACGATTTGGTTCATTGCCCGCGCCCTCCTCCGGCGTTCACATCGTACCAAAACTTGACAAATAGATTGATATCAATATTACTAAACCATGTCAAACGTGATTGAGATTCCTTTCGAGACAACACTACTGGTGCGCGATACTTGCCTTTGCCTGCATGTGCAGCGCGCCGCTCGGGCCTTGGCGCGCCGTTTCGACGAGGCACTGAGGCCGCTCGGGCTCACCAACGGCCAGTTTTCTCTGATGATGTCGCTAAACAGGCCGGAGCCTGCGGCCATGGGGCCGGTCGCAACCCTTCTCGCAATAGACCAGACGACACTGACAGCGGCCTTAAAACCGCTGACACGGCGGGGCTGGGTGACCATTCTGCCCAATCCCCGGGATCGCCGAGCCCGGTTGCTCAGCCTGACGCCGACGGGCAAAGCGGTGCTTGCGGCGGCCGTGCCGATCTGGAAGGTGACGCATGCCGAGGTGGAGACAAGATTGCCCGACGGCAATGCTGAGCGGTTGCGGCAGGATCTGCTGGCGCTGTCTTAAGCGCTATTTCGCATACGGGGATCGGCGCCAAAATCGCTGCGCGCAAAACCGATACGGCTTTTCGGGAAATCGCAGAGTGCCTGAACGCCGGCGGGCGACAGCCGGATGCGCCAGGTCTGGCGTTCAACGGGTTCTCGCGCAGCGAAGGCATGGGCCGTTAGAAGCGCAAGATTCTTCCCGCCCTGGGAATCCCTAACGGAGCGGTAGAGGATTGCCTGGATGCCCCCTGCCCGCGCTGCGTCGGCAAGAGACTGGCAAGCTTCGTAGCTGACAGGATCGCTCCAGGCCTCGCGATCCCGATCCAACGGCGAATGGGTGAGATCGATCGCCTGCTCGGTGGCTATTGCGGCGGCGAAGGCGGTATATTCCGCGGCATTGGCGGGCAACGGCGTCTCCGGAGAATCGGCAAAGAAAAGCAGCCTGTAAAAGCTCATTTCAGCCAGCGCCGTTTCGACCCGTTCGGAAGCATAGAAGACGCCTAGAGTACGCCCCGCCCGTCTGAAGCGTGAGCCGTGAGGATAGACCGCTCCATAGCGGAAAGGGGTCGCCAAGAGGTAGTCCAGGCCGATGCATTCTGGCGGTAGCGCCGGCTTGCTCTCCTCCAGCAGATGTTCGAGAAGCGCCTGCTCTTCCAGCGTATCGACCAGTTTCAACGTCGAGACCTGATGCTGCGCCTCCACCAGCCGCCAATAGCGGCCGGAAATCGACCGAGCCTCAGACGAGAGCGCGGCGGGCGTCCAGATAGGCAAGGACATCGGTCAATCCGGAAATGGAGGTGATTTTTTCGAGCGGCGTCGCGCCGAAGGCGAGATTGACATTGCGCAGCCATTGCCGCGCCACGGCCTCATCGCCGCCGACGATGGCATCGAGCGAGCGAAACAGGCGCACGAAAAGAACGGCGAGTTCAAATGGTTTGCTATGCCGCTCCAAAAGATGATCCTGCCGCTTCATGCGCGACACCGTCGCTTCCGAAACGCCGATGACGGCAGCGAGCATGCGCGCGTTCAACCCCAGCCGATCCGCGGCATTAACGACCGCCTTGGTGATGACCAGGGCCTCACCCGGATTTGCATGACTGATCGCTTGAGCATGTATCATGGCGACATCCTTTCCCAAGAAAGTATATAGCAAATTTCTTGCAAAAGAAAAGGAGCGACATGCACCGAAATGCCTATCGCTCCTTTTGTCGCATCCGTTCCGTCAGTTCGGAAGATGGAAAAGCCTATTCTCAGGCAACCGTGACCGGCACTTCCGTGGAGGTGCGCATGGCATGGCTATAGGGGCAGACGATGTGAGCGGCAGCGGCGAGCTTTTCAGCTTCGGCCTTGTCCATGCCGGGAATATGAACCGACAGCGAGACTTCGATGCCGAAGCCGGTGCCATCCGCACGCGGCCCGATGCCGACCGTTGCCGTCACCTTGGCGTCTTCCGGAATCTTGACCTTCTGCTGACCCGCAACAAATTTCAGGGCGCCCAGAAAGCAGGCGGAATAGCCCGCAGCGAAGAGCTGCTCAGGATTGGTGCCGGTAGCGCCGTCACCGCCGAGCTCCTTCGGCACGGTCAGGGTAACGTCAAGAACGCCGTTTTCAGAAACGGCGTGGCCCGCACGGCCGCCGGTGGCAGAAGCCTTGGTGGTGTAGAGGATAGGCATGTCAGATCTCCTTTGCGAGTTGGATGAAGACTGTATATAACGCGATTTAATCGTGCGCAATATATTTTTGTAATTTGATTTTGAAAAATGAACCTGTGACAATGAGATCAACAAGAAACTGGCGGGAGCAGCGATGACGGACGAGGTGCAGGAGCGGGCAATCCCGGATGAGGAAAAGCGGCTGGAACGGCAGCTTTGTTTTGCCGTCTACGCAACTGCCCATGCCTTCAACCGCGCCTACAAACCGATCCTCGATCGTGTCGGCCTGACCTATCCGCAATATCTGGTGATGCTGGTGCTCTGGGAAAAGGGCTGCTTACCGGTCAAGACCATCGGCGAGCAGCTTGACCTCGATTCGGGCACGCTGTCACCGCTGTTGAAACGCCTCGAGCAAGCCGGCCTGATCGGCCGCGTGCGCGACCCAAAGGACGAACGGCAGGTCATCGTTTCATTGACGGAAAAGGGCACCGGCATGAAATGCCAGGTCGCTACGATCATGGCCGCCATCGGCGAAGCCGTCGGCTGCGACATGGATGAAATGGCCAGTCTGCGCGACCGACTGCAGCGGTTGAGAGCGAATTTAACGGCCGAATGAGCCGTTAAATTCCACTCGTCAACAACATGTCCAAAACTTAGGCCTGCGTGACCAGGATCGGCGCGCGTTCCGGCACACGGTCATAGAGATCGATGACGTCCTGATTGAGCAGGCGGACACAGCCCGAGGACACCGCCTTGCCGATGGAGCGCCAATCGGGATTGCCGTGCAGACGGTAGAGCGAATCCTGCTTGTCCTCGAAAATATAAAGCGCGCGCGCCCCGAGCGGATTCTTCAGGCCAGGTTCCATGCCGCCGTTGGCGATGGAATATTTAACGAGTTCCGGCTGGCGGGCGACCATTTCGTCCGGCGGGTTCCAGCGCGGCCACTTCTTGCGCCACTGGATGACACCGCGGCCCTGCCAGGCAAAACCTTCGCGGCCGACGCCGATACCATAGCGCATAGCCGTGCCGCCCGGCTCGGTAACATAAAGGAAGCGCTCGCGCGTGTTGACGACGACAGTACCCGGCGGCTCGCCGGTCGGATCGACAACGCGCTGACGATAATATTTCGGATCGATCTGCTGATAGGGTATCGCCGGAAGATGGAAGCCGCCGTCATCCATAGCCGCATAGATTACGGCCGGGTCCGGCTGCTCGCCATTATAGCTGGAAAGCCAACTGCCGACGGGGCGATAGGTCGAACCGCTGTACTGCACCGGGCTGACGATCGGGTTGCTTTCGACCGTGGAAGCGCAGCCGGCGAGCGTCGAAACGGCGCCGATGCCCGCAAGGGCGAGGAAATTTCGTCGGGAAAGAGAAGAAGGCAGGCTCATGTCGACAGCATCATTCCTGTTGGAAGCGGAAACCCGAACCAACCCGATTCGGTTCCCGGCTAGATTCGCAGAGACAGGAATAAAACTAAAGAGCGCAGTGCAGCCCGGCTATCGCACTTATGCAACATCACGAAAATTTGTTGCAATCTGTCACTACTGAACGACAACTTCCGCCTTTGCCGACACACGATTGAAGAGATCGATCACATCCTGGTTCAGCATGCGTACGCAACCGGATGACGCCTGCTTGCCGATCGACTGCCAATCCGGCGTGCCGTGAATGCGATAGAGCGTATCCCTGCCATTCTGGAAGATATAGAGCGCGCGGGCGCCGAGGGGATTGGTCGGCCCGGGATTCATACCGCCGCGTTGGGCCGAAACCGGCTTGATCTCCGGTTCGCGGGCCACCATTTCGCTTGGCGGCGTCCAGCGCGGCCATTTCTGTTTCCACTGGATGACGCCTCTGCCATGCCAGGCATAACCGGCCGCGCCAAGGCCAACGCCATAACGCATCGCCCTGCCGCCCGGCTCGACGAAATAGAGATAGTGCCCCCTCGTGTCGATGACGATCGTGCCGGGTCTTTCATTGGTCCGGTAGTCCACTTCCTGACGCAGAAAACGCGGGTCTATCCGCTTGTAGGGGATCGCCGGCAGGGTGAAATCGTCTTCACTCTTCTGCGCGTACATGGCCTGATGCACCGGATTGGACGTCGGCAGGCCATAGGTCTGATTGAATTGCGAGCGGAAAAGGTCGCGCGCCTGCGGCACTGGCTGTACCGGAAGGCGCCCCACCTTCTGCGGATCGATGCCTTCAGGCTGATAGAAGATGGGCGCGGTTTCCTGAGCAAATCGATCGGGATCGGTCGCCCCGGTATCGGGAATAATGCTGCAGCCGGAGAGCGCAGCAAGAGCGGCGACAGCGAGCAGGCGACGGGAAGCGGGCAAGAGATCGGCCATCATCGGGAACCAGTTGAATACGGATCGGTCAACCACATGATGACCGGCGCGGCTGGCGCGAACCTGGCGTCGAAGGCGAAGATATTGCGGCATCTGGCCAAACTTCTGTTTTACCTTGCCCTGGCTTGGGTTAGACCATGGGGACGGAGGATAGCATGAATATCGACAGTCTCGACCCGAACGTTTTTGCTCCGGCAAGTCGTGCGGCATGGCTCAAGCTGGTGGACCGGGCGCTGAAGGGCGCAGACTTCCAGGAGGCGCTGGTATCGCGAACGGATGACGGCATCGCGATCGAGCCGCTCTATGCCCGTCGCTCCGATACCACACCATTGGCCCGCCGCCATATCGACCGTCCTTGGATGGTCAGCCAGCGTATGGATGATCCGGATATCGAGCGCGCTTTCACCCAACTCGACGAGGATATCGCCAACGGGGCTAGCGGCGTCAACCTGATCTCAAAAGCCAGCCCTTCGGCCTTTGGTGTCGGCATCGACGCAGACATCGAGGCGTTTGCAGCAAGATTGGCGGCTTCGGTTTCAGGCAACGCCGTCTCGCTGCGCCTTGACGGCCTCTCGCCGGCTTTTGCCGCAGCACTGGCGTCGGCATTCGCGACAAGCCAGCATCTCCCGACCATGCATTTCGGCCTCGACGTTTTCGCCTCCAAAGGCATGGCACAGGAGATGACGGAGAGCTTCCGGCGCCTGCGCGATACCGGTTTTGCTGGAACCCTCGTCAATGCCGACGGTCGTGCCGTGCACAATGCCGGCGGAACGGAGGCCCAGGAACTGGCCGTCATGGCGGCGGCGCTCGTCGGCCATCTGAAACTATTGGATCAGGCGAGCATCGCACCGGAGGCGACCCTGAACGCGGCGAGTCTCTGTCTGTCTGCCGATCAGAACCAATTCGTCACCATGGCGAAAGCGCGCGCCGCACGCATGATCTTTGCCCGCATCGCGGAGGTCTGCGGCATTTCCCACCCGCCGACGGCCCATCTCTACATGGAAACGAGCTACCGCATGCTTACCCGGCTCGACCCGGAAACCAACATCTTGCGCAACACGATAGCCGTCTTCTCTGCCGGCACCGGGGGCGCCGACGAGATTTCCGTGCTGCCGCATAGCTTGACCCATGGCATTCCCGATCCGCTGGCGCGGCGTCTGGCGCGCAATACGCAGACCGTCCTGATTGCCGAAAGCCATCTCGACCACGTCGTCGACCCGGCCGCCGGGGCCGGCGGGATCGAGGCGCTGACCGAGACTTTGGCGGAAAAGGCCTGGGAGATTTTCGTGGGCATCGAGCGGAATGGCGGGCTTGCGGAGATTATCGCCAGTGGCCGCTTGGCGGCGATGGTGGCCGAGGCGAAAACGAACCGTGCGGCGAAGCCGATTGTGGGGACGACATTGTTTGCTGCGAAGGCAGAGCGGTCGGTAGTTATCCTGGGAGAATTAGGGCCCGTGGCGGAGTGCATGGGGTTGGCACCAGTGCGACTGGATGAGGTGGCGGCATGATGGCGGCTGTGGAATTTGCGGGAAGTGCACACACCCCTCTGTCACTTCGTGACATCTCCCCCACAAGGGGGGAGATCGTTTGGAGTTTGACGCGCCGTTCGACGGCACAACAAAACTTTATTTCAACAGATTCGATGTTTGTTTCGGGTAAGAGGGCGCCACGCGCTACCGATCTCCCCCCTTGTGGGGGAGATGTCACGACAGTGACAGAGGCGGGTGGCGCAAGCGCGGCATATGCGGAGGTATCGGCCCCATGACCTCCATCCCCGATTTCGCGACCATCCCTTGGGCAAAACCCCAAGCCACGACGCCGAAAACCGGCGCCCCAGCTTGGCAGACCCCGGAAGACATCGCCGTCAAGCGCATCTACGACACGGCCGACCTTGCCGGCCTGAATTTCCTCGACACCTATCCCGGCGCTGCTCCCTTCGTCCGCGGCCCCTATCCGACCATGTATGTCCAGCAACCCTGGACCATCCGGCAATATGCGGGCTTTTCCACCGCCGAGGAATCGAACGCCTTTTACCGCCGCAATCTCGCGGCCGGCCAGAAGGGCCTTTCCGTCGCCTTCGATCTTGCCACCCATCGCGGCTATGACAGCGACCATCCGCGCGTTGCCGGCGATGTCGGCATGGCGGGCGTGGCGATCGATTCCATTCTCGACATGCGCCAGCTTTTCGATGGCATCCCGCTTGGTGAGATGAGCGTGTCGATGACCATGAACGGCGCGGTGCTGCCGGTGATGGCGCTTTATATCGTCGCCGCCGAGGAGCAAGGCGTTTCCGAGGACAAGCTCTCGGGCACGATCCAGAACGACATCCTCAAGGAGTTCATGGTCCGCAATACCTATATCTATCCGCCGCAGCCCTCGATGCGGATCGTGTCGGACATTTTCAGCTATACCAGCCAGCGGATGCCGAAATTCAATTCGATCTCGATTTCCGGCTACCATATGCAGGAGGCCGGTGCGACGGCGGATCTGGAGCTCGCCTATACGATCGCCGACGGCATCGAATATGCCCGTGCCGGGGTGGCCGCCGGGCTGGATATCGACAGTTTCGCACCGCGCCTCTCCTTCTTCTGGGCGGTCGGCATGAACTTCTTCATGGAAGTCGCCAAGATGCGTGCCGCACGGTTGATCTGGGCCGCGTTGATGCAGAAGAACTTTGCGCCGAAGGGTGGGAAGTCGCTCGCGCTTCGCACCCACAGCCAGACCTCTGGCTGGTCGTTGACGGCGCAGGATCCGATGAACAATATCATCCGCACCATGGTCGAAGCCATGGCGGCGACGCAGGGCCATACCCAGTCCCTGCACACCAATTCCTTCGACGAAGCGCTTGCTCTGCCGACGGATCATTCGGCCCGCATCGCCCGCAACACACAGATCCTGCTGCAGAAGGAATCCGGCACGACCGGGATCATCGATCCCTGGGGCGGCTCGGCTTATGTCGAGCGGCTGACGCATGATCTGGCAGCCCGCGCGCTTACCCATATCGAAGAGGTCGAAGCGCTGGGCGGCATGGCCAAGGCGATCGAAAAGGGCATTCCGAAGCTCCGGATCGAAGAGGCGGCCGCTCGCACGCAGGCGCGTATCGACAGCGGCCACCAGACCGTGGTCGGCGTCAATTTCTCGCGACCTGAACAGGATATCGAAGTCGACGTGCTGAAGGTGGACAATTCCGAAGTCCGCGCCCGCCAGCTTTCGAAACTGCAGCAATTGAAGGGCACGCGTGAGACGGCAGCGGTGGAGACCGCTTTGGAGGCCCTAACCGCAGCCGCGCGCAACGGCACCGGTAATCTCCTGGATTTCGCCGTGAAGGCAGCGCGAGCGAGAGCGACGGTCGGCGAAATCTCGCTGGCGCTGGAAAAGGCCTACGGCCGGCATGTTGCGGAGATCAGAACCATATCCGGCGTCTACCGCAAGGAAGTCGGCAATGCCGATCCTCTGTTCAACAAAGCGATTGCCAAGGTGGAAGCTTTTCGCAAGGCGAAGGGCGAGAAGCCCCGCATCCTCGTCGCCAAGATGGGGCAGGATGGACACGACCGCGGGCAGAAGGTCATCGCCACAGCCTTCGCCGATCTCGGCTTCGATGTCATCGTCGGTGCGATGTTTCAGACGCCGGAGGAAGTGGCAGATCTCGCGGTTCGGGAAGGCGCCGACATCATCGGCGCGTCATCACTTGCCGCCGGTCATCTGACGCTGGTGCCGGAACTCAAGGAAGCGCTGACCCGCCGCCATGCCGGCCGCATCCTCATCGCCGTCGGCGGCGTCATCCCACCCCAGGATTTCGCTGCATTGGAAACCGCCGGAGCGGACGCGATTTTCCCGCCGGGAACGGTGATTGCAGAGGCGGCGGCGGCCTTGGTCGATCGGCTGATGCGCTGATCGTTTAGGCCGCCACACTCTTGAAAAACTGGATGCTCTGTTCGATTTCACCCGGTAGCGACGAGTTGTGATTGCCCTGAACCGTCGCCACTTCCATTTTGACACCGCCAGCAAGAGCGCGCTTAGAAAGCAGCGTCGCCCGGGCCTGCAAAGTGCCCTCTTCGCTGGCTTGCATGACCTTCAAAGGGCATTTGAAGCTGTGGGCATAGCAGATCGGCGAGCGCATCTGGAATTCGCGCGGATTTTTCGCGTTGAAGCGGATATCCTCCGGATAACGATGGAAGAAGGCGAAGGCATCCGGATTGCCTGACATGGGAGTGGCCGCGCGGAAGCGTTTGGCCGACATTGCCGCCAGCATCGCCAGCGTACCGCCGACGCTGTGCCCCGCGAGGAAGAGGCGATGCGGATCAACGCCCGGCAGGTGGCGCAGACGGTCGGATGCGGCGAGAACGTCGGAAACCTCGTCATAGAAACCCGAGAAATTGCCCTTTTGGCCGTTTTCGCCGCGCATCGACGGGATCATGACGACGTAGCCGGCATCGACATAAGGCTTCATCAGCAGCCAATGGCCCTGACCGATGGCGTTGCCACCATGGAGGAAGAGCACGGCGGGCCTCGGCTTCGGCGTGCGCTCATAGCGCGATACCCAGGCAACGAGTTCCAGCTCGCCGCCGAGACCGCTGCGATAGAAAATCTGATCGGCGTCTGATGGCGCGACCAACGGCTCATATTTGTCGGGCGCCGGACCTTTGTTCAGAAGCTCGGTGCGGAACTTGTGGCGCTCCTTGGCATAATCGCCAACCAGAAGCGGAGGCTCGGCCACTGCGACGGCCGGCTTGCTAGTTTGGGGATCTATAACCTTGGCATCAACCGACTTGGCGACAGGAGCCGCGGTTTCGGCAGCCTTTGCGATGTTGGGAGCAAAAAGTGTTACGGCAAGACCGGCAAGAATGGTACGGCGACTGGGGCGAAATGCGTTGTCTTCAGACGTTGTCATATGATCTGTCCAAATATGCCCGGCGAATCGAAATCTGCACGGGTTGAAAGACGAGGCCAACTCACATTGTGGTGAGGAATCAACCAAGATCTATTCATCAACGGCAGGGGCCTTGGCGTCAATCAGCGCCACCAAATTTTCCAGCCGATCCGCCTCGTAGGGCGGCTTGTCGGGCCTGAGACGCGCAATTCGCGGAAAACGCATGGCGACACCGGACTTGTGCCGCGTCGAGCGATTGATCCCTTCGAAAGCGACCTCGAGGACGAAGCCGAAATCGCGATCGGCGCGCACCGCTCTTACTGGGCCAAAACGATCGATCGTATTGTTGCGCACGAACTTGTCGAGCACCTCCAGCTCGGCATCCGTGAAGCCGAAATAGGCCTTGCCGACCGGCACCAGTTGTTCACCCTCCGGTGTCATCGACCAGACGCCGAAGGTGAAATCGGAATAGTAGCTGGAACGTTTGCCATGGCCGCGCTGGGCATACATCAGCACGGCATCGACATTGTATGGGTTCCGCTTCCATTTGAACCACGGCCCCTTGGCGCGGCCAGCGAGGTAGGCGCTGTCGCGGCGCTTGATCATGACGCCTTCGATCACGGGATCCGGCGGCGCCGACCGCAAGCGGTCCAACTCTTCCCAGGAGGTAAAATCGACCAGCGGCGAGAGGTCGAAACGATCGTGGGGTGCGGCTTCGATAATTTCCGTCAGCCGTTCGCGCCGATCAAGAAATCCGCGGGCACGCACATCCTCTTCGCCGTCGAACAGCAGATCATAGGCACGGATAAAGGCCGGGTATTCCTCCAGCATCTTCGCAGTCACCGTCTTGCGGTTCAACCGCTGCTGCAGATCGGAGAAGGTGCGTGTCGGGCTGTTGGAGCGCGCCGTGCCACCGATCAGCAATTCGCCGTCGACGACGCCTTCGAAGCTGATGGCATCGACGATGTCCGGAAAAGCGCCGGAGATATCGTCGCCGGAGCGGGAATAGAGCTTACTCGTCATACCCGCCCGCGAAAGCTGGACGCGGATGCCGTCCCATTTCCACTCGGCGGCATAATCCAGGGGATCGAGCCCAGTGAGATCGCCGGGCTCGACGGCATTGGCGAGCATGACGGAATGAAAGATCGCCGGCGTCGCCAGCACCGGCTTGTCGCCCTTGCCCTCCAGCCACTGAAACAGGCTCTCATAGGGCGGCTGCAACCCATGCCACAGCGTTTCGATCTCGGTCACGTCCTTATCACTCAGCTCCGCCAAAGCCTGCTTGGCAAGCCGCGCCGACACGCCGATACGCAGCGCGCCGGTGGCGAGCTTCAGAAAAGCAAACCGGCCTGACGTATCCAGCCGGTCGAGCAGGTCGCGAACGAAGCTGCGCACCTCGGTACGCCCCAGCGCATTCATCCGACGCACCACCTCGCCGAGCTTCGGCTGCTCGCCCGCCGGGCGGACGATGTCGCTTTCCTTGTCCCAGACCAGCGAGATGGTCTCGGCGAGATCACCGACATAATCATAGGAATAGCGAAACAGCACCTCGTCCATGCGTTCAAGCACGAGCTCGCGCAGCATCGCCGGCTTGACGTTGCGCACCTCGAGCGTGCCGGCGATTGCCGCAAGACCGTAGCCGCGATCCGGGTCGGGCGTATCGCGGAAATAGTCGGTGAGCAGCTTCAGCTTGCCGTTGCGGCTCGGCGTCAGCACCAGGCGATCGAGGAGATCTGCGAAGGCTTTCATCAGTCCCCCTCATCCTCATAGCCGATCAGATGCAGCGGCTTGGCCGGAATGCCCTGCAATTCGCACCAGCGCACAAGCGCTTCTTCGCGTCCATGGGTGACCCAGACTTCTCCCGGCTTCAGCTCCGAAATGGTCTCCGTCAGCTCCGGCCAATCGCAATGATCCGAAATGACGAGCGGCAGCTCGACGCCGAGCTGCTTGGCGCGCTGGCGCACCATCATCCATCCCGACGCAAAGGCGGGCAGAGGTTCATGGAATCGCCGCGCCCAGCGATCGGAAAAAGCCGATGGCGGTCCGACGACGACAGCGCCCTTGAAGATCGACTGATCCCGGCTTTCGATCGTTGCCGGCAATAATTCGCCGAGGACGATGCCCTGCCCGGCATAATAATCGCACAACGTCTCCAACGCGCCGTGAATATAGATCGGCCTGTCGTAACCGGCATCGCGCAGCAGCCGGATGACGCGCTGCGCCTTGCCCAGCGCGTAGGCGCCGATGAGATGGGTGCGCTCGGGAAATTGCCGGAGCGAAGCCAGGAGCTTCGCCGTCTCGTCCAGCGGATCGGGATGATGGAACACCGGCAATCCGAAGGTCGCCTCGGTAATGAAGACATCGCAGGGAACGGGCACATAGGCAGCGCAGGTCGGGTCGGGCCGCCGCTTGTAATCGCCGGATACGACGATGCGCAGCCCATCCTTCTCTACCGCGATCTGCGCGGAACCAAGCACATGACCGGCCGGATGAAACCGCACCCGAACGTCGTTGATGGTCAGCTCCTCGCCGAAACCGACCGCCTGCTCCGATCCGGCAAAATCATCGCCATAGCGTATCCGCATGATGTCCAGGGTCTGGCGGGTGGCGAGCACCCGGCCATGGCCGGCGCGGGCATGGTCGGAATGTCCATGCGTTATCAACGCCCGCTCGACCGGTCGCACCGGATCGACATAGAAGCCACCGATCGGGCAGAACAGCCCCTCAGGGGCGGGATACAGCAATTGATCCGGTCTCATAGGACAAAAGATAGCGTGATTTATGCAATTATGTAGCGATCATTGGCGCTTTTTGAGCGAATTCGCCTTCCACTACTTCAGCATCCGCTCGAAGCGCCGGTCCGGGACCAGCCATATGCAGGCGACGATGAAATAGATGCCGAGGGAGATAAACGGATTGATGGCGGCAAGGATGATCGCGAGGATGTAGAGGCTGACGGAGAGCGCGGCCTTGCCATCCGGGCCGAGTGTGTGGGCAAAATCGGAATCCGTGCCATGCACCCGGATCAGCATCCGTCCGAGGATGTAGTAGGCGAAACCGCACATCAGCAAGACGAAGCCATAAACCATCACCGGGGTCATGGCGAAGTCGTTATCGTCCATCCAGCCGGTGGCGAAGGGCATCAGTGACAGCCAGAACAGCAGATGCAGGTTCGCCCAAAGCACGCCGCCCCTGACATGCTTCACCGCCTGGAACATATGATGGTGATTGTTCCAGTAGATGCCGACGTAGACGAAGCTTAGAACATAGGAAAGCAGCGTCGGGATCAGCGGTATGAGCGCCTGCAGCCCCTCGCCATGCGGCGCTTTCAATTCCAGCACCATGATGGTGATGATGATGGCGATCACGCCATCGGAAAAGGCTTCGATACGCCCCTTGCCCATAAATCGACTTCCCCTCTTCGCGTCAGGCCTCGGACAGAATCAATTTAAGGGCCTGCGTATATGGAGGCAGAATTACAGCGGACAGGGATGGGTTCAAGCGAGGCGATCGCGGGCGTCCGTCAGAATCCTCGAGATTTCCGCCGCCCCGACCGGCCGCGAGAAATAGAAGCCCTGGGCGTCATGGCACTGAGCCTGGCGCAGGAATTCGAGTTGCTCGTCCGTCTCCACGCCTTCGGCGACGACAGCAAGGCGGAGCCGGCGCGCGAGCGAGATGACGGCGGAGGCGATGGCGACGGTCGTCTCGTCGCGCGGTAACGCCTCGACGAAGGAGCGGTCCATTTTGAGACGGTCGAAGGGAAAGGTCTTCAGCGCCGCCAGGCTGGAATAGCCCGTGCCGAAATCGTCGATGGACAGGCGCACGCCAAGCGCCTTCAGCGCCTGCATCACATGCAGGGCGCGCGGCACGTCATGCATCAACGTGCTTTCCGTCAACTCGAGCTCCAGCCATTGCGGGTCGAGGCCGCTCGCCTCCAGAGCTTCGGTGACATGCGCGGCAAGCGCCGGATCGCTGAATTGCCGCGCCGAAACATTGACGGCGATCGTAAGCGGCGGCAGGCCCATCGCCTGCCATTCCTTGGCCTGTCGGCAGGCCTCGTTCAGCACGAATAAGCCGAGGGGGATGATCAGCCCGGATTCTTCCGCAAGCGGGATAAACTGACCGGGCGGCAGCATGCCGTGGCGCGGATGACGCCAGCGCACCAGCGCTTCCAGTCCGACGATGCGGCCGCTCGCGACATCGACCTGCGGCTGGTATTCCAGGAAGAACTGCTTGGCGCCGATGGCGCTGCGCAATTCTTCCTGCTCGCTCAGCGGCATGGTGCCACCCGCGTCCGACCTATGGATATGATATTGCAATCGGTTGCGGCCATGTTCCTTGGCCTTGTACATGGCCGCGTCGGCGCAGGCGATCAACTCATCCGGCGTCTCGCCATCGGCCGGAAAGGCGGCAACGCCGATACTGCTCGTCACGGCGACCTCGATTTCCCCGATCATCACCGGCTGCGTAATCGCCTTCTGCAGTTCGCGCAGCCGCCGCGTGATGCCGGTGTCGTGGCGCGACTGATGGACGATGACCAGCAGGAATTCGTCGCCGCCGAGTCGTACCACCATGTCGGAGGCCCTGAGGCTATCGACCATGCGCGCCGTCAATTCCTTCAACAGCTCGTCGCCGGCGCTGTGGCCGCGGCTGTCATTGACTTGCTTGAAATTGTCGAGATCGACATAGGCGACCGTCACCTTGCGGCCGTTTCGACGCGCCTTGAACAGGATCTTCGCCATGTTCTCCTTGAGAAAGGCACGGTTCGGCAGGCCGGTCAGGTCGTCATGATGGGCCATGAAGTAAATACGGTCTTCGGCGCGCTTGCGCTCGATGGCGATGCCGGCAATGTGGGTCGCCATGGCCACCAGCTCCAGCTCGCGTTCGGTCGGCTCGCGCACGGTGCCGGAATAGAGCGCGAACGTGCCGAGCACATTGCTCTGCGAGGTCACGATCGGCGTCGACCAGCACGAGCGCAGGCCGTACTGCGCGGCTAGAGCACTAAAATCCTCCCAGAGCGGGTCCGTCTGGGTGTCACTAACGAAGACCGGCTTGCCACGCCAGGCGGCCGTACCGCAGGAACCGACCTTCGGGCCGATGGCGATGCCGTCGATCAGGCGGCTATAGGCGGCAGGCAGATTGGGTGACGCACCATGGGAGAGACGGATGCCTTCAGGATCGAGCAGCAGCACCGACCCCTTGATGTCGGTCATCTGATCCTCGACCATTAATACCAGCGCCTCGAGGATCATCTCCAGCGGCTCGCTCTTGGCGATCATTTCCAAAAGTTCGGCCTGGCTGCGGCGCAGATGCTCCTGGCGCTTGCGCTCGGTAATATCGCGCGACGTGCAGATCAGGCCGATCACCTCGCCACGATCGTTGCGCAGCGGTAACTTCGAGGTCAGCCGATAGACCGGCTTGCCGCCGTTCGCGGAGGGAATGACGTCCTCCATATCAAGCCGCGGCTTGCCGGTAGCGATGATTTCCTGCTCGATGCGGTAGTATTTCGTAGCCCGCTCCAGCGGCACCAGATCAAAATCGGTCTTGCCGGTCAGCGCGCTTGCTCTTTCCATGCCGAGACTTTTTGCCGTGGCGGCATTGGCGAAGACGAAGCGGCTTTCCCGATCCTTGACGAAAAGAAAATCCGGCAGTTCATGCACGATCGCCTTGAGGCGTAGTTGCTCGATGCCATCGGCGACATGGTGCGCATTCGCCGCCATCAGCGCCTGCGTCGCTGCCAACAGGCGCTCCGTCTCAATATCAAGCGAACGACTGCGCTCGCCTGACCGGACGTGCTGAAGAGCCGGCTTATTCATGATGTGCATTCTCCCAACCCGGCCGCAGCTTCATCAAATGTCACAACCGAAACGCGATCATTATAGCTCCCGCTTCCTTCGAGGCTCTTAAGCGGATGGGTGAACGAAAGGATAAAACGGCGGAACCTGCGAGAAACGGGCGGCCTAATTCTACGAAAACAGCTCTTTTCGTGCCAAATCGGGACAGGCGCGCATGGCACGGTTCCTGCTTCTGCAAGGTTCGTTTCAGGAGTTGATAATGGTCCAGCGCCGCGCGTTCATTGCCTATATCGCCGCCTCGGCTGCAACCGGCCTGTTTGCCCGAAGCGCCTTTTCTGCGCCGCTCGCCAAGATGGCCGGCGCCGAGATGCGTGGACCGATCGATGCCATCGCCTACAAGGCGACACCGGGCACCAGCGACATCAGAAGCGGCAAGCTTCAGGCGATGATTGACAGCGCCGCGCGCGACAACGCGCCGGTCTTTCTGCCGCCCGGCAATTACAATGTGTCGAACCTTTCGTTGCCCGATAATACGCGCGTTACCGGCATCCCCGGCGCTTCGCGGCTGGTCTATGGCGGCGAAGGCCATCTGATGAGCGCCGACAAGGCGAAACGCATCGAACTGTCCGGCCTCGTCCTTGATGGCGGCAACCGCTGGCTTGCCGACTATGCCGGCGGGTTGCTGCAATTTACCGGCGTCGACCAGGTGCTAATCGACAATTGCGACATCGCCGGCAGCCGCAAACATGCACTGCAATTGGAGCGCTGCGGCGGGCGGATCGAACGCAGCCGCATTTCGGGGGCAGCCGAAGCCGGCCTTTATGCGGTCCAGTCGACCGGATTGACAGTCGCGGGCAATACGGTCGAGGATTGCGGCAATGGCGGCGTCCTCATTCATCGCTGGGACAAGGGCGAAGACGGCAGCATCGTCACCGGCAATCGCATCTCCCGCATCGGCGCCAATGATGGCGGCACCGGCCAGAACGGCAACGGCATCAACATCTTTCGCGCCGACGGCGTTTTGGTCTCCGGCAACCAGATAGCCGATTGCGCCTTCACTGCCGTCCGCGCCAATTCAGCCTCGAGCGTGCAGATCACCGGCAATCAGTGCTTGCGCTCCGGCGAAACGGCGATCTTCTGCGAATTCGAGTTCGAAGGCGCCGTGGTCAGCAACAATCTCGTCGATGGTGCTGCCAACGGTATCGCCATTGCCAATTTCGACAAGGGCGGGCGGCTTGCCAGCGTCACCGGCAATATCATCCGCAACCTGTCCCTGACCGGCCCCTACCCCCAGGAAAGCGGCTTCGGCATCGGGATCTCAGCCGAAGCCGACACGCTGATTGCCTCGAACCTCATCGAAAACGCCCCGCTCTGGGGCCTGAAACTCGGCTGGGGTCCCTATCTCCGCAACATCGTCGCCACCGGCAACATCGTCCGCCAAGCCCCTATCGGCTGCGCCGTTTCCGTCGCCGATGGTGCCGGCGCGGCTGTCATCTCCGACAATCTGTTCCAGCAAATGGAAAAAGGCGCAGTCTTCGGCTTTCGGTGGGACAAACCAGCTTCCGGCGACCTTACGATAACAGAGAGCGGAGAGTTTCCACAACTGACGATAGAGAGAAACAGGCTGATTTAAACGCCGCTATCTCCAGCTTGGCTCCCGCCGCTCGAAGAAGGCCGTAACCCCTTCCCTTGCTTCCTCCGTCTCCCACGTATCGGCCAGTTGAGTGATGACGCGATCAATAAGCTCATCGCTGATCGGCATGCCGAGAGAACGAGCCAGTGCCTTTGCCCGCGCCGCGGCCTGCGGCGAGGCGGCAAGCAGGTGGCGGATTTCGGATTCGATGGCTTCGTCGAGTGCGTCCTCCGGGACGACCCGGGACAGCAGGCCGGCCGCATGGGCCTGCCAGGCGTCAATGATCTTGCCAGACAGGAAGAGCGGGCGAGCCTTGGCCTCGCCGATGCGAGCAATGACATAGGGGCTGATCGTGGCGGGGATGATGCCGAGCCGAACCTCCGTCAGGCCGAAACGAGCCGTCGCCGCGGCAATCGCCATATCGCAGATACTGAGGATGCCGATGCCGCCGCCGAAGGCATTGCCATGCACGCGGGCGATCAGCGGCTTCGGCAATTCGTTCAGTGCCTTGAACATCATGGCAAGCCGCCGGGCTTCGACGATGCGTCCCGCACGGGTGGCATCGAACTGGGCGCGCATCCAACCGAGATCGCCGCCGGCGCAAAAGCTTCCGCCTTCACCCGCAAGAACCACCACGCGCACGCTTGCGTCCCTGCCGAGATCGTAAGCCGCCTCCGTCAGGGCATCGATCATCTCGGCCGACAGGGCGTTGTGCTTTTCCGGGCGCGCCAAGGTCAGGCGGGCGACACCACGTTCCTCGATGGCGATATGGATGGTTTGCGATGTCATGCGACGCTCCTCAGGCTGCGGGCAAAAGCGGCGGCTTGGGCAAGCTTCTCGTCATCGAGGCCTGTTTCGAAACCGTGCAGTGCCAGATAGTGGTGAACCGCCACGGTATCGACATTGCCTTTGGCGCCGGGCGCAAAAGGACAGCCGCCGAGACCGCCGGCAGCGGCATCAAACACCCGGATGCCCCGATCCAGGGCTACGCCGATATTGTCCAATGCCCGGCCCGAAGTATCGTGAAAATGACCGGCCAGCATGGCGGCGGGGAGATCGGCAAGCACGACTTCCAGCATTCTGTCTACCGCCTCCGGTTCGCCCCTGCCGATCGTATCGCCGAGGCTGATCTCGTAACAGCCGAGTTCGCGCAATTGCCGAGCGACGCTTGCGGCATTTGCCGGCGGCACTGCGCCTTCATAGGGGCATTCGACGCCGCAACTGACATAGCCGCGCAGCGGAATGCCACGATCACGGCTCGCCGCGGCCACCGGCCGGAAACGCTCGATGCTTTCGGCGATGGAGCAATTGATATTGCGGAGTGAAAAGCTTTCGGAGGCAGACGCGAAGATCGCCACCTCGTCGGCGCCTGCTGCAAGCGCCGCCTCCAGCCCCTGCATATTCGGCGTCAGCACCGCATAGCGAACACCGGGCTTGCGTTTGATCCCGGCCATGACATCGGCAGCATCGGAGAGCTGAGGCACCCATTTCGGACTGACGAAGCTGGTGACTTCGATGCGCTCGAAACCGCAATCGGACAGCAGATCCACGAGTTCGATCTTGGTGCCCGTGTCGATCAGCCGCTTTTCGTTCTGCAGGCCATCTCGCGGCGCCATTTCTACTATTGTGACATGGTTGGAAGTGCGGTCGGTCATTGCGTGTCCTCCGGCCGGAGCGATAGCAGGACAGCGCTCTCGCTGGTCTGATCCCCTTCGCCGACATGCAGGCTTTCCACCACACCGTCGCGCGTCGCCGTCAGCGTCAGCTCCATCTTCATGGCTTCCATGACGATCAGCGCCTCGCCCTTTGCGACCATGTCGCCTTCCTGCACCCGAACGATCTTGATGAGGCCGGGCATCGGCGCAATCAGCCGGTCGCCGCCAACGGCCGCCTCTTCAGCGCTATCCAGTGGGTCGGCCCGATGGAAATGATGGGTGTGGCCATCGAGGAACAACGTCATGCTGTGCGGCATCTGGAAAAAGTCGGCACGCAATTGCCGCCCGTCGATCTCCACGCGGCAGCAGCCATCATTGCGGCTGATGATCTGAACGGCGAGCGCGCGACCATCGAAATGCACGGAGTATCGATCCTGCCCTTTCGCAATCACGCGGCCGTTCGTGTGGCCGCCACTGTGATGCAAGGTGACAGGGCGGTTCACCTCACCCCAAAGCTGCCAAGCGCCAAGCGCTTGCCACGGGTCGCTCTCCAGGGATCGCGCCATGCCTCCGGCCTCGAAGATGGCGGCAATGGCAAGCGCGATATCGTCCGGTATCGGTGCTGCAGTCAGCCTCTCCGCGTCGCGGTCGATCAGGCCCGTATCCGGATGGCCCGCAACGAAATCCGGCTGCTGGCTCAATCGAACCAGGAAATCGAGATTGCTTGCCGTTCCCGCCGCCTGGGTATCCTGCAGCGCTCGCGTCAGCTTGGCGAGGGCCGCTTGACGGGTTGGCGCATGGACGATGAGCTTGGCGATCAGGGGATCGTAATGCGGTGTAATGCTGTCGCTTTCGCGCACGCCGGTATCGATGCGGACATCGCCCTCCGGAAATCTGAGATGTGAGAGCGTGCCGGTCACCGGCAGGAAACCCCGCGATGGGTCTTCGGCATAAAGCCGTGCCTCGAAGGCCCAACCGTCGATGGAGAGTTCGGCCTGGGTTCTCGGCAAGGGCTCGCCGCCGGCAATCCGCAATTGCCATTCGACCAGATCGACGCCGGCTATCGCCTCGGTGACAGGATGCTCGACCTGCAGGCGGGTGTTCATCTCCATGAAGAAGAAGCGATCCGGCGACAGGCCATCGGAGACATCGGCAATGAATTCGACAGTGCCGGCACCGCGATAATCGATGGCGCGGGCTGCGCGGACGGCAGCTTCGCCCATGGCGCTGCGCATCTCCTCCGTCATGCCGGGGGCCGGCGCCTCCTCGATCACTTTCTGATGACGGCGTTGCAAAGAACAATCGCGCTCGAAAAGATGCACGACATTGCCATGGCTGTCGCCGAAGACCTGGATTTCGATATGCCGGGGCTGGGTCAAATATTTTTCGATCAGCACGGCGTCGTCCCCGAAAGCGGATTTCGCCTCGCGTCTTGCCGCTTCCAGCGAGGCCACAAAATCTTCCGGTCGATCCACCCGCCGCATGCCCTTGCCGCCGCCGCCTGCCCGCGCCTTGATAAGAATAGGAAAGCCGATCTCTGTTGCCCGCTCCGCAAGGAAAGCCGTGTCCTGTTTATCACCATGATAGCCGGGAACGACAGGCACGCCTGCGCGCTCCATCAACGCCTTGGCCGCGTCCTTCAGGCCCATGGCGCGGATCGAGGCCGGCGATGGGCCGGTAAAAACCAGTCCTGCGGCTTCGACGGCCTCGGCGAAATCGGCATTTTCCGAGAGAAAGCCATAGCCGGGGTGAATGGCCTCGGCGCCGGATCGCCGTGCGGCGGCGATGATCCGCTCCCTCGAAAGATAGCTTTCGCTCGCAGCCGCCGGACCGATGTGAACGGCCTCGTCCGCCAACGCCACATGCAACGCATCTCTGTCGGCGTCCGAATAGACGGCGACCGTGCGGATGCCCAGCCGCCTTGCCGTCCGGATGACCCGGCAGGCGATTTCTCCGCGATTGGCGATCAATATCCTTGAAAACATTGGCAAACCCTATTGCGCGGCGACGACCTCGACTTCGAGCAGCCACGCGGTGTCGAAAATCCCCGCGATCACCACCGTCATCGCCGGGGCGAGCGAGCCCAAGTACTCACTGCGGATCTCGCGGTTCTCGAGCGTATGGTGACGATCGGCGAGAAAGGTGGTGACCTTGACGATGTCGGCCTTGCTCATCCCCGCAGCCTTGAGCTGTGCGTCGACATTGAGCCAGACCTGACGCGCCTGCGCCTGAAATCCCTCGGGAAGCGTATCATCGGCGGTCGTCGGAATCTGGCCGCTGACAAACAGCAATCTCTCAAAATTCTCCAGTTTGACGGCCTGGGCGTAGCCGCCGCGCGGCTGCGGTGCGTTCTTGGCATTGACGATGTCGCGTTTCATCTCAATCTCCTCACATCCTGAACAGGCCGAAGCGCGTGTCTTCGACCGGCGCGTTGAGCGCGGCGGAAAGCGACAGAGCCAGCACATCACGGCTCTTGCGCGGGTCAATGATACCGTCGTCCCACAGACGCGCTGAGGCGTAGAGTGGGTGGCTCTGGGTCTCGAACATCTTCAAGGTCGGTTGCTTGAAGGCCGCCTCTTCCTCCTTTGTCCAAGGCTTGCCGGCGCGCGCCAGGGCCTCGCCGCGCACCGTCGCCAGCACGCCGGCCGCCTGCTCTCCGCCCATGACCGAGATACGGCTGTTGGGCCAGGTCCAGAGGAAGCGCGGCGAATAGGCCCGGCCGGCCATACCGTAGTTGCCGGCGCCGAAGGAGCCGCCGATGAGCATGGTGATCTTCGGCACTTTCGTCGTTGCCACCGCCGTCACCAGCTTGGCGCCGTGCTTGGCAATGCCTTCCGTTTCGTATTTCCGGCCGACCATGAAGCCGGTGATATTCTGCAGGAAAACCAGCGGGATTTTGCGCTGCGAGCAAAGCTCGACGAAATGCGCGCCCTTCAATGCCGATTCCGAAAACAGCACGCCATTATTGGCGATGATGCCGACGGGGATGCCGTGAATATGGGCAAAGCCACAGACCAGTGTGGCGCCATAGCGCGCCTTGAATTCGTCAAAGCGTGAGCCATCGACGATACGGGCAATGATTTCACGGACATCGTAGGACGTGCGCAGGTCGGAGGGCACGATGCCGAGTATATCCTCCGGATCGTAGAGCGGCGGCTCCGGCGCGCGCAGTTCGACGGTCGTCGGTTTGTGGCGATTGAGATTGGCCACGGCCTGCCGCGCCAAGGCAAGCGCATGCGCATCGTCGCGCGCCAAATGGTCGGCGACGCCGGATAGACGCGTGTGCACATCGCCGCCGCCAAGATCTTCGGCAGACACCACCTCGCCGGTTGCGGCCTTGACCAGCGGCGGCCCGGCGAGAAAGATCGTCCCCTGCCCCTCGACGATGATGGTCTCGTCGGACATGGCCGGCACATAAGCGCCCCCCGCCGTGCACGACCCCATGACCACGGCGATCTGCGGAATGCCCGCCGCCGACATATTGGCCTGATTGTAGAAGATGCGGCCGAAATGTTCGCGATCTGGAAAGACCTCATCTTGGTTCGGCAGGTTGGCCCCGCCGGAATCCACAAGATAGAGGCAGGGAAGATTGTTTTCAGCCGCGATCTCCTGCGCCCTCAAATGCTTCTTCACCGTGATCGGATAATAGGTGCCGCCTTTGACGGTGGCATCGTTGCAGACGATCATGCAGTCGCGGCCGGCAACGCGGCCGATGCCGGCGATCAAACCCGCTCCCGGCGCCTCATCGCCATACATGCCGTGAGCCGCCGTCGCGCCGATTTCGAGGAAAGACGTCGCAGGATCGATCAGCCCCGCCACCCGGTCACGCGGCAGTACCTTGCCGCGACTGACATGACGCTCGCGCGCCTGCACGCCGCCGCCCTCCGCCGCCCGCAACGCCGCCGCCTTAGCCACACCGATCGCCTCCAGCATCGCGGCACGATTGTCCCTGAAACGGTCCGAATGCGTGGAGATTTGGGATTTCAGGACGGTCATGCAGTATCACCAAAATTGGGGGTGAAATTTCAAAATCAGACAGTCTCGGTAAATAGCTCCCGCCCGATCAGCATGCGGCGGATTTCGGAGGTGCCGGCGCCGATTTCGTAGAGCTTGGCGTCGCGCAGCAGCCGGCCGGCGGGGTAGTCGTTGGTATAGCCGTTGCCGCCGAGGGCCTGGATGCATTCGAGCGCCATGCCAGTCGCCTTTTCGGCAGCATAGAGAATGCAGCCCGCGGCGTCCTTGCGGGTCGTTTCGCCGCGATCGCAGGCCGCGGCAACCGCATAGACATAGGCGCGCGCGGCGTTCATCGTCACATACATGTCGGCAAGCTTGCCCTGCATGAGCTGGAATTCGCCGATCGGCTGGCCGAACTGCCGGCGTTCATGCAGATAAGGCAGCACGACGTCCATGCAGGCGGCCATGATGCCGAGCGGGCCTCCCGACAGGACGACGCGCTCGTAGTCGAGGCCAGACATCAGCACGCGGACACCGCCATCGACCTGACCCAGCACATTCTCCGCCGGTACCTCGCAATCGATAAAAACCAGCTCCGAGGTGCTGGACCCACGCATGCCGAGCTTGTCGAGTTTCTGGCCTACGGAGAAACCCTCGAAACCTTTCTCGACCAGGAAAGCGGTGATGCCGCGCGGGCCGGCCTCCGGCGCGGTCTTGGCATAGACCACCAGCACATCGGCATCCGGACCATTGGTGATCCACATCTTGCTGCCGTTCAACACATAGTGGTCGCCGCGCTTTTGCGCGTGCAGCTTCATCGAGACGACGTCGGAACCTGAGCCGGGTTCCGACATGGCGAGCGCACCGATATGTTCGCCAGAGACCAATTTGGGCAGATAGCGTGCTTTCTGCTCGTCGGTGCCGTTGCGATTGATTTGGTTGACGCAGAGATTGGAATGGGCGCCGTAGCTCAGACCGACGGAGGCCGAGGCGCGGCTGATCTCCTCCATGGCGACCGCATGCGCGACGTAGCCGAGACCAGCGCCGCCATAGGCTTCATCGGCGGTGATGCCGAGCAGCCCAAGATCGCCCATTTCCCGCCACAGCTCCATCGGAAAACCATTGTTGCGGTCGAACTCGTCGGCGAGCGGCGCGATGCGCTGGCCGGCAAAGCGGCGCACGCTGTCGCGCAGCGCCTCAATCTCCTCGCCGAGCGCGAAGTTCAATCCCCCTGCAAACATCACCTTCTCCTCCCGCTTCCCCTAGAGCATGATCTTTTCCAAAGCCGCCTTACGGGCTCATGTGCCAATTTTGAGAGCATCACGCCGCATCGGCGGGTACGTGACGCTTCTCTTCCGGCATGTCATAGGTCTTCAGCTTCTCGGCGATCCGCGCCATAACCTTACGAGCCGCCTCCTCCTTGATCGGTCCGAAGCCTCTGATCTCATCGAACAATGTCAGGATGGCAAGAGCCTCCGTCTCATTTCCCGCGCGCAGACCGTTGAGAACGCGGTCGGCAATCACTTGATATTCACCGATCAAGCGGCGCTCCAGCCGGCGCTCCCGCATATAGCCAAACGGATCGAAGACCGTGCCGCGCAACCGCTTCATCGGTGCGAGCCTGCGCAGCAGCGGCAATATCCAGGGGCCGAATTCGCGCTTCTTCGGCCGGCCGTTCGGGTCTTTTCCGCCCAGCATCGGCGGGGCGAGATTGAAGGCCAATTTGAAGTCGCCTTCCATCTCGTCGCGCAAATGGGCCTCGAAGGCCGGATCGGTCAACAGTCGCGCCACCTCATATTCGTCCTTATAGGCCAGCACCCGCGCATAGGTCGCGGCGACGGCGAAGGGCACTTTATCCGAAAGCCGCTCCCTGGCAGCCGCAGCCGTGGCACGCTGGACGAAAGCGGCATAGCCATCGGCAAGCGCGGCATTCTGATAAGCGGTCAGATGCGCCTTGCGGTGGGCGATCAGCTCATCGAGGCTCATCTCCGCCAGCGTCTTGCCGGCATCCGGTTCCGTCATCATTTCCCGCACGGCCTGCGGATCATGCGCCAGCAGACGGCCCCAATGGAAGGCCGAGAGGCTGGCCTTGACGGCCACGCCGTTGAGCTCGATCGCCTTCTCGATCGCTTCCAGCGACAACGGCAGCAAGCCGCGCTGCCAGGCAAAGCCGGTGAGAAGGATATTGGTCGACATGGCATCGCCAGTGACCTCGCTTGCAACATGACCGAAATCAAGGAAGACGGATTTGTCGCTGACGGTCTTGGCGATGGTGTGTTGTACCGAGCCGATCTTGAAATCGAAGTCGCGATTGCGAACGAAATCGGCGACCGGCATCAGGCCGGTATTGACGATGGCCGTCGTGCGGTTCGAGGCGCAGAGCGTAATCGCATCCTTGGAGGCACCGACCACCTCGTCGGCAGCAAGCAGCAGATCGGCGCCGCCATTGACGATGCGCGACGAGGTGACGTCGGCCTCGCTGTAGCCGATACGCAGATGGCTCATGACGGCGCCGCCCTTCTGCGCGAGGCCGGCCATGTCGAGGATCATCGGTACTTTGCCGTCGAGATGGGCAGCCATGCCGAGAATAGCGCCGATCGTCAGGATACCGGTGCCGCCAACGCCGGCGATCGCGATGTTCCAGGGGCGCTCGCCGATGACGGGCACCTCGGGCATCGGCACTTCGGCATCCGCATGCTCCAGCGCCTTGCGCTTGCGGCGCTTACCGCCATGCACGGTCACGAAAGACGGGCAGAAGCCTTTGACGCAAGAGAAATCCTTGTTGCAGCTCGACTGGTTGATCTGCCGTTTGCGGCCGAACTCCGTCTCCAGCGGCTCGACGGAAATGCAATTGGATTGCACCGAGCAATCGCCGCAGCCTTCACAAACGGCGGGGTTGATGAAGACGCGCTTGGCCGGATCCTCCAGCAAGCCGCGGCTCCGACGGCGGCGCTTCTCGGCCGCACAGGTCTGGACATAGACAATGGCCGAGCAGCCTTCGGTCTCGCGCAGCGTCAGCATCACCTGATCGATATTGTCGCGGTGCAGCACTTTAACGCCGGGGGCCAGATCCGATGCCGCGTAGGCGGCGGGATTTTCCGCGAGCAGGTAGATCGGCGAAACGCCCTCGCCGTGCAACTGGCGGGTCAAGAGCTGTGGCGTCAGATAGCCATCGATCGGCTGGCCGCCGGTCATGGCGACAGCATCATTGTAGAGCAGCTTGTAGGTAACGTTGACCTTGGCGGCGACCGATTGGCGGATGGCGAGAATGCCGGAATGGAAATAGGTGCCGTCACCGAGATTGACGAACATATGCTTTTCGTCGGTGTAGCGGGCGATCGCTGTCCAAGGCACGCCCTCGCCGCCCATCTGCGTGAAGGTCTGAGTGTTTCGGTCCATCCAGGTGACCATGTAATGGCAGCCAATGCCGGCCATAGCGCGGCTGCCTTCGGGCACGCGGGTGGATGTGTTGTGCGGACAGCCGGAGCAGAAGAACGGCGTGCGGTTGAGCGGCGCGACGTGCGTGCGGCTGATCTGGCCGCGTTCGGCGAGATAGGCAAGCTTGGCAGCGATCTGGTCGTGCAGCGAAGGATCGAGATCGAGTTTGACGATGCGCCCGGCAATGGCTCTCGCCACCGAGCCGACGGTCAAAGCGGCCGAGAGGCTGAGATAGGGTTTGTCGTGCTCATCGAACTTGCCGACGATGCGTGGGCGGACATCGGCGCGCCAATTGAAGAGCTGCTGCTTGATCTGGTTTTCGATGATCTCGCGCCGCTCCTCGACGACAAGCACCTCGTCCAAACCTTCGGAGAAATGCCGGACGGTCTCGGGCTCCAGCGGCCAGGGCATGCGGATCTTCAGGATACGCAGGCCAATGGCGGCCATTTCCCTGGGGCCGATTTCGAGTTCGCGCAGCGCCTGTAATACGTCCTCATAGGCCTTGCCGGAGGAGATGATGCCGAAGCGGGCGTTGGGCACATCATGGGTGATTTCATCGACGCGATTGGCGCGGGCGAAAGCGATGGCGGCATAGGCCTTGTAGGTTTGCAGACGGTCGTCCTGCACCAGCGGCGGATCGGGCCAACGCAGGTTCAGGCCGCCGGGCGGCAGCTCGAAATCGGTCGGCAGCACGAATTGCCGCCTCTCGCCCGAGAGGTCGACGGCGGCCGTCGTCTCGATGGTGTCGGCAATGAACTTCATGCCGACCCAGCAGCCGGAATAGCGCGACATGGCGATACCGAGCAGGCCGTATTCGAGGAATTCGTGGATTGAGGACGGATAGATGACCGGAATGACCGCCGACATGAAATCATGGTCGGTTTGGTGCGGGATCGTGGAAGATTTGGCGGAATGATCGTCGCCAGCGAAACAGAGGACACCGCCATGCTTGGAGGTGCCGGCCGCGTTGCCGTGTTTCAGCACATCGCCGGAACGATCGACGCCGGGACCCTTGCCGTACCAGATGCCGAGCACGCCGTCCTTGCGGACGCCGGGCGACAGGCCGACTTGCTGCGTACCCCAGATGGCCGTGGCGGCAAGGTCTTCGTTGATGCCTGGCTGGAAGGTGACGTCATGCGCGTCGAGATAGGTCTTGGCTTTCAAAAGCTGTTGATCGTAGCCGCCGAGCGGCGAGCCGCGATAGCCGGATATGAAGGCTGCGGTGTTGAGACCGGCAGCGCGGTCGCGGCGCATCTGCGTCATCGGCAGACGCACGAGGGTCTGCAGTCCGGTCATGAAGACGCGGCCTTCATCTGCTGTATATTTATCGTCAAGCGATACGCTGGTCGCTAGCATCTGCTCTCCTCCCGAGATCGCAGTCACCGAATGCGTAAGAACATCTCCGCCGAATGCCTCCTACCGCACCGGAGAAAATCTAAATCGATATTAGCATGCACCATCGCTAATTTCCGAACGAAGGCGGTGCGCAGCCGGCACGATTCGCAAAGATTGGAGGGCTTGGCGGATATTTTCGTGCTTGATCCTGTACACTCATCAAAAGCTTTCATTGCAGATATAAGCCGGAGCCTCTTCCGCTTGGCGAAAGCCGCCCATAACCTCGCTTCGACTCGATTTTTGGAGACCGACCATGCTGACGATTTACGGCGTCTATCGCTCACGCGCATCGCGCAACTACTGGATGGCGGAGGAGCTTGGCATCCCCTTTCAATCCGTGCCCGTGATACAGGCAAGTCGGCTCGAAAATCCGCTAAGCCCGGAAGCGCCTATCAATACGATAACGCCCGAATTCCTGGCCGTGAATCCGATGGGCATGATCCCCGCTGTCAAGGACGGCGATCTCGTCATGCATGAATCGCTCGCCATCAATCTCTATCTCGCCCGCAAGTATGGCGGGCCGCTATCCGGGAAGACGGTGGAAGAAGAGGGTCTGCTCGGCATGTGGACCATGTGGGCAGCTACGGAGGTAGAGCCCTACTCCGTGGCCCTCGTCCGCATCTACGACCGTTCGCAGGAGAACACCGATGCCGGCAAGGCCGGGATCGCGGTTGCCTGCCGGTCGCTGAAGCGGCCATTGGACGTGCTGGAAAAGCACCTGACGGGCCAGGATTACCTCCTGGGCGATCGCTTCACCGTCGCCGACCTCAATCTCGCGGAGGTGCTGCGCTACGCTCAGACCGAGCAGGCATTGTTCGATAGCCATCCGAATTTGAAGACCTGGATCGAGCGCTGTCAGTCGCGCGATGCCTATAAGGCGATGCAGGCGACACGCGGCAAGGAGCCGGTGTAAAAACCGCGCGTTTTCCCTGGAATTGCCTTAGCGAAAGAGCTTCATGCTCTCTTCCATCTCGTCGCGCATCCAGGTCTTGAAAGCAGTCACCTTCTTGGCTTCACGCACGCCTTCCGCCGTGATGAAATAATGGCCGAAACCGTTTTTGGCACGAATGCCAAAGGGATCGACGAGGCATTTCTGTTGTAGTGCATAGGCGGCCAGCGTCTGCCAAGCGAGCATGACGCCCTGGCCCGCCATGGCGGCGTCGAGGCAAAGCGAGGCGTCGTTGAAGATATGCCGCTCTTCCATGCATTTGCCGGAGAGGCCGGCCTTGCTCAGCCAGACCTCCCACGTGAACATAGCCCTACTGTCGATGACGGCGGGAACCTGCAGGAGATCGGCCGGTTCCTTCAATCGGCTGGCGATCTGCGGCGTCACCACCGGAAAGATCTCCTGTTCCAGCAGTAGCTCGGACTTGACGCCCGCCCATTGGCCATCGCCGACGCGGATGCCGATATCGACATCCGACGTTGCCGGATTGATGAGTTGCATGGTCGCATCGATACGCAGCCTGATATCCGGATGACGTTTGGCGAAACGATCGAGCCGATGCACCAGCCATCGCGCCGCAAGAACCGGAGCCACGGAAATAGTGAGAATATTGTCATCACGGTGCTGCGCGGCTGTCACCGCCGCCGACAGTGCCTGAAAGCCTTCGCCGAGGCGTGCCAAGACCGAAAGGCCTGCCTCGGTCACGATCATGCCCTTCGGCGTACGCTCGAAAACCGGCCGCCCCAACTGCGCCTCAGCCTTGATCACCTGCTGGCTGACGGCGCCGATGGTCACGCCAAGCTCGTCGGCAGCCGCCTGCAACGACCCAAGCCGGCCCACGGCCTCCAATGCCCGGAGGCCATTCAGATGAACGCTGTTGAGATTCTTCATATAGAATATCTATATCAGCATCCCGGCATTCTCAATTGAAAAGCTGGGCGATGCGCGCGATCATTGCGGCATAAAACCACAACCGCCACCATCCCGTCGACTGATACACCACAAGCGCATCGTTGCGGTAGCGAGGAGGCATGCCATGTCGATACTGAAGCTTTTCTTCAATCACCTGCCGCGCGATAACAACGAGCGTGACGACCCGTTGCAACATCCGGCACTGGCGGCCATGTCGCTGGAGGAACTGGCCGACCTGCCGCTCATGCCCGAGAATTTGGGGCGGAAGGAAGGCCCAGATCAAAGATTGAAAGAATGCGTGTAACGAAAGAGCAAGCCCTTTCACACGCTGAACCTTCCCAACCGGCTCTTCGGCTATCTCTTCCACTGGTGTATGATTGTGGACGACATACGACCGGAACGGGAAAGCGCAGTATGGCCGTCAGCATCGAAACCGACGCGATATCCCAACGCCTTCAACGCGTTGCTGCGCAAGCCGGCCTGCCCGAAGTCGAGGTCAGCACCCACTATGGCACGCCGGCGCTGAAGGTCGGCGGCAAGGCTTTCGTTTCGGTCAAGAATGGCGAGACGATCGTGCTGGCGCTGCCGATCGACCGCAAGGAGCAGCTCATCGAGATGGCGCCCGAGATCTATTTCCAGTCGGATCACTATGTCGGCTGGCCGGCGCTGCCAACGCGTATCGACGCCATCGGTGACGAAGAACTGCAACTGCGGCTGATCGAGGCCTGGCAGTTTCGGGCGCCGAAGACATTGCGGGCTGCCTTCGACGCCTGTTGATCAAGCCCGCTCGGCGGCGATGGCTCTTTGCACGGCAGGGCGTTCCAGCATCCGCGCGTGGTGGGCGCTGACCTTCTCAAAGCGGGTCGGATCGACGCTATCGCCCGGCAACCAATTTGTCAGCGTGAAGAGATAGCCGTCGGCAACGGTATATTGCTCGCCCATCACCCATGGCCCTTCCAGCATCTTTTCCTCGATCAGCGTGAAACACTCACCCATATTCTGCGGCACCTTGGCCTTCATCGCTTCGATCGCCGCCTCATCGTCGGTCCAGCGATAGCCGCGCCCTTTGTGAGCATGGTTCACATGCACGGTCGAGGCGAGGTAGCTGTTGAAGGCCTGCATGCGGGCAAAATCGAAGGGATCATCGAGCGGCGCCAGCCGGGCGGCCGGCGCGATCTGGGCGACATAGGCGAGGATCGCAACGTTTTCCGTGATGACGCCTTTGTCTGTCACCAGCGCCGGAACACGACCCTTGGGATTGATCGCCAGATAGTCCGGCGACCGCTGCTCTCCGTTGGCAAAATTGAGGCGCCGCGGCTCGTAGGCAAGGCCCGACTCTTCAAGCGCTATCAGACTGGCGAGTGCACAACTGCCCGGTGCGAAATACAAATTCAGCATATCCGTTTCCTCCGCTCTGATTTCGTCAGACGTTAACGGCGACCGGAGGAATACGGAAGTGGCTGGCATCGATATCGGTTATGAAAGCTTTTGATGTATGCCGCCTGCGCACCGCACCTTAGGCACAGCCCGGCACATCTTCCAGCCGATACCAGACGGGAATGCCGCGTTCGCCGGCGATGCGGACGTCGTTGTCGGCTCCCTTGGACTCGCCGGGAAGCCGGAGAACGCCCTCGCACAGTTGCAGCAACCGGCCTGCGGTCGGGTGGAATATCTCTTCGTAGAGATCGTCGCCGATGCTCTTGCCGCCGGCGGCATGCCAGACCGGCAAGGCGACCCATTCGCCGATCATCGGCAGATGCCCTGCCTTGAACAAGGCATAGGACGGCTCTTCCAGCCGCTTGAGATTCTCCGCCATCTTTTGCGGATCGTCTCCGGTTCCCGAACGATACGGCCCGGCAATCAAGATCAACATGTCACATCTCCTCTTCCTCATGCATCATGCATGGATTTGCACGAATATGCGTTAAAGTTCTTGATTGTCGACTCATTTTTGATAAATTCACGATATTTCATGAATTATCGTGCGGAAACAGGCATGCTTACAGGCCAGCGAAAGACCCTCATCCTCGATATCCTGCGGCGCGACGGCCAGGTGATCGCCAAGAAGATCGCAGACGATTTCGGCCTGTCCGAAGACACGATCCGCAGGGATCTGAGGGAAATGGCGGCGGAGCGGCTGCTGAAACGCGTGCATGGCGGCGCGCTGCCGCTCGCACCGGAGCTACCGGATTTCTCCACGCGACGGGGTGTAGCGCCGGATGTGAAGCGGCAACTCGGCGCCTTTGTGGCGAAGATGGTTCAACCGGGACGAACGGTGTTTCTCGATGGCGGGACGACGACGGCGGAGATCGCCCGCCATCTTCCCAGGAACTTTGCCTTTACCGTCGTCACGCATAGCCCGACGATCGCGGGCGAGTTGGAACATCATCCGACAGCCGACGTGATCCTGATCGGCGGCAAGCTCTACAAGCACTCGATGGTGGCGACAGGCGCGGCGGCTATGGCGGCAATCTCATTGGTGCGGCCAGATATCTTCTTCCTGGGCGTAACCGCCATCCACCCCGTTCACGGCCTTTCGACCGGCGATTTCGAGGAGGCGGCAATCAAGCGGCATATCGCGCAATGCTCGGCGGAAACCTATGTGATGGTGACCCAGGAAAAGCTGGATGCCGCCTCTCCATGCCATATCCTGCCCATCACGGCGGTTTCGGGCATGGTCGTGCCGCCTGACATCACCGAGGCGAGCCTGGCGCCCTATCGGAGCGCACAGGTTCCCATTTTCACGGTCAGCGACTGAAGCAAGCTGCGATACAGATGCATTCAAAGCAGGCCAGTAATCCACCTGTCCAGCTTCGAATCCTGACGATAGGCTATGTTTATAACAGCCGCCGAAACGATGGCTGTCGCGGCGCCACCGAGAATGTCGGTGATATAGTGCGTCCCGACATAGATTCTGGACAGACAGACCAACAGAGCGACAACGAGGAAGGCGATACCTCTCCGCCACAGGCCACATAGCAGGAAAGCCGCAACAATGGCGAACGTCGCGGTCGCGTGATCGGACGGAAACGACCAATCGGCGGAGCGATCGATAATCAGGTGCGTGATACCTGCATCATATGGACGAATCCGGTGCACGAACAGCAGGATGATTTGATTGACGCCTAACCCAATAAGAAAAGACAACCCCGCCACAATACAGGCATGCCGCACATGAGTTTTGGAGGCGCCCCCACTCCACCATTGCAGCACAATCGCCAGAATGAGGAGTGGAACCCCGAATTGCGTGATCATGATCATGATCCGGTCCAACATTGGACTTATGCCTGCGAAACTATTGATCCATTGTGTGACTGCTTGATCCATGTGGTCATTCATCCAAAATTGTTGACGGGGATTGCGATCGAGCATGAATGAACGCCGGATTCATCAGCTCTTTGAGATCAGCGTGTTGCTAAAGGGCGCTCATGCGCTCATCGAATGTATTGGGGGAATAGCGCTTGCGCTGGTGAGTACCGCTTCGATCGTTCGTCTCGTGAATGCACTCACCCAAGAGGAATTGATCGGAGATCCCAAAGACTTCATCGCCACTCACCTTCTCGCCTGGTCGCATGACTTCTCCCTCGCGACCAAGAACTTCTATGCGTACTATCTCCTGAGCCATGGCCTGGTGAAAGTGCTGCTCGTCATCGGCCTTCTCAGGGGCAAGCTATGGGCATATCCAGCATCTTTGGCGGCTTTGGGGCTTTTCATCGTCTATCAGCTCTACCGTTTCACCGACACGCATGGCATCGGGCTTCTGGTGCTGACGGCCTTCGATGTGGTCGTCATGGGCTTGATCTGGCATGAGTACAGGCTCGTGCGGCAGCATCTGCCGACAAGGTAGTAAACAGGCGGCGCCATGTTGCTGTCGCATGTTGTCCTCCGACATGGAGGGACAAAGTCTGATTTCTGAATCTGTTTGCAATTGAACGCGGCGTTGAGCGGGCGGTATATGCGGCGTGCAATACAGTAATATACGCCCTCTATGCGATTGCTTCGCGTATAATCCAAATTCGATCTCTGAGACACGGGATAGAAGGAGGCGCGAAATGCTGAAACGCGATCTCCTACAAGTATCCGTATCACAGCGTGCTTTAGCGTATCGATCATCGACTACGCGACCGACTCGTTGTAGGGCGGCGGGGATATCGAGCCGCGCTGATCGAGGTGGCAATCGTGTTGAACGCCGCCGTCACTGCCTACGGCATCCGTCCAAGCCTGAATCTTGGTGAGCGCGGTGCAATTGATGTCGTCTTCGGGGTCTATCTTCTGGAGGAACGGCTGGTTTGGTCGCCGGGGCATGCGGGTCCGGACTGGTTCGGCCTCGCGCCTACGCCGCGCGACGCTAACGAATTCGTTGCGTTATGCGGCCTCCTGGTGTCGTGCCCTCGGATACAAGCTTTGCTTGATGGCGTCTGAAGAAGTTCCGGCGCTCGTTTCGATTTGGTCTTGAGACCTTTGATTTGGGCGAATTCGTAGCTCGAACCAATCGTCGACGTGCTCAACCAGAATTTTTTCGCGGAGGAAATCATGTGGAGCGACCAGCGCATAGGCCAGCCGGATTGACCAGTTCTTCGCGGGTGCCGGGCTCGATTTGAAATAGCCCCCGCCAGGCAGTGCGCCATGACCAATCATGAGCAACCAGAAGGAGGATACACCGATGAGGAGAAAAGAGCGAAAGGCCACATGGTCGACCGGAGTGGCGTTTTCGTCGGCACTGGCGCTGATCTTTGTGATAGGAGCGTCGCAGGGAGCAAGCGCTGGCGAAGCGGAAGCCAAGGCGCTACTTAAGGCGATGTCGGACTATATGGCGGCTCAGAAGACCATTTCGTTCGCGTATGACAGTAATCTCGAAGTCGTCACCAAGGACCACCAAAAGCTGCTGCTGGCGAGTTCGGGCAACATTGAACTCGGCAGGCCCGACAAGATCCGCGTTGCCCGGACCGGCGGATTCGCCGATGTCGAAATGCTTTTCGACGGCAAGACGCTCACCCTGCTGGGCAAGAACCACAATCTCTACACGCAGATGGAGGTGCCTGGCACGGTCGAGCATCTTGTCGATGAATTAAGGGAAAAGCTCCACAAACCCGTACCCGGCGCTGATCTGCTTTTGCCCAATGTCTACAATGAATTGATCGCAGATGTGGTCAATGTGAAGGATCTCGGCAGCGGCGTGATCGGCGGTACCGAATGCGATCATCTCGCATTTCGCAACAAGGATGTTGATTGGCAGATATGGATCGCCCAAGGCGACCACCCCTATCCCTGCAGGTATGTAGTCACCGCCAACAAGGTTGACCAGGCACCGCAGTACAGCATCCAGATCAGGGATTGGAAAGCAGGCGCTGACGCTGCCGCGGATGATTTCGCCTTCAACAACGCAACTGGAGCCAAGAAGACCGACATCGAGGAACTGAAAGATATCGACGAACTACCCGCTCATTTTGTCAAAGGAGGTGGCCAATGACCATGATCAGGAAACTGGGAATTCTTTTGATGGCTGCAGGCATGGGATTGTCCGGGCTTGAGGCGGGCGAAAGACTGTCGGTCCCCGGCATCCATGGCTTTGTCTCGACAGCGGAGGCAAGAGTCGGGCGTCCCTTGACGCCGGTTAGTGTGGCAGGCGTGGCACGGCGCACCTCACGGCGCTGCGCCGCAGGAGTGTACGCGTGCTAGGATCTCGCTGATTGTAGTAGATCGAACCACCGATATGCCTATTTTGGCGTAATCTGTGATGCGGCGATGGTATCCCGCTCGGATACCGAGGAACAAAAGATGAGCTGGAGCCGATTATATAGCTTGAAAAGCTACATAAAATCTTCGCTATGGCTCGTGCCGTTCATCGCCTTACTTATGTATATCATAGCAATTCGCATGGCCTATCTATTTGAACCGTGGTTAATCTGGATCGAACCATGGCCATGGGGTGTTGCGGGCTCGCAGAGGCTGCTGGAAACGATCATTACGATGACGCTGACCTTCGTCGTCTTTACGTTTGGGTCGCTGCTGGTGGCGATCCAAATCGCAGGCGGTCAACTGACGCCCCGGATCATTGCGACTACCTTGCTGCGCGACAATGCCATCCGATTCACCGTCGGACTTTTCATATTCACGCTGCTGTTCGCAACGGGCGCACTCGCAAGGCTGGAAACCGACACCCACCATGCCATCATAGGTGTCGCGGGCTTTTTGGGTTTTCTGTCCATCGCCGCCTTCCTTTATTTGATCGACTATGCCGCCCGTCTCCTACGACCGGTCAGCATTGTCTTGCGAGTGAGCGAGCAGGGTCGCGCGGTCATCGAGGACGTGTTTCCGACAATGGCGACAAGAGAAGCGGACGCCGCTACTAGAGATCCGAGACCAAGTACTCGGCCCGACAAAACTATCCTCTACAAGGGGCGACCCGCCATCATCGTGGCCATCAACAAAAGTGCCTTATTGAAGTTGGCCGAGAAAACGCAGTCAGTGATCGAATTGGTCCCGAGGATCGGTGATTTTGTGGCATCTGGCGAGCCCCTCTTTCGATTGTACGGCAACCGATTTCCCGAGGAATCCGTCCTGAAGGCGATGATCGCCTTCGGGCCGGAACGGACCCTTGAACAGGACGCGACATTCGCGTTCAGGATCATCGTGGATATTGCCATCAAGGCTCTCTCGAAGGCGATAAATGATCCGACGACCGCGGTGCCCGCGATCGATCAGTTGCAGCGCCTGCTCTGCTTCGTGGGTAAGCGCAACCTAACGGGAAAAACGATCCTGAACCAATCTGGAGAACTACGGGTCATCTGCAGGACGCCGGACTGGGAAGATTTCGTAAAATTGACCTTCAGCGAAATTCGGTTTTATGGCGCGGAAAATTTCCAGATCGCGCGCCGCCTGCGCGCCGTACTGGAATATGGCTTGCAGGTGCTGCCCGATTTCCGCCGGCCGGCTTTGGAGGCGGAACTGGCATTGTTGGATCGGCGGCTGGCAGAGCTATACGACTTTCCGGAGGACTTGGCGCTGGCCCAAATGGCGGATTCGCAAGGCTTGGGCGGCTCGACGCCTTCAACCGTACGACCGCTGTCCGGCACATCTCAGATTCGGAATAGTGGCTAAGCAGCCTTATGCCGTCAGCGCTTCCGCCGCTCTGATATCGCCGACATGGATGCCGTTCCAGTTGCTGAGCGTCCTGTTGGCCATCGCCATCAAACCGGCATGGACGTCCCCGCCCTTTTCAAAGAAGCGGGCGAGTACGGCGGCAACCATGGTTTCGGCGCCGCGGCCGCTGCCATCATCGCATTTGACCGCAATCGCGACGCCTTGTTCGGGAATTGCAGCGCAGAAGACGCCTTCGGCGCCGGTCTTGGCGAAGATGCGGCCCGGGGCCACCTGCATCAGCTTGGTGCAGGCCCGGCCGGTGCCGGCAACATAGAAGGGCTCGGCCATGCAGGCTTCGAACAGTCGGCGCGAGGCCTTGCCGCGCAGCGGCTCCAGGCCAACGCCCGTCGCCATCTTGGCGAAACCATGTGCCAGGCTTCTGAGCGGCACGGCGTAATTCGGGATCGAGCAGCCATCGGTGCCGCAATTGTCGTGGCCTAGCGGCGTTCCCGTCAGGTTTTGCATCGTTACGCGGATCTGCTGCTGCAGCGGATGGTCGTAGCCGACATAGCCCTTGGGATCGATGTCCTGATGGCAGCAAGCGCACACGAAGCCGGAGTGCTTGCCGGAGCAGTTGTTGTGCAGCGCCGTCGGCTTTCCGACAGTGCGCGCCTGGTGGATGATCGCTTTCTGCTCGAAGGACCAATGTGCGCCGCATTCCAGCGTGCCGACATCCCGGCCGGCGCGGGCAAGCATGGAGGCAGCCAGAGCCACATGCGCGTCCTCGCCGCTATGCGAGGAGCAGGCCAGCGCCAATTCCATGTCACCGAAGCCATAGGCATCCGCCGCACCGCTTTCGACCAGCGGCAAGGCCTGCATCGCCTTGCAGGCCGAGCGCGGAAACACTCCACTCTCGATATCGCCAAGCGACAGCACCAACGTCCCATCACCATCGACGACGGCAACCGAACCGCGATGACGGCTTTCAACGAGATTTCCACGGGTGACTTCGACACAGACGGGATTGGACATGATGGGAAGCACTCTTTGATTTGCGAGATACGCTACTGATAGCCGGTGAGCGGGGGATTGCCAACCGCCTCAGGAATCTATGGCCATGGTGACCACATAGCCGTTTCGCTTCAGATCGCCCGAATCCGATAGGCACAACGGCGCGCGCCGAGAAGGATGTGCTCCTCTCGCTCCACGTCTGCCCCAAGTGTCGCACGAAACGTTTCGAGTTCGGACCGACAGAAACCGGCGCATACCGTTGCGGCGGCGCAGATCGGGCAATGGTTCTCCACCAGCACAAGCGAACCGTCCTCTTCCTGCCAATGATCCGCCATATAGCCTTCGCGCGTGCGGATGGCGGCGAGGGTGGCGACGCGCGACGGCAGGTCGGCGGTGACCTCGATCTCGCTACGGTAGCGCTTGAGCGTCTCCGTTTCGCGGGCGGAAATGACCGCATCGACCGCACCCTGCCCCAACTGTTCGGCCATGGTCGCTAGAAGCGTCGCGGTCAAGTCGGCATGGCCATCGGGAAATTGGCGGTTGCCGGCCGCCGTCAGGTGCCAGAATTGCCGCGGTCGCCCCCGGCCCGATGCGGCTTCCGTCACAGGCTCGACCAGGCCCTCCTCTCCCATCTTCGTCAATTGTTGGCGCGCCGCTTCAGACGATATGCCGAGCGCACCACCGATCGTCGATGCGAGCTGCGGCCCGTCGGTTTTCAGCAGGATCAGAATGCGGTTTGCCGGCGATTGGCGCATTTTTCCAAGTTTTCTCTTGTTTTAATTTCGGCACGATGTAATTTCCAATTCATAACTTGGAAAATAATTATTCGCTAGGGAAAATGCCGAGGATCATCCGATGTCGAGCATCCAGAACGCAGATACGTCCCACTCCACCTCCATCTTCACACTCTTCTCGCCCCAGCTTCTGCCGGCAACCTTGATGCTCGGCGGCGGTGTCGTCCTCTATGCCGTCGAATCCTACATCACCGCGACGATCGCACCTTCCGTCGTTCGCGATATCGGTGGTCTGGAGCTGTTTTCCTGGATGACCACGCTTTTCGTCGCGGCCGGCGTTCTCGGCTCGATCACCGTTGCGACACGGCCGAGAGGCATAGGCCTGCGCACGGTCTACATCGCGGCGGCGCTGATATTCGGCTTGGGAAACCTGATCTGTGCCATGGCGCCGGCGATTCAGGTCGTGCTTGCCGGTCGTGCGGTGCAGGGTTTCGGCGCCGGCATGCTGGGCGCGCTTGGCTATGCTTTCATCCGTTTCGTCTATCCGGAGCCGCTGTGGCGGAAAGCGTCAACACTTTACGCCGCCATATGGGGTGTCGCGACGGTGCTCGGGCCGACATTGGGCGGGCTGTTTTCCCAAGGCAGCGCCTGGCGCGAGGCCTTCATCATTCTCGTGCCGTTGGCGGGCGTTATGGCGCTCTCGGCCCCGTGGCTGCTGCCGCGCGTCGAGGATGATCGAGCGCAACAGAAGACGCCGTTCCTTCAGATTGCCCTTCTGCTCGGCGCGGTCTTGTTGGTAAGCCTCGCCGGAACCATCGGAAATATGTCGAGCAAGGTCATGCTCGTTGCTATTTCAGTGGCTTCCGTTTCCGCCATGCTCACCGTCGAGCGAAAAAGCGCGAGCCGGCTTCTGCCGCAAGGCGCGGTCATGCTCAGCAAGCCGATATCCCGGCTCTATCTGACGATGTTCACGATGATGATGGTGCTGACCAGCGATATCTATATTCCGTATTTCCTGCAGACGCTGCATGGCGTGGCGCCGCTGGTTTCGGGCTATCTGGTCGCCCTGGTCGCGCTGGGTTGGACTTTCGCCGCCTTTTTTAGTGCGCCATTTTCCGGAAACCGGGCGGGCGCTGCAATCATAGTCGGCTGTATACTTGAAGCCGTGGCCACGGCTTCACTCATCCCGTTTCTGGCGAGGGATAATCCGTCCGGCGATCTTATTCTGCTCGGCCCGGCTGTCGTCGCCATGTTCCTGATGGGTTTCGGCGTCGGTCTCGGCTGGGCGCATCTGGTGACCAAGGTCATCTGCCTTGTCGGCCCTGACGAGCAGGACAAGGCGTCGGCTGCCATTTCCACGGTTCAGTCGCTGGGTGGCGCCTTTGGCTCTTCCTTTGCGGGCGTCATCGTCAACGGCGCCGGTCTTGCCGATCCCGGCGGCGTCCCAGGCGGCCTGTCGGCGGCCACATGGCTCTATGCGTTGATGGCCCTGCCCGGCTTCGTTGCCATTGCGATGTCGTTGACCCTCAAACGAGCTTCAGCATGATCTTGCCGATGTGATTGCTGGTCTCCATCAGCTTGTGCGCCTCGACGACGTCTTCGAAGGCAAATGTGCGATAGATAACGGGAGCGATGGTGCCTTCGTCGAGCAACGGCCAAACCTGGGAAAGGAGATCATCGCGGATGGCGCGTTTTTCTTCCGCCGTGCGCGGGCGCATGGTCGATCCCGTCACCGTCAGGCGTTTGACCATGATCGGCTGCAGATTGACCTTATCGGCCACCGCACCGCCGAGGAAGGCGATGATCGACAGGCAGCCGTCCTTGGCGAGCGAGGCCAGGTTCTTTTCAAAATAAGCGGCGCCGATCATATCGAGGACGGCATCGACACCATGGCCGGTTTCCGCCTTGATGACCTCGGCAAAGTCTTCCTCTTTATAGTTGATGGCCCGCTTCGCGCCGAGCTTCTCGCAGGCTTCGCATTTCTCCTTTGAGCCGGCAGTGGCGTAGACCGTGGCGCCGAAGGCTTTGGCAAGCTGGATTGCCGTCGTGCCGATGCCGCTGGAACCGCCGTGGATCAAGACGCTTTCGCCTTCGGTGAGGCCAGCCATTTGGAAGAGATTGGCCCAGACGGTGAAGAAGGTCTCGGGCAGTGCGGCCGCGCGAACGGCATCATAGCCATTCGGAAACCGCAATGCCTGGCCAGCCGGGAGAACACAATATTCGGCGTAAGCGCCGCCATTGGCGAGGCCGCAAACCTTGTTGCCGATGGCGAATTCTGTGACGCCGCGTGCGACATCGACAACTTCGCCGGCGACTTCCAGACCGAGAATAGGGCTTGCGTCCTTCGGCGGCGGATAAATGCCCTGGCGCTGGGCTACATCGGGCCGGTTGACGCCGGTCGCCTCGACGCGAACGAGGATTTCACCGTCTTTGAGGACGGGCAGAGGCCTGCGGGCGATCGTCATGACCTCGGGAGCGCCGAAAGACGGCAAATCCACAAAACGCATTTCAGACGGCAAGGGCATGACTCACTCTCCTCTCCCAGCAAAGCAATGGAGATAGTTTAGCGCATGCCGATTGAAAAGAAGCCGGTATGGGAGGGCGTCAATTAGTCTCGCCCAGACTCAGGAAGGCAACGCCGGTTTCGTCTTCCTTCGCCCTTGTCTTGATGCCGGCGATCGAGGTGCTGACGCGATTGATATTGTCGATAACCAGCCCTTCGGGCATTTCGAGAATGCCGATGGAGCAACGCATCAGCGGGAACATCGTCTCCGCGCCGCTGCGGTCGTGCCCGCGGATGCGGCCGGCGGCGCGGTCTTCGGCCGAATAGAACTCCAAGACGTCGGCATGGAAATCGGCCAGCAGCCGATCCAGAACCTCGCGCAATTCGTCAAGATTCCAGCCGGTCACGCCGATGAAGAAATCATCGCCGCCGACATGGCCGAGGAAATGGCGCTCGGCAAAAAAGTAACGCCGCATCAGCGCCGCAAACAGCGAGATGGCATGGTCGCCGAGGTGGAAGCCGTAGGCATCGTTGAACGGCTTGAAATTATCGAAATCGCAATAGCAGAAGTGCCTGATCTCGTCGCCGTCGCGACCGGCATTCTGCATGAAATCATGAATGGCGCGATTGCCCGGCAGGCCGGTCAGTGGGTTCTGATCCTGCGCGATCTTGAGCTGCTTCTCGTTGATGACCTTGATCAGCGAAGCCGCCGAGACGATGCCGGCATAGTGCGTGCCCTCGGTGACGATCAGACAATTGCTGCTTTCCATATTGGCGAAGATCGTCATCAGCGTATCGGCGTCAGAATCCAGACCCACGATCGGCGCCATCTCGACGAAATGCGAGATCGAGCGTTCATAAACCTTGTTCTTCAACAGGTCGCGGCCGAAGGGCTGGTAGATATATTCCTTGAGCCGGTATTCGTGGATGATGCCGCGCGGCTCGCCATTGGCGTTGACGACCGGGAAATAGGCCCGCCGCGGATTGCGGCGGAAGAGTTCGAAAACGCTGTCGATGCTGTCATTCTCGCGGATGGTCGGCAGCACTTCGATCTGCTTGCGGATGAGAATTTCGTCCAGCGATTGGCTGTTGCGAGCCATTTTGCCGAGATCCTGCAGATGCGGAAAGCTGGGCTTCAGCTCGTTGATCAGCGTCGTCGGACGGGCAATGAACCAGCCCTGGACAAGATCGACCCCGAATTCGCGGCAGATCAGGAACTCCGCCTCCGTCTCGATGCCTTCGGCGATGACGCGGGTACCAAGGACATGGGCGATATGGACGAGGTTTCTCAGAATGTGGCGCTTGCGGGCGTTGCGATCGATATTGGAGACGAAATGCCGGTCGATCTTGAGATAGTCGACAGGATAGTCCGACAGCAGCTTCATCTCGCCGTGACCGACACCGAAATCATCGATCGCCAGCTTGAAGCCGGCGCCGCGCAGCTTGGCGACCAGATCGCCGAATTCCGGCACGCTGGTGTTGTCGAAGCGCTCGGAAAATTCGAAGCAGACGGAGGACGGTGCGATACCGGCCTTCTTCATGTGCTGCAGCAAACCGCCGACCAGCGTTTCGCCCTGCGGGATCAGCCGGACGTCGAGATTGAGGAAGAGGGTCGCGGTTCGAACATTGGCAAGGGTCGCAAACTTCGCCAGCGCCCGGCTCATTGTCATCTGTTCTAGGCCGAAGAGCTGGCCGGTGCGCTCGGCCTCGTCGAGGATTTGGATCGGGCTGTCGAAGCCGATGCGTTCTTGCCCGCGCATCAAGGATTCATAACCGAAAACCGCGCCGGTACCCACCTCGACAATCGCCTGGAAAGCATTTTCGATGACGAGTTTGGCAAGCATGACAATCTGGTCGCTGGCATACCGGCGCAATACGCCCGGCTCGATGGCGGCAGTCAGGGACATGCCCATCTCCACTTAAGAATTTTGACTAAGTTTTGGGTAAAACTTTGGATTTGGCGCGTTTTCGGCTCAAGATGCGTCACAAGCGTCAAGGAAATCTTTCCCGGATGTGAAAGTTTCGTGAATGGTAAAAGGGCATTAACCGTAGCTTAGCCGCCTCTATCCAGGGGCGGCGGCCGGTCATCTCGTCAAGGATGTTGTATTCGCCGCTCAGTTATGCCGGCGTCTTTCCGCCTCGTAATCAGCAAACATGTCGGCAACACAGCGGCTGCTTTTCGCCACGCTCTCAGGATCGTTGGCTGCACGGGGTACATCGCAGATCTCACCACGCTTGCGCGCGGCATCCCACATGCGCAACGCCTCGCGCACTACCTCGCTGCTCGAAGCATATGTTCCGGTGTCGACAGCCGCGCGGATGCCAGCAGCCTGAAGCGGAGAGATGGAAACCGTTACCATCGGCATGATATTTCTCCCTTTTTTAGTTCTTAAGAAAAACTGTTTGCTGGAGATATATTCAAATGCATGTCGTTGGAGCTTCGAAGGCGCGTCTTGATAGATACGCATGCTCCAGATAACGGCGCCTACCGTTACGTCAGTCAGCGCCACTCCGTCCTCGACGGAAGCCCTCAAAGAGTAACGCCGCTCACGCCTCTTGTCAAAAAGTAGTAGTTCGTTAGCCCCTCTTTACCCGCCCGCTACTGCCTAAGAGCGAGGCCAAAGGCCATCAGCGTCCAGCCTTGAAAAATCAGGTCGAGCGCCAGGAACAGGCCAAGAATCCAGAGACTATTGACCGGCCAACCGACAGCGATCGCAATGCCGGCGAGCGCCGTCACCACACCGCCGATGACGATCCATATCCAGCCCCGTTCCGGCTTTACCTTGCGGCCGACCCAGACGCGAAATGTGCCCGCAATCAGCAATGCAATGGCAAGAAACATCGTCAAAGCTTCGGAGACGAGCAAGGGATTGGCAAAAGCAAGAATGCCGGCGAGCGTATAGAGCAGGCCGCTGAGCACCCAGAAGAGAATATGCTCCCATCCGCGGACCTGAAAGGCATGCGCCAGGTGAATGACCCCGCCGATCAGCATCAGCATGCCGATGTAATAGACCGATACGACCGTGGCGATGAAGAGATTGCCGAGTGCGATCCCGCCGCAAATGAGCAGAAACACACCGAGCGCAACGAACCATCCCCACTTGTCCCGCATGGCGGATGGCGGAACTTCATCCAGAACATTGACCATGACTGCACCTCCTCGTTCCCGGGGGCATGATACAGGATGTATCTCGGAAAGCGGCAGGAGATTCAGAAGTCGATCAAATCGGCCATCACTTTTTTGTTGATTGATCAGTCAATCAAAAATACAATGCCTCAAACTCCGAGGTGGTATATGCCGAAAGTCGGAATGGAACCGGTGCGCCGCAAGGCGCTTGTGGATGCGGCGATGCGCGTGATCGGCGATCACGGCTCGCTGACCGTCACCATGTCCGAAATCGCCAAGCAGGCTGGGGTATCTCCTGCCCTCGCCCATCACTACTTCGGCAGCAAAGAACAGTTGCTGATCGAAACCGTCCGGAGTCACTTACAGCGGCTGCGCGACAGCGTGGTGATGGAGCTGAGCGCCGCAAAGACGCCGCGAGAAAAACTGTCCGCCATCATCCGCGTCAGTTTCCAGGCCGATCAATTCGCGCCGGAGACGATTGCCGCGTGGCTCGCCTTCTATGCCGAGGCGCAGCGTTCCGAGGAAACGCGCCGCTTCCTTGTGATCTACGCGAGACGGCTGCGCTCCAATCTGCTTGCCAACCTCAAGGCACTGTGTCCGCACGAAGACGCAGAACGTATTGCCGAAGGCGCAGCCGCGATGATCGACGGCCTCTATATCCGTCAAAGTCTGAGATCGGCGCCGATCAGCATCGAAGCTTCGATCGCGCTCACTGAAGATTACATCAACGCTCTGCTCGCGCCGCTTTCCAAAAAAGGCCGCCCTTCAAAAGGACAGATAAAATGACCCTCAAAGCCCAGCCGAAAGCCTCGCATTTCATCGATGGGGAATATGTCGAGGATACCGATGGCACCGCCATCGAAAGCATCTATCCCGCGACGGGTGAAGTCATTGCTCGGCTGCATGCGGCAACTCCCGCCATCGTCGAGAAGGCGATCGCCAGCGCGAAGCGCGCGCAGCCGGAATGGGCGGCGATGAGCCCGACGGCGCGTGGCCGCATCCTGAAGCGCGCCGCCGAGATCATGCGCGAGCGCAACCGTGAGCTTTCCGAACTGGAAACACTCGACACCGGCAAGCCGATCCAGGAAACGATCGTCGCCGATCCGACCTCGGGCGCCGACAGCTTCGAATTCTTCGGCGGCGTGGCCGCAGCCGGCCTCAACGGTTCCTACATCCCGCTCGGCGGCGATTTTGCCTATACCAAACGTGTGCCGCTCGGCGTCTGCGTCGGCATCGGCGCCTGGAACTATCCGCAGCAGATCGCCTGCTGGAAGGGTGCGCCTGCCCTCGTCGCCGGCAATGCCATGGTGTTCAAGCCTTCCGAAAACACGCCGCTCGGCGCGCTGAAGATCGCCGAGATCCTGATCGAGGCCGGCCTGCCGAAGGGGCTCTACAACGTCATCCAGGGCGACCGCGAAACCGGACCGCTGCTCATCAACCACCCTGATGTTGCCAAGGTGTCGCTGACCGGCTCGGTACCGACCGGCCGCAAGGTCGCCGCATCCGCCGCGGGAAGCCTGAAGCACGTCACCATGGAGCTCGGCGGCAAGTCGCCCCTGATCGTCTTTGACGATGCCGATCTCGACAGCGCCATCGGCGGGGCCATGCTCGGCAATTTCTATTCGACCGGCCAGGTCTGCTCGAACGGCACGCGCGTCTTCGTCAACAGGAAGATCAAGTCCGAATTCCTGAAGCGCCTGAAGGCCCGCACCGAGGCCATGGTGATCGGCGACCCCATGGACGAGGCAACGCAAATCGGCCCGATGGTGTCCTGGGCGCAGCGCGAGAAGGTGCTGTCCTATATCGAGAAGGGCAAGGCGGAGGGCGCCACGCTGGTGGCCGGCGGCGGCATTCCCAACAATGTCGCCGGCGAAGGCTATTACGTTCAGCCGACCGTCTTTGCAGACGTGACCGACGAAATGACCATCGCCCGCGAGGAGATCTTTGGCCCGGTCATGTGCGTGCTGGATTTCGATGACGAGGCAGAGGTGATCGCTCGCGCCAATGCCACCGAATTCGGCCTGTCCGGCGGCGTCTTCACCGCCGATCTCACCCGCGCGCATCGCGTCGTCGACCAGCTCGAAGCCGGCACGCTGTGGATCAACTCGTACAACCTTGCCCCGGTCGAAATCCCCTTCGGCGGCTCCAAGCAATCCGGCTTCGGCCGCGAAAATTCGCTGGCCGCGCTCGAGCATTATTCCGAACTGAAGACGGTCTATGTGGGGATGAGCCCGGTGCAGGCACCTTACTAACGCAACCTCGGGGCTCGACCTCGCCTTTCGAGGTCGCCAACAGCGGCACCTCAGGGTGAGGTCGAGAACGACCAACCGCAAGCGCGAACGATGATCCGCCTCATCCTGAGGTGCTCGCCAAAGGCGGGCCTCGAAGGATCGAGGCGGCCACAGGGAGACAAAAATGCAGGCAGATTTCGTCATCATCGGCTCAGGTTCCGCCGGCTCCGCCATGGCCTACCGGCTGTCGGAGGATGGTAAGAATTCAGTCATCGTGCTTGAATTCGGCGGCAGCGACATCGGCCCGTTCATCCAGATGCCGGCGGCGCTTGCCTGGCCGATGAGCATGAGCCGCTACAATTGGGGTTACCTTTCCGAGCCGGAGCCGCAGCTCAACAACCGGCGCATCACCGCGCCGCGCGGCAAGGTCATCGGCGGCTCGTCCTCGATCAACGGCATGGTCTACGTCAGAGGTCACGCGGAGGATTTCAACCGCTGGGAAGAGCTCGGCGCTCAAGGCTGGGCCTATGCCGACGTACTCCCTTATTTCAAGCGGATGGAGCATTCGCATGGCGGCGAAGAGGGCTGGCGCGGGACCGACGGTCCTCTGCATGTCCGGCGCGGCGATGCCCGCAATCCGCTGTTCCACGCTTTCATCGAAGCCGGCAAGCAGGCGGGCTTTGAGGCGACCGAGGATTATAACGGCGGCAAGCAGGAAGGCTTCGGCCTGATGGAGCAGACGACATGGGCCGGTCGGCGCTGGTCCGCGGCGACGGCCTATCTGAAGCCGGCGCTGAAACGGCCGAATGTCCAACTGATCCGTTGCCTCGCCCGCAAGGTGGTGATCGAAAACGGCCGTGCGACCGGCGTCGAGATCGAGCGCGGCGGCAAGGTCGAGATCGTCAAGGCGAACCGCGAGGTCATCGTTTCGGCCTCCTCCTTCAACTCGCCGAAGCTGCTGATGCTCTCAGGCATCGGCCCCGGCGCGCATCTGCAGGAGATGGGCATCGAGGTGAAGGTGAACCGGCCGGGCGTCGGCGCCAATCTGCAGGACCACATGGAATTCTATTTCCAGCAGACCAGCCTGAAGCCGGTTTCGCTGTATTCCTGGCTGCCCTGGTACATGCAGGGCATTGCCGGGGCGCAATGGATGTTCTTCAAATCCGGCCTCGGAACCTCCAACCAGTTCGAAGCCTGCGCTTTCGTGCGATCCGCACCAGGAGTCAAGCAGCCCGATATCCAATATCACTTCCTGCCGGTCGCTATCAGCTATGACGGCAAGGCGGCGGCGAAGAGCCACGGATTCCAGGCGCATGTCGGCTATAACCTGTCGAAATCACGCGGCGCTGTGACGCTGCGCTCCTCAGATCCCAAGGCCGATCCCGTCATCCGCTTCAACTATATGAGCCATCCGGAGGACTGGGAAAAATTCCGCCACTGCGTGCGGCTCACGCGCGAAATCTTCGGGCAGGAGGCTTTCAACGAATATCGCGGCCCGGAAATCCAGCCCGGACCGGACGTCCAGACCGACGATCAGATCGACGCCTTCCTCCGCGAGCATCTGGAGAGCGCCTATCATCCCTGCGGCACCTGCAAGATGGGCTCGAAGGACGATCCGATGGCCGTGGTCGACCCGGACACGCGCGTTATCGGCGTCGATGGCCTGCGCGTCGCCGACAGCTCGATCTTCCCACATGTCACCTACGGCAATCTCAATGGCCCCTCTATCATGACCGGCGAAAAAGCCGCCGACCATATTCTCGGCAAGCCAAGGCTGGCGCGATCGAACCAGGAGCCCTGGATCAACCCGCGCTGGACGGTGAGCGATCGGTAAGTTCCGCGGGCGATCGAGAAGGAAGCCGGCGAGGAGCATACCGCCAGCCGAAGCCTCATCAAGCCAGCAGCCGAGCGACTTCCGTGGTATTGGGCAGCGCCACTGCATCGGCGATGGTGGTCGAGAACAGGACCTTGCGGGTGGCATCGGCAACCCTGGCGAAAACGTGGCGGATTTCGCAGGTTTGCTCGCCGTCGCAATCGTCGCAGCGACGATAGGCGGTAATGGAAAGACAGGGCAATGGCGCGATCGGCCCGTCGATGATGCGCAGGATCTCGCCGAAGGTGATTTCGTTCGCAGGCTTGCGCAGGAGATAACCGCCCTGTTTGCCGCGACGGCTGATGACGATGCCCTGATGTTTCAGGTCGAGAAGGATCTGCTCCAGAAATTTCTTCGGGATTTTCTGCTGCGCGGCAATATCGGAAATCATAACCGGCTCTCCCGCTTCGGCCTGAGCCAGAGCAGACAGCGCCCGCAACGCATATTTTGCTTTCTGAGTGATCATTTCGAACCGTCTACACACACATACGATGCGCTTACCCGATACATCCGGCCACATCGTTTCGGAACTCTCAATACTTTTACCAAGCTTCCATCCCGCATTTACACGCAGATAATGAAAAGCTTGGGTCGTGCCGGCAACCCAGCCTTGTTTTCATTCTTATCGCTATGCCCACAGTTTAGGGCAAAATTCGGCGTTCCGCATCTTTTTGGCCATCACTTCCGATTTCCGTTTGACAAGCCGCGTGTAACCCTACTATTTCTATAGACATTAAAGCAAGCACTTAGATATGACTAGTCTTATCGGTGCCGCTGCGCCGACCGGCCTCAGAGGGCAAAACGTCTTGGTTAACAGCCGAGGCGGTCGCTTTTCCGCATGGGCGCGGCTTCATGGAGATATTTGCTCTCTATTCCCTCGCTTTCGAAATCCATTTTTCTGTCCGCCCCCCTGACAAGCTGCGATACTCCGGTCCAATATCAGGACAGGATTCTCCATGACTGCCATCAATCTTATCGAAGAAGCCGGAACGCTGAACAGCCGGTTGGCGGCGCTCGATCTCGCGGGCCGTCTGTCTCTGGTCGCCGGCCTCGGCGGCCATGCCGTCTTTACGACCTCCCTCGGGATCGAAGATCAGGTTATCACCGCAGAGATCGGCAATCATCGCCTGCCGATCGAAGTTGCGACGCTGCAGACCGGCCGTCTTTTTCCGGAAACGCTGGCGCTGATCGATGAAACCGAAAGCCAATACGATATCCGCATCACCCGTTACGAGCCGGAACAGGCCGACATCGATGCCTATGCAGAGAAATATGGTCTCAACGGTTTCTATGAGAGCGTCGAAGCCCGTCATGCCTGTTGTGGCGTGCGCAAGCTGAAGCCGCTTGCGCGCGCACTTTCCGGCGCAACGATCTGGGTCACCGGCCTGCGTCGCGGCCAGTCGGCCAATCGTGCCGATACGCCTTTTGCCGAATACGACCCCGAGCGCAATCTCATCAAGGTCAACCCGCTTGCCGACTGGGACATCGACGTGATCCGCGCCTATGTCGCCGACAACAGCGTGCCGGTGAACCCATTGCATCAGCGCGGTTATCCCTCTATCGGCTGTGAACCCTGCACCCGCGCCATCAAACCGGGCGAGCCCGAGCGGGCCGGTCGCTGGTGGTGGGAAAACGACGAGAAGCGCGAATGCGGCCTGCATGTTCATGAGGAAACCGCTGCACAGTGACATCTCCCGCCGGTTCCCGGCACCGGTGTGAGGCGCAGCTAGACCTGCCGCCAGCCTACCGGGAACCAACACATCCTGTTCTTCCGGCCAGCCTCCCGGTCGGAACTATCTGAATTCTGGAGTTAGAAATGCCTGATAGCCGTCCGGATACGGAACTCTCCAATCCGCAGAGCACCAAGCCGCCGCTCGACCCGCATTTGAAGGCGCTAGAAAACGAGTCGATTCACATCTTCCGCGAAGTGGCGGCCGAATTCGAGCGTCCGGTGATGCTGTATTCGATCGGCAAGGATTCCTCGGTGCTGCTGCATCTGGCCCGCAAGGCCTTCTATCCTGGCCGCGTGCCCTTCCCGCTGCTGCATGTGAACACCGGCTGGAAGTTTGCCGAGATGATCACCTTCCGCGACGAGATCGTGAAGAAGTACGACCTCGACCTGATCGAACACATCAATCCGCGCGGCAAGGCCGAAAACGTCACGCCGTTCACCCATGGCTCGGCACGCTATACCGACATCATGAAGACGGAAGCGCTGCGCCAGGCGCTCGATGCAGGTCAGTACGACGCCGCTTTCGGTGGTGCGCGCCGCGACGAAGAGGCCTCGCGCGCCAAGGAACGCATCTATTCCTTCCGCACGCCGGACCATCGCTGGGATCCGCGCAATCAACGGCCGGAACTCTGGAACGTCTATAACGGCCAGATCCGCAAGGGCGAGAGCGTCCGCGTCTTCCCGCTGTCCAACTGGACCGAGGTCGATATCTGGCGCTACATCCAGGCCGAGGACATTCCCATCGTGCCGCTCTATTTCGCCGAAAAGCGTCCGATCGTTGAGCGCGACGGCATGATGATCATGGCCGCCGATCCGCGGCTCGAACTGCTGCCCGGCGAGGTCAAGCGCGAGGAAGTCATCCGCTTCCGTACGCTCGGCTGCTTCCCGCTGACGGGCGCGATCCGCTCGACTGCCACCACCCTCGAAGACGTTATTGCAGAGCTGGAAATCGCCACGGTTTCCGAACGACAGGGCCGCGCCATCGACCGCGACCAATCCGGCTCCATGGAAAAGAAGAAGCGTGAAGGATATTTCTGAGATGACCGCAGCCGCAACCGCAAACGTCGTCACCCTGCCGGCCGCCGAGCCCGCCAAGGCAGTGCGCGACTCGCGCCCGCTTCGCCTGATCACATGCGGCAGCGTCGACGACGGCAAATCCACGCTGATCGGCCGTCTGCTCTGGGACACCAAGGCCGTCAAGGAAGACCAGGCCGCCACGCTGCAGCGCGATTCCACCGGCAAGCAGAACGATCTCGGCCTGCCCGACTTCGCACTTCTGCTCGACGGCCTGCAGGCCGAGCGCGAACAGGGCATCACCATCGATGTCGCCTATCGCTATTTCTCGACCGATAAGCGCTCCTTCATCGTCGCCGACACGCCCGGCCATGAGCAATATACCCGCAACATGGCGACCGGCGCCTCCACCGCCGATCTCGCCGTGCTGCTGGTCGACGCGCGCATGGGCATCCTCGAACAGACGCGCCGCCATGCGACGATCGCTTCGCTGCTCGGCATCAAGCAGTTCGTACTTGCCATCAACAAGATCGACCTGACGAACTACGACCGCGCCGGTTTCGAGAAGATTTCGCATGATTTCCGCGAATTCGCTCTGTCGCTCGGCGTCAAGCAGATCACCGCAATCCCCATGTCGGCGCTGAAGGGCGAGAACGTCGTCTATTCCGGCCAGGCCGCCATGCCCTGGTACACCGGCCCGACGCTGGTCGAGACGCTGGAACTCGCCACCGTGCGTTCGGCACAGGCGGTCGGCTTCCGCCTTTCCGTCCAGCGCGTGTCACGACCGGGCGAAAGCTTCCGCGGCTATCAAGGCACCGTTGCCGGCGGCTCGGTGAAGCCGGGCGACAGCGTCATGATCCTGCCGTCGGGCATGGTCGCCAATGTCTCCAAGATCGTCACCTTCGATCTCGTCCGTAACGCTGCCGTCGCAGGAGACGCGATCACGCTCGTGCTCGACCGGCAGGTGGACGTATCGCGCGGTGACATGATCGTCGCCATCGACAGCCAGCCGCAATCCGGCCTCTCCTTCGACGCGCAGATCGTCGCGCTGCAGCCGGAGGGCATCGAGCCCGGCAAGCGTTACTGGCTGAAGAGCGGCAGCCGTCGCCAGCGCGTGCAGGTGCAGCCGATCGCTCAGCTCGAGCTGAAGACCGGCGCCTGGGCACCTGCACAGGCGCTCTGGATGAACGCGATCGGCAAGGTCCGCCTCTCCTTCGACGAAGCTGCGGTCTTCGATCCCTACGAGCAGAACCGCTCGACCGGCTCCTTCATCCTGATCGACCCCGAAACCAACAACACGGTTGCGGGCGGCATGATCACCGGCAAGCGCGCCGACGTCGGCGGCATTCATAAGGATGGCCAACGGGTACTCCTGTCGCTGCCGGCCGATCTTGCCGACCAGATCATGGCCAGCGAACTCTTCAGCAGCCGCCGCGACGAAACCGAAGTTCGTCGCGTCACCGCAGCACAGGCCGCGGAGATTTGGGCGAACGCCGCCAGCGATATTTGATCGACGGTAAATTGGTGATGGAAAAAGGGGCCGAACGGCCCCTTTTTTTTAGAAAATATTAGCCATAAGCGCCGTTAGCTTTTCGTCGTGCGCAACAATATATTTCCCGAACACATAAAATGTGTGCATCGCAAGATGGTGATCACAACTCATAGCAAACGCGGGAGACTGGAGTTTCAGTCCGCCGCTGCTATACAATAGCCCCATGATATCAGGTCGGTTTTTGAAAATTATCGCGTGGAGCTATATCGCGGCACTGGTTGCCGTGACCCTCGCGCATCTCAATTTACAGGCCGAACTGGGCAATCCCTTCAACATGTATCGTGCCGGCGCACTCTGCGTCGCGGGCATGCTGGCGCGCCTTGCTTATCCGCAATCGCCCTCCTTCACCTGCCTGTTGATGATCGGCAGCGTCTCGGTGCTCGGCTTCTCGCATTTCGTGGCGAATGGAAGTTACGGTTCTCCGATGGATATCATCGTGGACATGTCCGGTGGCCTCTGGGGCATCGCGATCGGCGCCGTCCTTAGCAAGCTGATATCGCCGTCCTCGAAGCGAACCGTTCTGTATTAGTCGGACGGCCCTTCACCTTACATCAATCCAGTTCGCGATGTCGTCAACGGCGTCGACTTGGTCTGCGTGCCGCACACGCACGTTCAGCATTGAACTTCCGCGACTTCCAAGAGCGCGCTGCAGCCGGAACAGATTTCCTAATCCGAAGTGATTATTACGTAGATAGCATTACGGGAACCTTACATTTCGGTAACCTTACTATCTGTATTTGCAGATGTGGCTTTCCTGCAACTTAAAATGAAAAATCAAGAAAACGTCATTCTGTGAAAAATATATCATATTACTTTGAAGGAATTCGGTCTTAATGACGAACAGAAGCGGGTGGGGCCCGTTTCTCCCGAGTCGGGGTTTTTAACAGGGATAGGGTGAGGCACGTCGGTTTTTCGGCGCGATGGCCTGTGCCCAATCTATATTGGATTGGAGTTTTTATGAATATCAAGAGCCTTCTTCTCGGCTCCGCTGCTGCCCTCGCAGTAGTTTCAGGCGCACACGCTGCTGACGCTGTTGTTGCTGCTGAGCCGGAACCGCTCGAATACGTCCGCATCTGCGACGCATACGGCGCCGGCTATTTCTTTATCCCGGGCACTGAGACCTGCCTCAAGATCGGCGGCATGGTCCGTACCGAAGGCAAGTGGTACAACGCCTACAACCCGGCTGACCGTTTCGGCACGCTGTGGCACACCCGCGCTCAGTTGAGCGTTGACACCGCAAGCGACACCGAATTCGGTCCGCTGAAGACCAACACCATCTACCGTTGGGATTGGCAGGAAGGTGGCTCGACCACCACGAAGCTCCTGTTCGCCAACATCAGCCTCGCTGGCTTCACCGTTGGTAAGCTCGACTCGCAGTATAACCTGTACATGGGTTATGCCGGCAACGTCATCAACGACGACGTGGTCTATGACGGCCCGTACGAACTCAACCAGTTGACCTACAACTACGACGCAGGCAACGGCTTCACCGCTGTTATCTCGCTCGAAGACTCCAACTCCGGTTCGGGCGCCAAGGGCGTCAACGGCGAAGACAGCTCCGACCATTACGCTCCGGACGTTGTTGCCGGTGCTGGTTATAAGGCTGGCAACTTCGGCTTCAAGATCGTCGGCGGTTATGACTCGATCGTTGAAGAAGGCGCTATCAAGGCTCGCGCCGATGCCGACTTCGGCGTCTTCAAGGCGTTCGTCATGGGCGGCTGGAACACGGACGGCGACAAGCTGAACAAGTACGCCAGCGCAAACGGCGCCGGCCCGGCCAAGGGCATCGGCTGGGGCGATTGGGCTGTTTGGGGCGGCGTCACCGTTCCGTTCAACGACAAGCTCCAGGCCAACGCTCAGGTTGCTTACACCGACTCGAAGATCTTCGCAGCTACCGCCAACCTTCGTTGGAACCCGGTCAAGAACCTGCTGGTTCAGCCGGAAGTTTCCTACACCAACTGGGACTCCATCAACCAGGACCAGTGGGCTGGCGTTCTGCGCTTCCAGCGTAGCTTCTAAGACCTCGTTTCTGAGATCTGATCTGACTTGACCCCTGATCGGATGGGGGCCGGTCCAACTTCCAGCGAAGTTGGGCCGGTCCTTCCGAGTTAGGGTATTCTTACATTTTAGAGCAACTACCAACCGGATGCATCACATCCGGAGGTAGATTTTTATTTTCGTCATATTATATATAATGATATTCTCATTTGCATGACCTGACCTCTCCAATGCCAGGACAATGGCATTGTTTCGGGGGCACTGTCCGCAGAGGGCCAAGAAGCTGCAAGCAGTTCTCGGAAGGTCTTGAAGCAAAAGCGAGAAGCCTCCGCCCACAACGAAGGTTGTGATGATGCGCTGCGAAAGTATCAACATTATCGACAAGCCGTCTTTTTTGTCGTAGAGAGGCCGCATGTCATTCACCTGCGCAAATGCCTCGCGATTTTATTCGTACCGCTGCTCTCAGCGGAGGCGGGCGCGTGCGTAGGTAAAATCGACGCAACGACATAGACCCGAACAGCCGCTAGTCCTACCTGGCGGCTTTTTTGTCGGCACGGTATGACCCCAAAAAGGAACCGATACCGTGTTGAATTCCACTGATGATTTGCGAATTGTCGAGATCACTGCCCTCACCTCGCCCTCCCGTATCATAGAGGAGATCCCGCGGGATGAGGCCGTCACCACAACCGTGACGGAAGCGCGTAGCGCCGTCCATCGCATCCTGAACAATGACGACGATCGATTGATCGTGGTGATCGGCCCCTGCTCCATCCACGACCCTGTCGCAGCGCGCGACTATGCCGCCCGCCTGAAAGAACAGCGCGACCGGTTCGCCGACGATCTCGAAATCATCATGCGGGTCTATTTCGAGAAGCCTCGCACCACGGTCGGCTGGAAGGGCCTCATCAACGATCCTCATCTCGACGGAAGCTACCGCATCGAAGAGGGATTGCGCATCGCCAGAAGCCTTTTGATCGACGTCAACGAGATCGGGCTGCCCGCCGGCTGCGAATATCTCGACACGATCACGCCGCAGTACATTTCCGATCTGGTAAGCTGGGGTGCGATCGGTGCAAGGACGACCGAGAGCCAAGTGCATCGCCAACTCGCGTCTGGCCTTTCATGCCCGGTCGGCTTCAAGAATGGCACGAATGGCGATGCAAGGATCGCGCTCGATGCGATCGTGGCGGCCTCGCAGCCGCATCATTTCCCGGCGGTGACCAAGGAAGGCCTTGCAGCGATTGCCTCGACACGCGGCAACGAGGATTGCCACCTCATTCTGCGCGGCGGCAAGCAACCCAACTACGACGCGGCCAGCGTGCAGGCAGTATCGGCGCAGGCTCAGCAGGCCGGACTTGATCCGCGGATCATCATCGATGCCAGCCATGCCAATAGCGGCAAGAACCCCGAGAACCAGCCGATGGTCGTCAGCTCCGTCGCAGAGCAGATATCTGCCGGCGACCGTCGCATCAAAGGCATGATGATGGAGAGCAATATCGTCGGCGGCCGCCAGGATCTGGTGCCCGGTAAAGCGCTGGTCTATGGCCAAAGCATCACCGACGGCTGCATTGATTGGCCAACGTCCGTCCGCACGCTGGAGGAACTGGCCCGAGCCGCACAAACACGGCGGCGGATGGCCCGCCAATAGCATTTCCGATCAAGGGGTCGTTCACCGATATACATTGGTGAACGACCACCGGTCGCTTTCAAGCTTGCCCTCACCAGGCGCCTCAGGACAAGCCTCCTCCTCCGTTTCAGGATCGCCTACCGACAATCAGTTTTAGCGATCCCTCGAATTCCGGCTGCGCACGCAGATGCCCGTATTTGGCATCCCATGTACCGTCCTTGAGATCGCGTCCGAGATCGAAGGCGAAGCGGTCGCCGATCGAAGCATCGACGAAACTCCAGGCCGAGTTGGCGAGACGGGCACCCGGCTCCAGCAGGCGTTCCGGGCGCCCGTAATAGGCCTCGCCGAAACCGTCCGTGCAATGGAGCGGGATCGGCACCGGAATGACTTTGGCATTGCCTCCCAACCCCTCGCTGATGGTCGCTATCTGCGGGTAGCGGCGTGCCTCCACCGCGATCACTTCCGGCGCATAGTCAACGAGCCAGAAGCGATCGAGTTCGTCCGGATCGGCGGTGAGGATCAGGACGGGACCGCGCGTCACCCGCCGCATCTCAGCAAGCCCTGCCGCCAGATCGGACCACTGATGCACGGTGAATGTCGCCATGCAGGCATCGAAACTGCCATCAGCAAAGGGAAGCTTCTCGCCAGTGGCGTCAATGGCTGCAGGCAGATGCACCGGCCGCTGCGCCCGCATCGATGCAGACGGCTCAACCGCCGTCACCGCGCGATCAACGGGCTCATAGGAGCCGGCGCCAGCACCGACATTGAGGACGCTGCGGGCATCGCCCAAGGCGGCCTGGATGAACGCCGCAATATGCGGATCCGGCTGGCGATATTTTGCGTAATTCGTGCCGATCACGCCGTAGTTCGCGTCACCTGCGCTGCCGTCCTGATGTCTGCTGGCCATCATCTCTTCATCCTCATTGTCTGGCTGGGCTGAGCAGCCTCGCGGTTCGTCAAGCATAGCGTTGCCATCGCCGAAAATGCTCGCGCATTCCGAACGTCATTGTTCCCTCAATGGGAAAATTTACATTGTAAGCAGGACAAAACATTATGGCGCACAGGAAGAAAACCGATATGATCGAACAAAAGCTGTTCGGAAATCTCACATGGCCCGCCGCATCCCATCCCTTAACGCCTTACGTGCCTTCGAAGCCGCCGGCCGGCATGGACGGATGACGCTGGCGGCGGACGAGCTAAACGTGACGCATAGCGCCGTCAGCCGGCAGATCCAGCATCTCGAGGATGTGCTGGGTGTGCCGCTATTCGAGGGGCCGAAGAACAAACTACGGTTGACGGAGGCAGGCTCGACCCTGTTGTCGGGCTTGGTCTCCGCTTTCGATCAGATCGATATGTCGGTGCGGTCGGTAGCCGATACGGAAGACGGATCACTCGACGTCTCCTGCCCCGGCACCTTTACCATGCGCTGGCTGATCCCGCGGCTTTATCGATTTCAGGCCGAGTATCCCAATATCGAAGTCCGCCTGACGGCATCGTCCCGTCCTGTCGATTTTGCGCGCGACGGCTTCGATGTTGCGATCCGGGTCGGGGCGGCACCCTGGCCGCAGGGCGCGGAGGTCATCGCGTTGTTTCCGGAGCAGACAGGCCCCGTTCTTTCCCCTTCCCTCGAAAGAACCGCCTCCGAAAATTTCGCTGGCGTTCCGCAGCTTCATACCAGAACCCGCCTTCGCGCCTGGGGTGACTGGCTGTCGCGGTCTGGCGCGCCGGTCGAGGCCGGAGGGCGCGTGGAATATGAGCATTTCTACTTCATGCTGGAGGCTGCCAGTGCCGGCCTTGGCGTCTGCGTAGCACCTTGGCCCTATGTGACCGACGACATCCGCTTCGGCCGCCTCGCCGCGCCCCTGGGCTTCATCGACAGCGGACATCATTACGTGGCGCTGCGGCGTGCCCGGCGCAATCGAAAATCGGTCCTGTTCTGCGAATGGCTGCAGAAGGAAGCGCAGGCATTTTCAGCCTCGCATCCCGCCCTGACGAGTTAGGCGCGGCGATAGTGAGCCAGACTCACATAGTGCTTTCGTGGCCCTTGCACATGCCATATCTCGGCCCAGGCATCCGGCCCGCGAAAGAAGAGACGGCCGCGATAGAGATCGGGGCCACATTGATGGACAAAGCGCTGCGAGGCGCCATTTCCGATGCGAATGAATTCGGTGAGGTCGGGGAAATTGACGGTGACATGCCCGGCCTCGCTATCCAGCCGGTAGGTACGGCTGCTCCTAAGCGTCGCATGGTCCATCATCGTGTCGCCATGCTCCTCGAACTGGTGCGGCGTGACGAATGCCTGTCCTTCGAAGAGGATAAGGGAGGCGTTGAGGCGGTCGATGACCTTCCGCCTCACGTCCCACGTGCCGAGATAGGGTCTCAGCCGTTCATCCATGACCGCCCCCGGCGGCCAACGCATCCGTCATTCAGGAAGCCGCGCGCTGCGTAGTAGCATCGGACTGCCGGGCCGGCAGCTTCCAGCCGGGGCGAACGAAATGGCAGGTATAGCCGTTCGGGATGCGCTCCAGATAATCCTGGTGCTCCGGTTCGGCTTCCCAGAAATCGCTTACCGGCGTCACTTCGGTGACGACCTTGCCCGGCCAGAGACCGGAAGCGTCGACATCGGCGATCGTGTCCAGGGCGACCCGCTTCTGCTCGTCGCTCGTATAGAAGATCGCCGATCGATAGCTCAGGCCGACATCGTTACCCTGGCGGTTGCGTGTGCTCGGATCATGGATCTGGAAGAAGAATTCCAGAAGGTCGCGATAGCTGATCTTCTCGGGATCGAAGGTGATCTCGATCGCTTCCGCATGGGTGCCGTGGTTGCGATAGGTCGCATTGCGGACGTCGCCGCCGGTATAGCCGACGCGCGTCGATATGACGCCGTTATAGCGGCGGATGAGGTCCTGCATGCCCCAGAAACAACCGCCGGCGAGAACTGCACGTTCCGTAGTCATCGGATATCCTCCACTTGGTCGAGATAGGCGCCATAACCCTCGGTTTCCATGCGATCACGATGCACGAAACGGAGGGAGGCGGAGTTGATGCAATAGCGCAAACCGCCGCGATCCTCCGGCCCATCCGGGAAGACATGGCCGAGATGGCTGTCGCCATGGATAGAGCGCACCTCGGTGCGCAGCATGCCGTGCGAGATGTCGGTAAGCTCGTTGATATAGGCAGCTTCGATCGGCTTGGTGAAGCTCGGCCAGCCGCAACCCGAATCGAACTTGTCGGACGAGGCAAACAGCGGCTCGCCCGATACGATGTCGACATAGATGCCGGGCTGCTTATTGTTCAGATATTCGCCCGTGCCCGGACGCTCGGTACCGCTTTGCTGCGTCACGCGGTACTGCTCGGGAGACAGCTTCGCTATAGCCTCGGAAGTCTTGCTGTAGTTCTGCATTCCTGTTCTCCTTACCCTCAGACGCATATTTCGAACTCAGCCAGGTACTACGAGAGAACACTGGATATCGTTACAGACATCAAGCTCGATGAGCGTCGCGGGAGTGGTTGCGACGGAAATATAGGTATGGAGCAAGGGATTTGCCATATCGCACACAGCAGCGTGATGCGCCGGCCATCTAGCGGCGATCATTCATCCCAGTCGCAGGCAGCGGTAAAAATAGCCGCCAAGGCCTCAATGCCGGCCTGGTCGTCGGCGTCGAAGCGGCGGGGGAGCGGGCTGTCCAGATCGATGACGCCGAAGACATAGCCTTCGCGAAACAGCGGCACCACCAGCTCCGACCGGGAGGCGGCATCGCAGGCGATATGACCCGGGAAAGCATGCACGTCTTCGACAAGGATCGACCGCTCCTCCTCGACCGCCGTCCCGCAGACGCCGCGGCCGACGGCAATGCGCACGCAGGCCGGCTTGCCCTGGAACGGCCCGAGCACGAGTTCGTCATCCGACTGCAGGAAATAGAAGCCGGCCCAGTTGAGGTCCGGTAGCATCTGATAGATCAGCGCCGAGGTGTTGGCGGCGTTGGCGATCGGATCGGACTCACCGTCAAGCAGCGCCTGCAACTGGCCGGCAAGTTCGCGGTAGAATTCAGGTTTGCTGCCGTGCTGGATCGTCTTTTCTGTAAACATCGGATTGCTGCCTTTCGGTTATGTCGTTACCGGCCGGATTGTTTTCAGTCCTTGTCGTCGGGCGGACAGGGCCAGCCTTCCGGCGTTTTCAGCCCGGCGGGCAACTTGGTCGCTTGATCGCCGCAGGCAAGATTGATCTGCTGTTGCTCCAGGCCGGTGGCGGCCGAGAGATCGAGCCCTTCGATACGCGTCAGATACATGAAGGCGCCGCTAAAGGCGACCGGACCCTTGATCGTCGCGCCGCTCAGAGCGGCGCGGGAAAGATTGGCGAGTGAAAAATTGCTCCCCGTCAGCACCGCCTTGTCGAAATCAGCGCGGCCAAGCTCGGCCTTCTGAAAATCCGCGTTGGTAAGCTGCGCGCCGCTAAATTCCGCCCGTTGCAGCTCGGCACTGGCGAATCTGGCGCCGTTGGCCAGGACATTGGTGAAATCGGAGCGGTATGCTTCGATTCTCGAGAAATTCGCCGCCTCAGCCCGCGCATTCTTCAACCACGTGCGCACCAGCGTTGCCTTCTCCAGATTTGCCAGTGTGAGATTGGCGTTGCTAAGGTCGGTGCTGTCGAAATGAGCACCGACAAGATTGGCTCCGTGCAGGTCGGCGCCCTGCAGCATAATATTGTTTTTGCTGCATTCGCTCCAATCGAGACCGGGCGAAGCCACGCTGCCGCAATCGCCGGCTCGTGCAGAATTGTGGGCGCCGGATGCGAGCAGGATTGTCACTGCCAGCGCCAGCCCGGAAAGACCGGCAACGACGCCCCTATCCCTCGCTGCAAACCAATTCAAAGCCGCGCCGCCGGCATTTCGTCCCCGCCAAGACCGCATCCTTGTCCCTCGCTTCTTCATGCGGGCGCCTCCTCAGCATCGAGTCAACCACCCCGCTCCAATTTTGTATATAGGTGTTTTTCGCCCACGAAAAACGCCCCTGCCACAAAAGGATATCTGTTGCCGCAGCCGTTATCAGCGGTTCGTTGCGAGGATAAAAACCCGTGAGCCACGGATAAGCAAAATCGGCAAATTCGGGAACAGCGCCGCGCCCAGGGAGCAAAGCTGCCCGAAACGAGAAGTGGCCTGGTCGAGGGAAACGACCAGGCCACCATGGGCGCAGATTGGAGGTCAATCTAATCTAGCAAGCTAATAGTAAGTCAGACTTAGCTTTTGTCAACAAGCATGTGGTGGGGCGTTCCTATCGCCGCCACACAGGCAATTCTCACATCGGTAAACTCAAATAGTGACAAAAAATTGGGCCGCCTTTCGGGGACGAGGGGGCGGCCCAGTGGCTACCGGAGCAGCCACGTAGGCGGAGAGTCGCCTAACGGTTAGATAATATCATTAAATTTTTGAATCTCAACGAAACTATTTTAATTAGTTGAATTGAATTTTAACTAAAGAGCCTAGACCTAAACGTCTAAACCATTCGGCCTCAGAACCGGTCGGACAAACTATTCTCACCGACAGCTCATCCGAAAAGCACCGCATCAAGGCTGGCCAAGTCTCTTACCTCCTGATCAGGCCGCATAGCGCCACGCCCAGACGAGCCGGACGTTAAAAGAAATAATCGGTGAAGAATTCGGCTCTGACGTCCGAAAAGTCATGACCTCCACCAGAGGTGGAGGTTTGAAACGCTGCGCTTGAACCGCTAGAAGCGGTTTTGCTATAGGTTAGTAGCTAGGATTAAAGAGGTCGGCAAAGTCGGAAGCTTTGTCGGCCTTTTCTTGATTACGGATATAGCGTCTGACGACCTGCTCATCGTAGCCAGTCGTGGACACGAAGTACCCACGCGCCCAAAAGTGATATCCCTTGTAGCGCCGCTTGCGGGCACATTTGTTGGCAACGTAAAGCGCCGTCTTGCCCTTCAAGAAGCCGACAATGTGCGACACCGAATATTTCGGCGGGATCGATATCAGCATATGCACATGGTCGGGCATCAGGTGCCCTTCCTCGATCCGGCAATCCTTTTGCAGAGCAAGCCTATGCAAAAGGTCACCCAACTCACGGCGCACGTCCCCGTAGAGTCTTTTCGTGCGGTATTTACTCGCGAAGACCACGTGATATTTGCAGTCCCACGTCGCATGTGATTGCGAGCGTTCATCCATAAAACCTCCGTTTCATGTCTCGGCCAGCCTAGCGGTCCAAGCACGGAGGTCTCTCAATTACTATGTAGAACTCGTCCAGTCCTCCACCGAAGGTGGAGGTTTATCTTGCTCACAACGAAAAAAGCCCGCGAATGCGGGCTTTTCAAGCTGGTCGGAGTGGAGTGATTCGAACACTCGACCCCCACGTCCCGAACGTGGTGCGCTACCAGACTGCGCTACACTCCGTGACCAGCGGCGCTTCTATAGACCAGCCATTTTTGATGCACAAGCACCAAAATCAAAAAAACCATTCGATTTTTGACGAAAAGATTACAAAGGCAATTGCTTAGAAAATCGGCAGGAAAACAGGTGGCAAACCGGCCGACGTGCGTAAGACGCAACACATTCAGCAAAATCCCACTTTGTACACGCGGATGGGAATTTTCTTTTGCCGGCTTTGGCGCTAAAGCCTTAGCGGGACAGGCGGAAAGGTCGTGGGACAGCGGCGCTTCCGCAGCCGATTGCGAGACAGAAGCTTCAAGGACGATACGATGAATATCCGCATGATTACCGCGGCGGGGCTGTTGCTGGCCCTGGCCGGCTGCACGACCACAAGCACAGCTCTTCCGACGATTGCGAGCAACCCGGTTCAGGACCGTTGGGAAGGCCAGTCGGCCGGCCGGTTCTTCGCCTCCTTTGGTCCGCCGCTTTCCGACCGCGACGAAGGCGGCAACCGCGTCTACACCTGGCGCGGCGGCTACAAGACGGTCAGCGTTGGCGGCAAGAAGGGTGCAAAGAAGGGCAAGCTCTATCTTAGCTGCAAGGCCGATATCGTCACCAACCAGAGCTATGTCATCCGCTCGATCCACATCCTCGGCGACCAGCCTGGCACCAACGGCTCCTCTTACTGCGCCGAACTGCTGGCACCGCCGGAAAAGGCAAGCTGAGCCTCGAAATATCGAGGACGGAATATCGCAGGCGGCTCGAAAGGGTCGCCTGTTTTCGTTTGGTGAACTCGAGCGGTTCAGCGTTCCACGGAATCGCTTTCCCGCTCTATCCCATTGTTTTGACGCATTCCGGATGGAAAGCGGCTCACGCACTTTTCCTGGAACTGCTCTCGGCATCGAAATTACGCGTGCTATTGCAGCGTAGGCTTTGGCTCCATATCCAGAGCGAAAACTCCCATCGGATCAGGGAGTGAGCTACCTTCCAATCCGGTCGCCACGACGGAGAGCCGGAACCTGCCGTCAAGATTGGGGTCGAAGATCGCACCGATGACGATTTCCGCGTCACTTTGCACCTCGTCGCGAATGCGGCTCGCGGCTTCGTCGACCTCGAAGAGCGTCATATCCGAACCGCCGGAGATCGAGACCAAGACACCCTTGGCGCCTCGCATCGAAACGTCATTCAGCAACGGGTTCGCGATTGCAGCCTCAGCCGCTCTCATCGCCCGGTCGTCCCCCGTGGCTTCGCCCGTGCCCATCATCGCGCGGCCCATGCCACGCATGACCGATTTCACATCGGCGAAATCTAGATTGATCAGGCCTTCCTTGACGATGAGATCGGTGATGCATCCGACGCCGGAATAAAGCACGCGATCAGCAGTCATGAAGGCATCCGCGAACGTGGTCTTTGCATCGGCAATGCGAAACAGATTTTGATTGGGAATGACGATGACCGTATCGGCTGCCTGCCGCAGCGCCTCGATGCCGAGTTCCGCTGTCTTCATGCGGCGATTGCCTTCGAATGTAAACGGTTTCGTGACAACGCCGACGGTCAGGATGCCGGCCGAGCGGGCAGCATGAGCGATGACCGGTGCGGCACCGGTCCCTGTTCCGCCGCCCATTCCGGCGGTGACGAAGCACATGTGCGAGCCGCTGAGATGATCCATGATCTCATCGATCGACTCCTCGGCAGCCGCGTGGCCAACTTCCGGCAGCGAACCGGCACCGAGACCTTCCGTTACATTTGCTCCGAGTTGGATGCGGCGTGATGCCTTCGATGTCGCGAGGACCTGAGCGTCCGTGTTGGCCGCGATGAAGTCTACACCCGCCAAATTTTCAGCAATCATATTGTTGATCGCGTTACCGCCACCACCGCCCACGCCAATGACAGTAATGTGTGGTCTTAGGCCTGCAATGGCGCTCTTGGCATCCGTCATGTTCCACTCCCCTCATTCGTCTTGATCGCACGTCTGTCGCTTCGAACAGCGATTCGCGCGTCATCGTAGAGTCGCAACAAGGCGTTGGCGGGGCAATGGAGTTTGCGCAGCCGAATGCGAGACGGAAGCTCAAGGGCGCTACGATGAATGATATTTCTTAGCTGCGAAGTCGATATTGTCACCAACCAGAGCCATGTCATCGCGCGGCCCACATGCGCGAGCATTTTCGAGGTTGTCCCGAGGTGGCGATCTTTTTCTACGCATACAAAATCTGCGCAGTCCCGAAGAATTGGCAGGCGCTACGATTGCAGAAGCAGTCGATCTGACGATGCAGAACCATCTACGCCACGAGTTCACCGACCATGATCAACTGCTAATGGTAGGTATCCGGCGAAAGGAGGCTCGCCGCAGGGGGCCAGCCGAAGATAGACGCGATGATAGCATTGTGGAGGAAGCTCGACATCCTTACCCACTAATTGCGGCTCGACCGCTTTGATCGGCGGGCTTTTCTTTTGTCTCGCAACAGGCACAATGCGCGTGTAAGGAGAGTCGTCGCGCATGAACGATCATATCAAACAAGACATTCTCTTAAAGATAAGGCAAGTTGCCGCCACTAATGGCGGCAAGCCTCCCGGTGTTGCCCGCTTTGAAGCGACTACCGGCGTAAAGCGCCACGCGTGGCAAGGGAAAATTTGGCGCAATTGGAGCGATGCAGTTGTCGAAGCCGGTTTCACTCCGAATGAACTTCAGGGTGCCTGGCGCGCGGAAGAGATACTTCGGATAGTTGCGGATATCGCGAAGGCCCTCGGTAAATTCCCGACAAGTAATGATCTCAAATATGAGCTTCATCAACGCCCGAACAGCCCCGATGCAAAGACGGTTCTCGCAAAATGGAACATGTCGGATTTAGCGTTTGCGCTCGCCGAGTATGCCGACCGGCAGGGCGAAAATGAGGTTTCGGTCTACGCCCGAGCTTATGCTCCTCGCCAGCGCAATCGTGATGACGACGCCGAAAAAGCAGATAACTCGCTGGGCTACGTCTATATGCAACGCCACGGCACCGACTACAAGATCGGCTACACTACGTCGCTCAATAAGCGCGGCCGACAAATCCAGATCGAGCTTCCTCAGGAAATAGAGCTTATTCACTCAATCCTCACCGATGATCCTACAGGCGTTGAAGCCTACTGGCACAAACGATTCGCTGCGAAGCGGACGCGCGGCGAATGGTTCAGGCTAACGAAAGCCGATGTCACTGCTTTCAAACGATGGTCAAAGATTTGGTGAAGTATCATGGAATGGGTTTTGCCGCTCATCGGTGGCCTTGGTCTCGGATCGCTATTGAAGTCGGTTATTGACAATTTCAATAGTCGTAGGGCGGTGATGAAGGACCGCCTTTATCAAGAGAAGCGTGAAGCCTACCTTGGGCTACTCGCCGCACTTCATAAAGCAGCAGTGAGCCACTCAGACGAGAATTCGAAAGAGTTTGCCCTTTGGCAGACCCGTTGCCATCTATTCGGATCGCCGGACGTGTCGAAATTTGCCCAAGACATCATTGATACGAACGACCGGCCACGAATCGAACGGGAAGAGGCGTTTAAGGGCTTGCTACAAGCCATGCGGAAAGACCTTCAGCCATGACGCCGAAGGCAGCCTAAAGGCCCATATGGAACATCCACAAGGATGTCACACTTAGGGGTTCTTAAACCGCTATAATCTACTGATTTTATTGGCAAAATAAGCAATGGCTGGGGCGCCTGGATTCGAACCAGGGGATGGCGGTACCAAAAACCGCTGCCTTACCGCTTGGCTACGCCCCAACAGTGCGACATGGCGACTATTCGCGCCAAATCGGCGTCTGATTAGCAAAGGTCGCATCCGGTCACAATCATTAAGTTATGCGTGAGCGCATATTTCTGTGTGCTTCCGGCAGGGCTATGATAGGGCTTGCTGTTCCAAAATCCACTCAGGAGATCCAATGAGCCAGTTTCGCGCCCGCCCTCCGGCCGTCCCTTCGGTGCTTGTCGATGACGCCATGGTGCGCATTACCCGTTGGGATTTCGAGCCGGGCGCCGATACAGGGCATCATGTGCATGGTCTCGGCTATGTCGTGGTGCCGATGACGGATTGCCAGTTCCTGATCGAGGAAGGGCCGGAAAGCCGGCGCGTCGATCTCGCCAAGGGTGCTGCCTACCGGCGCGATGCCGGCGTCGAGCATAATGTGGTCAATGCCGGCTCCGAACCGATGTCCTTCATTGAAATTGAATACAAACGATGAGCGTTCCTGAATTCGATCTTGCCTTCGAGCCCGCCTATGGGCGCGCCGTGCCCATTGCGCCCGGTGTCGAACGGCTGACGGTCAACAATCCCAGCGCTTTCACCTTCCACGGCACCAACAGCTATATCGTCGGCGGTTCGTCGGTGGCGGTCATCGATCCCGGCCCGGAGGATGAGGCGCATTTCGCGGCGCTGATGGCGGCGCTGAAGGGGCGCGAGGTGACGCATATCTTCGTCAGCCACACCCACCGCGACCATTCTCCGCTCGCCAAGCGGCTGAAGGAGGCAACGGGTGCCCTGACGGTCGGCGAAGGGCCACACCGCGCGGCGCGGCCGCTGCACGAGGGAGAGATCAATCCCTTCGCCGAAAGCTCCGATACGGATTTCCGGCCGGATATCGCGCTTGCCGACGGCGAAAGCGTCTTGGGAGACGGTTGGCAATTAACTGCATTGCTGACGCCGGGCCACACGGCCAATCACGCCTGTTTTGCGCTGGAAGGCAGCGGCATCGTCTTTTCCGCCGATCATGTCATGGCCTGGGCAACGACGATCGTCGCGCCGCCCGATGGCTCCATGGCCGACTATATGGCGTCGCTCGAGCGGCTGCTTGCCCGCGATGACCGCCGGTTCTTTCCCGGCCATGGCGGGCCGGTGATGGAACCCGCCTCCTTCGTGCGCGGCCTCAGGACCCATCGGCGCATGCGTGAGCGCGCCGTGCTGGAGCGGATCAAGGCCGGCGATCGTGTGATCCCCGACATGGTGAAAGCCATCTATCGCGACACAGACCCCCGCCTGCATGGCGCAGCCGCGCTCTCGGTGCTGGCGCATCTGGAGGATCTGGTGGGAAAAGGCCAGGTGGAGACGGACGGGCCGCCGGCTCTCTTCGGAACGTATCGGCTGGCGTGAGCGGCTTCAGCTTCCGGCGATGCCAAGGAGTTCGGCATCCAGCGCCTTCAGATAGGTTTCGGCTATATTGGCGCTGATGCCGAGATCGTCCTGGCCATAGCGGGAGGCGACGCGGACATCGACAAGCGTCGTCTCCGCCTCTTCACGCAGGCGGATCAGCACATCGAAATTCAGGCCAAGAAGGCGGGTGCGGATCTCGCCCTGCAGGACGACGTCGGAATTCTGGCGGATCAGGTCCGCCACGCCATCGCGAAAGGGGCGCGGCGTCGGCACGGGGACGACATCGGGCATGTCGGTGACGGCAGTGTCGTCCGGTGTCGGAGTCTGATTCTGCCGCGGCGCACGACGCTTCGGCTTTTCATAGCCATTCGGATCAACGACATCGGCGCCTTCTGCCTTGACGATGGTGATATGGTTGTCCTTGGCGACTTTGCGCACCGCTTCGAGCACGCGGTCGATAGCGCCTTCGTAGCGACGCCCGGTCAGGGCCGGATAGGCGGCATATTGCGCCTCGCGGTCCTCTGCCGTCACAAAATGCCTTGCCGGCAGCCAGATCTGCTTGGCCTGCGGCGCCGCCAGCCATTCCGGAGCGTCAACGAGATCGGTGGAGACGTCATAAATGGCGGGCCGTGTCCAATAGCGCTCCACGCCGATGCCGACGATCACCAGCGGCAGCGCGGCATAGATCAGCGCCCTGAAGGCCGAAACGCCACCTATGGCGGCAACCCGCCAGAGCTGCGTCAAGCCAATGACGGCGAGCAGCACCGCCACCGCGGCAAAGCCAGCGGAAATCAGCATCAGCAGGACGAAATAGGGCGTTTCCAGCGGCCCGAATCGATGGCCGACCAGAATTACCCCGCACAGCACCAGCGCAAAGGATGCAATCAGGCGCGCGGCACGGGCGGCATGCGAAACGGGACGGTCGAAGCGAATGGTCATCAAGAACTCGTCGGCACGTCGGATCGGAAGGCGGATGCACTCCAATCCCGAAGGTCGACCCCATGTTTAGAACAAGAAATGGCGAAAATAAATCAGATCTCGATGGGGATGATTAACACGCGAACGCAAGCCAATTGCAGGGGTAGCCGACGCAAAATGTGAGTACTTGCTTAAATTCTGAAAAAGGGCCATGCTTTTTAAGGTTTTACTGAGGCCATGAAAGGACTTGAGGAGATGGAAACGACGCAATCGCCGGACATCGCCGCCAAGCCGTTGCCTGCAGCCGCCGGCACGGTCGCCGATGCCGCCGATCCCACCCTGCCGCTCGAACTCCTTGAGCTGGAACTATCGCTCGAAGGTTTTTCCGGTGGCGAGGAAGCCTTTTGCGAAGCAGTGCGACATGCCGCCCGGGCTGCCCATGGCGAATTCCTGTTCGATCTCCCCGCAACGGGATTGATATCGGATTGCCGCCGGCTTGCGGTTCTGCGGATCCCCGAGGATAGCGAGACCATGCGCGTCATCTTCGCGGTGCTCGACGAGGACGATGCGGAAATCCGCCTGCTGCAGCCGGATGAGGAAACCGAGCCCCTGCTCCGCTTCGCCGATGCCTTCGTCAATCTGCTGCAGCGCCTGCCGGAAAGGCCGCGCGGCGACGCTTGAGCGGCCAAGCCCCTCCCCACGCCGTTCAACGGTTCGTGATGAACCGGCGGCAATATACCTTTCGCACCTCATTGCGGGAGATTATAATTCCTGCGTGCATATTTGTGCCGAGGATATCGAGTCATGCGTATTTTTCCCGCACTCTCCCTCATTGTCATGGTTCTGACGCTGTCAGCCTGTCAGACAGCTGAGGAGATTCGCGCGGCGGATGAAGCGAGATGCAGCAGCTACGGCTTCCGCCGCGGCACTGAGAATTTCGCCAACTGCCTGATGAATCAGGACCTAAGCCGGCGCGCCGATCAGCGTGCTTTCATGGAAAGCAATGATGATTTCTTCTGGGGGCCGTCCGTCGTGGTCGGGCCGGGATACTATCACCGCCGTTGGTATCATTGACCGCTTCGCTTCTCCCGGCGACGAAAGCTATGCCTTGCCTCTGATCGCCGCCTGCGCTGCCGCAAGCCTTGCGATCGGCACGCGGAAAGGCGAACAGGACACATAATCCAGCCCGATCTCCTCGCAAAAGTGGATCGAGGCCGGATCGCCGCCATGTTCGCCGCAAATGCCGAGCTTCATATCATTGCGCGTGCGGCGCCCGCGCTCCGCAGCGATACGGATCAGCTCTCCCACGCCATCGAAATCGAGCGAGATGAAGGGATCATGCTCTATGATCCCCTTGCGCTGATAGGTGGGGATGAAGGCGGCGGCATCGTCGCGCGACATGCCGAAGGTAGTCTGCGTCAGGTCGTTCGTGCCGAATGAGAAGAATTCGGCCGCCTCGGCGATGATGTGCGCGCGCAGGGCAGCGCGCGGCAGCTCGATCATCGTGCCTACGAGATAATCGATCTTCATCTTGGCTTCCGTCATGACAGCGCGGGCCACCTCATCGATACATGTCTTGACGTAATCAAGCTCCGAGCGCAGGCCGACCAGTGGCACCATGATCTCCGGCACAACCGCTGCACCTGTCTCCTTTGCCGCGGAGACCGCCGCCTCGAAGATGGCGCGAGCCTGCATTTCGACGATTTCGGGATAGGAAATCGCCAGGCGGCAGCCGCGATGACCGAGCATGGGATTGAATTCATGCAGCGCATCGACGCGCTGGCGCAGCATGGCCGGCTCCATACCCATGATGCCGGCCACTTCGGCGATTTCCTCGTCCGTCTTTGGCAGGAACTCGTGCAATGGCGGGTCCAGCAGACGGATGGTCACCGGCAAGCCGTGCATGATGGTGAACATGCCGGTGAAATCGAGGCGCTGCATCGGCAGGAGCTTGGCGAGTGCGGCACGCCGGCCCTCCTCGCCTTCCGCGAGGATCATCTCGCGCATGACATGGATACGGTCGCCTTCGAAGAACATATGTTCGGTGCGGCAAAGGCCGATGCCTTCGGCGCCGAAGGAACGGGCAGCACGGGCATCTGCCGGCGTATCCGCATTCGTGCGCACCGTCATGCGGCGCGAATGATCGGCCCAGGCCATGATACGGCCGAAATCGCCGGACAGTTCCGGCTGGATCATCGGCACCTCGCCCTTCAGCACCTGACCGGTGGAGCCATCGATCGTGACGATGTCTCCCTTTTTCAGGGTGACTCCGATGCCGATCAGCTTTTCGTTGCGCATGTCGATGCGCATGGTGCCGGCGCCGACGACGCAGGGAATGCCCATGCCGCGGGCAACCACCGCCGCATGGCTGGTCATGCCGCCGCGCGTGGTGAGAATCCCTTCCGCGGCATGCATGCCGTGAATATCTTCCGGGCTCGTCTCGATGCGCACGAGAATGACCTTGCGGCCTTCCTCTTCGGCAATGATCGCCTCCTCGGCGGTGAAGACGACCTCGCCGGTCGCTGCCCCCGGCGAGGCGGGCAAGCCGGAGCCGATGACCTCGCGGTGCACGCGCGGATCGATCGTCGGGTGAAGGAGCTGGTCAAGAGTCGAGGGTTCGATGCGCGAAACGGCCTCCTCCTGGGTGATCACACCTTCGTCGACCATGTCGACAGCGACCTTCATCGCCGCCTTGGTGGTGCGCTTGCCGGCGCGGGTCTGCAGCATCCAGAGCTTGCCGCGCTCGATGGTGAATTCCAGATCCTGCATATCGCGATAATGCGATTCCAGCTCAGCGCAGATGCGGCGGAATTCGCCGAAGGCTTCCGGCATCAGCTTTTCCATCGACGGTCGGTCGTAGCCGGAGGCGATGCGGGCCGCCTCTGTGATGCTCTGCGGGGTGCGAATGCCGGCGACGACATCCTCGCCTTGCGCATTGACCAGGAATTCGCCGTAGAGTTCCTTCTCGCCCGTCGAGGGATTGCGGGTGAAGGCAACGCCGGTGGCAGACGAATTGCCGAGATTGCCGAAGACCATGGCTTGGATATTGACCGCCGTGCCCCAGGCCTCCGGAATATTGTGCAAATGCCGATAGGTGACCGCGCGCGGGTTCATCCAACTGGAAAACACCGCACCGACGGCGCCCCAGAGCTGCACCTCAGGCTCCTGCGGAAAGGCCTCGTCCAACTCGTCTTCGATGACGGCCTTGTAGAGCGAGACAACATGCTGCCATTCGACGGCGGAAAGATCGGTATCGAACTCGTGGCCGAGGCGGGCCTTTTCATCCTCCAGGATTTCCTCAAAAATCTCGTTGTCGAGACCCATGACGACATCAGCATACATCTGGATGAAGCGGCGATAGCTGTCCCAGGCGAACCGGGCGTCGCCGGCATCATGGCCGAGCGCCTGAACCGTGTCGTCGTTGAGGCCGAGATTGAGGACGGTATCCATCATGCCGGGCATGGAGGCGCGTCCGCCGGAGCGCACGGAAACGAGCAACGGGCGAGCCGTATCGCCAAACTTGCGCCCGGTGATCGTCTCCATCTGCTTCAGCCCTTGCATTACCTGCGGCTTCAGATCTTCCGGAACGTTGCGACCGTTCTTGTAGTAGAAAGCGCAGGCTTCGCTGACGATCGTCAAGCCAGGGGGAACCGGCAGGCCTAAGCTGCACATTTCAGCAAGATTGGCGCCCTTCCCCCCGAGCCGCTCATAATCCTTGGCGCGACCCTCGGCCTTCCCGTCGCCGAATGTATAAACCCACTTCGTCATTTTCCCCCGTCCAACTCCCAAGGTTGAACTTAATTCATTGAGGCGGAAATGAAAATCGACAAATGCGGCAAAATGTTGCGTCGCACAATAAATATCGGATCACAGCGTTGAAAATCACGCCATCGCAATGGATGCGTAAAGCGGCACCTGACGCAAGACACCCGCCCCACTAACTAAAATCATGAAGATCAGAAACGTGATTCATAAGGGGCTGCGCCGGTTCATCGATGAGGATGATGCCTCCGGCTTGCAACCGGCGTTCGTGCCGAAACTGCGACGAATTATTTCGTTCCTCCAGGACATGGAACAGGAGGAGGAATTGCGGACGGTGCCGAGTTGGAAAGCGCATCTGCTCACCAGCGACCGCAAAGGCACCTGGAGCCTCTTGTCACGAAAAACTGGCGGCTGACGTTTCGGATAGACCGGATAGAAATTGAGATCATCGACCTCGATTATGAAGATTATCACTAGGAGGCGGCAATGAACGCTGCACAGGGCATCCGCATGAAAAATCCAGCCCATCCGGGCGGGTTCGTCAAAAGCGAGATTATTGAAGCTCTTGAGCTTTCCGTCACCGACGCGGCCAAGGCGCTAGGCGTTACACGCCCAGCCTTGTCCGCGCTTCTCAACGAAAGAGCCCACCTATCGCCAGAAATGGCGCTCAGAATCGAGAAGGCGTTTGGCGTATCTATGGATACCCTGATGCGGATGCAGAATAGCTACGACATTGCTCAAGCCCGCAAGCGGGAGGGAGAAATCAAGGTGGCACCATTCAAAGGCAAACCAAACGATCCGCCATCGACCGCGACCTAACGGCCGGATACAGGCGACTAAGCCCCCGCCTCCCGCTTTGCCAGAATCTTGTCAATCCGCATGCCGTCCAGATCGACGATCTCGAAGTGCCAGCCATCGAATATGAAGCTCTCGCCGACCTCCGGGATATGGCCAAGCTGGTAGAGGGCAAAGCCGGCGAAGGTATGGAAATTGCTGTCTTCGGAGCGCTCCCGCAGGCCGAGCCGCTGGAAGGCGTCATAGGCTGGCATCATGCCTTCGATCAGCAATGAGCCGTCGGCACGCTCGACGATATCCGGCCCCTCGTTCTCCATATTCGGCAAGTCGCCGGCGATGGCTTCCAACAGGTCCGTCTGCGTAACGATACCCTCCAGGCTGCCATATTCATCGATGACCATGGCGAGACGGACGGGCGCGCGCTTGAAGCTTTCGAGCACCTTGAAAACGGCCGTCGCTTCGTGAACGATAAGGGGCTGACGCATGACCGCTATCGGATCGAGCGATTGGCCGTTCAGGAGCTGATCGAGAAGATCCCTCTTCAGGATCATGCCGATCGGTTCGTCGATCGTCCCGCGACCGACGAGGAGCTGTTCGAACCGGCTTTCGCGAATGGCCTTCAGCATCTCCTCCGGCGTGTCTTCAGCGTCGATCCAATCGACCTCCAGCCTCGGCGTCATGATATCGGAGACATCGCGATCGCCGATGTTGAAGACACGTTCGACCAGTTCCTGCTGCGCCTGTTCCAACAGGCCTGCCTCCTGGCTTTCGGCCACCAGCATTTTAATTTCGGCAGGGGAATGCAGCGAGCCTTCGCCGGCGCCCGGCCGCAGCCCGAAGAGGCGCAGAACCAGATTACCGAGACCATTCAGCACCACAATCGCCGGGCGCAGCAGAAATAGGAACAGGCCAAGCGGCCGCACGACGCCGAGCGCGGTGCCTTCGCTGCGCTGCAATGCCAGGCTCTTCGGCGCCAGTTCGCCAAGAACGATGTGCAGGGCGGTGATGATAACAAAGGAAATCGCGACGGCGACGGCGTGCGACCCGGCAGCAGCCCAGGTGCCAGGCAGAAAATCGAGAAGCGGCTGCAACAGATGGGCAAGCGCCGGCTCACCCACCCAACCGAGAGCGAGCGAAGATATGGTGATGCCGAGCTGAGTGGCCGCGAGGTTGGCGTCGAGATTGTCGACCGCCCGTTGCAAGGCGGTTGCGTTCGTCCGCCCTTCGGAGACCAGTTCGGCCACGCGGCTGCGCCGAACGGAGACAAGCGAAAATTCGGCCGCAACGAAGAAACCATTGGCGGCGACGAGGAACAACACGGCGAATATTCCGAGGAAATCGAAAATACCGCCATCAAATCCAGACATGCTTCCCTTCCGGGCGGATTAGCGCCACGTATTATTGATCGAAAAGAAATCTAACACGCTTTCCGGCTGTGCGGCAGCCGAAGCAGCAATTTCTTGTCGATATGGAAATAGTTTTTCTTTTTTCCAATCGGAAAAAGGCGCCTCAAGCGATTTCCCGCAGCTGCTCCGCAGTCTGCAAATCAACGGAAACAAGCTGTGAGACACCCTGTTCGGCCATGGTCACGCCGAAGAGGCGGTCCATGCGCGCCATGGTAATGGGATTGTGGGTAATGACCACGAAACGCGTCTCGGTCGAGGCGGCCATCTCGTCCATGAGATTGCAATAGCGCTCGACATTGTGATCGTCGAGCGGCGCGTCCACTTCGTCCAGCACGCAGATCGGCGCCGGGTTGGTGAGGAAGACGGCAAAGATCAGCGCCATCGCCGTCAGCGCCTGTTCGCCACCGGAAAGCAGCGTCATGGTCTGCGGCTTCTTGCCCGGCGGGCGGGCGAGGATTTCGAGGCCCGCCTCCAGCGGATCGTCGGATTCGATCAGTTGCAGCTCGGCCGTGCCGCCGCTGAAGAGATGGGTAAACAGCCGCTGGAACTGCACATTGACCACGTCGAAAGCTGCGATCAGCCGCTCGCGGCCTTCGCGGTTGAGGCTCTGGATCGCACCGCGGAGCTTACGAATAGCGTCGATGACATCGTCGCGCTCCTTGATCAGGGCGCGCAGCCGCTCGGTCAGTTCCCTGCTTTCCTCCTCGGCACGCAGGTTGACGGCACCGAGGCGCTCGCGTTCGATCCTCAGCCGCTCCAGCTCGCGCTCGACCTCACGCAAATCAGGGACGTTTTGCCCCGCCGACAGGCCGGCAAGCCGCAACACCTCGTGCGGTTCGACATTCAGCGCCTGACGGATGCGCAACTCGCTTTCCTGGCGACGCTCGCGGGCAGAAACCAGCCGCTCCTCGATGCGGCCGCGCTTTTCACGGCTTTCCGCCAGTTCTGACAGTGCTGTGGCCGCCTGGCGATCGGCCTCGCGCTGAACGATTTCCGCCTCGACCAAGCGGTCGGCCGCGGCGCGGCGTGCCTCCTCGGCCCTCTGCAATTCATTCATCAGGCCACGACGCTTGTCATCAAATTCATCCGGAGCGAGGTCCAGCTCGGCGGCCTCATCACGCGCCTCTTCCTCGCGGTCGCGCAAGGTCTGGATATGCTCTTCGGCACTGGCGGCGCGCTGGCGCCAACCGTCACGCTCCTGCCGGATCGCCAGGATGCGGCGCTGCCGCGCCTCGTTTTCCCGATTCAGCCCTTCGTAACGGGCACGCGCCTCGGCGAGCGCGCCGCGATCTGTCGCGACATCCACCTGCTGATCGCGCAGCCTGAGATCGATGGCCGCCAGATCGGGTGCATCCTCCAGTTCGATGCGAGCATTTTCATCCCGCACCGTTACCTCTTCCATCTGCGCCTGCAGATGGCTGGCGGCTTCCGAAATGACGTCGCGACGGCGGATGAGATCGCCGGAGGCACGCTCCGCCATCGCCAATGCTTCGCGAGCCTCCGCGAGCTGGCGGGCAGCAAGCCGGCTGGTATCGCGAGCGGCAACAAGACGGCCTTCCTCGGCTCGGATCGCATCACCGGCAATCGCCAAGCGCTCCTCGGCCTCGGCCAGGACATCGCGCGCCATTTCGGCTTCGGCCTCGAGCTCAGCAAGACGATTTTTCTGTGCCAGCCGCAAAGCCGCCGCGCTGGGGGCGTCTGCCCCGGTCACATGCCCGTCCCAACGAAATACGGCGCCGTCCTTCGTCACCAGCCGCTGGCCCGGCTTCAACGCCGGCATGAGATGCAGGGCATCTTCGGCAGCGACAAGGCCAATCTGGCGAAGACGTCGCGTCAATGCCGCCGGTGCCCCAACATGCGAGATCAGCGGCACGACGCCTTCCGGCAAGGCGGGATCGGTTGCGCCGCTGCCATTGTCGGACCAATAGACCGGCGCCTGCGGATCCAGCGGCGATTCCAGATCGTCGCCAAGCGCTGCGCCGAGCGCGATCTCGAAGCCACGATCGACGCGCAGCTCTTCCGCAACAGGTGCAAATGTGGCCGCGGTAGCTCCCGCCGCCAGCATATTGGCGATCGTACGCGCTTCCGTCTCCAAGGCATTCAACCGCGAACGGGCTTGATCGACCGGCGTGCGCGACAAAGCTTCGGTTTCACGGGCCCTGGAAAGGGCCGCCTCGACGAGCTGGATCGCCGCCTCGGCATCGACCACGACGGTTTCGGCAGCTTCGACCACATCGCGCTTTTCGCCGGGGTCCGGCAGGGCAGCTATCTTTTCCTCGATCGCGTCAAGCTCGCGGCTGGCCTCGTCCATCTGGCGTTCCAGCCGCATCTTGCGGTCGGCGAGATCGCGGATGGCGCGCTCGAGCTGATTGCGGGCGGCAGCGGCCTCGGCGCGCTCGGCAGTCAGCGTGGCAAAGATACGCTCGCTGTCGGCCAGCTTGGCGGCTGCCTCATCGAAAGCCTCGCGTGTCTCCTCGGCAAGCCGACCGGAATCGGCGAGGATGTCGGCAATATCGGCTTCCTCCGCATCGAGCCCGCCCAGAATCTCCGCATTGTCGGCAACAAGGCGCTCTTCACGGCTGATATCTTCAGCCAGTTGCGCCAACCGCCGGGTCAGCTCGTCTCGACGGCGCAAAATGCGGTTGGCATCCTCTTCAAGCTGGGTGCGAGCGATCTGCAGACGCTGCAATGCGGCAGCGGCTTTCGCCTCCTCGTCGCGCAGATCCGGCAGCTTGAAGCTGGCGATACCCTGCGCCTTTGCCGCCTCCATCTGTATCTGCGCCTTTTCGGCGACCAGAACAGTTGCCTGGTTGAGGGCGCTGTCAGCCTCCGCTTCCGCTTCCTTGGCCTGTTTCCAGTGGATATGCAGGAGCATGGCCTCACGGGCACGGATGTCGGCGGAGAGCATCTTGAAGCGGTTGGCCTGACGCGCCTGGCGTTTCAGGCTCTCGATCTGGCTTTCAAGCTGCGAGGTTACGTCGTCGAGACGCTCGAGATTGCCCTCGGCAGCGCGCAAACGGAGTTCCGCCTCATGCCGGCGCGAATGCAGGCCGGAAATGCCGGCCGCTTCTTCAAGAAGCTGCCGGCGCGCCTGGGGCTTGGCCTGGATCAGCTCGCCGATACGCCCCTGCCCGACCATCGACGGCGAACGCGCTCCGGTCGAGGCATCGGCGAACAGCAGTTGCACATCCTTGGCGCGGGCCTCTTTGCCATTGATGCGATAGAGCGAGCCCTGCTCGCGCTCGATGCGACGGGTCACCTGGATTTCGTCGCTGTCATTAAAGGCGGCGGGCGCCGTGCGGTCGCTGTTGTCGAGATAGAGCCCGACTTCCGCGGTGTTGCGCGCCGGGCGATTGCCGGAACCGGAGAAGATGATATCATCCATGCCGGAAGCGCGCATGTTCTTGTAGGAATTCTCGCCCATCACCCAGCGCAGCGCTTCGACCAGGTTGGACTTGCCGCAGCCGTTCGGCCCGACGACGCCGGTCAAACCGCGCTCGATGACGAATTCCGCCGGCTCCACGAAGGACTTAAAGCCGACCAGACGAAGCCTGTTGAACTTCATGGGTCAGACCTCCTTCTCCCCGAGCGGGAGAAGGTAACAGGCGGGCACAAAAAGGCGGGCGCGCAGGTTTCCCCGCCGCCCGCCGTTTCTAAAAGGCGCGGATCAGAGAAGGCTATCGATGAGCTTCGACATGGCACCAACCGACATGTCCCCTGCATAACGCTTGCCGTTGATCAAGAAGGTCGGCGTAGCATTGACGCCGAAGTCTTTGGCTGCACGTTCCCTAACTGAGTTGACATCATCCAGAAGCTTCTGGTTCGTCAAGCATTTCGTAAAGCTATCCTCAGTAAAACCGGCAAGTTTCGACATTTGCAGCAGTGCGGCGCGACCATCGACATCCGGCGACGCCCAGGCGATCTGCTGCTTGAACAGCATATCGACCATCGGCAGGTACTGTTCCTGCGGCGCGCAACGGGCCAGCATGAAGGCAGCAGCAGCGCGCGGATCGAAGGGGAATTCGCGGATAATGAAGCGGGCCTTGCCGGTGTCGACGTATTTCTGCTTGATCGCATCGAAGGTGGTCGTGGCGAAATGCGCGCAGTGCGGGCAGGTCAGCGACATGTATTCCACGATCTTGACCGGGGCGTCTTCCTTGCCGAGCGCGATTTCCGGCAGCGGGCCGGGCTTCAGCACCTCGTTCATGTCGACGTTGCCTTCCGACGACGGAATTGCATCCTCCGGCGAAGCAGCGCTGTTGGTGGTCTCCTGGGCGCCGCCGACCGTAGTGGCATTGGCGGCGGATGCGGTGTCGGCAAAGGCAGCGAACGCCAGGGAGAGGGCTGTGACGGCGGTGCCGCCCAGCAAGTGGCGTTTGGTCAAGAGCATGTCAGACATCGGCATAAAGTCACCCGTCGTTTAAGAGGTCTTTGAATGGTTCACTGCGATATAACGGCTAGTTGCTACTAACAAGGCACGCTTGGCCAACTTTCTTCAAAGAATTGTGACCTACCGAAGACAAAGAGATTAAATTATCGTCAGAATTGACGGGGATGAGCGGTCGATCCTGAAGATGAACCGCTATGTGAGACTATCTTCGATAAACCTCGCGGCGATTTCCGACTCGGACAATCAGAATTCGTATGGCGCTATCTTCGATGTGCGCTATGACTCGGCAGTCTCCGACCCGATATTTCCAGAAATCACCGAGATCAGAACCCTTCAAAGCCTCTCCGATGGAGCGCGGATTGTCCAGCTTAGCAACACGCTCATGAAGAAATTTAAGAATGCGGCGCGCAGTCTCATGTCCAAGCTTTTCGAGTTCGCGCTCCGCAGATCGCTGAAACTCAATCGTCCACGCCATAGCGTGCCATTAACTCAGCCAGGGAAACGGTATCGCTCTCGCCCCGGCGAAACTCTTCCAAGCGCTTCTCCGCGAGATAGATATCCTCAAGGTCGTCCAGGTGCTCCAGGATCGCCTCACGGGCATAAAAGCTTTTACTACGCCCGGTACGCTTGGCGAGCTCATCGAGCCTTGCTTCAATTTCCGGCGGAAGCCGTAGGGCCAACATCATCTTCTCTCCAAAGTGCTATACAAATATAGCATTCCGGAACCCACCGACCAACCGCTTTCGTCATTACAATAGAACTATCTCTTGCCCCGCTTCCACGCCATCACGGTGCCCAACCTCTGAATTGCCGCACGCAGCTTGTCGTCCTCGATGCCGTCCATCATGTCTTCCAGCTTTCGCGCCGCCTCGCCCTTCAGCGGCGGCGGCGTGCGCGAGCGTTTGGAGGCAATGGAGACCGGCTTCTGAACGATGCGGATTTGGCTGACGGCGTGGAAGCCAAAGAAACCATTGATGCGCTGGATGAGTTCGCCCTGCGCATGGGTCAGAAACAAGGCGCGGGCGCCCTCGCAGGCTATGGTCAGCACACCGGGCTGGTAACCGCCATCGTCGCCCGAGCCGCCACGCTTGGCCCAGGCGATCTTTTCCGGCCGCGTACATTCGGCGAAATCCTCGCCGGCGATCTCGTCCCAGGAACCGAGCAGCGCGGTATTAATTCCCGCACGCTTCGCCAGAACGGGATCAATGATACCGTTGGTCAGCTCGGAAATCTGTTTTTCGCCGCGACGCGGCATTTTTGACAGACGATATTCGCTCATTTTGAGGTTATAGGTCGCTTCCCAGCGTCAGAACGAAGCATTGGCGCGGCAGGAATGTCAAAGAGAACTGCCTTTTCTGTTTTGCAAAAGAGCACGAAATAATCTCCACTCTTTCACTGCATTGTTGCGCATCAGTTGCGTTGCAACAAGACCAAGAAGGAAAAATCCCAAGGCCAGTAGCTGTAGGGGAAATGCGCCCTTCTCACCTGTGTGCCAAGCTGCAACGAGCAACACAACCGACGACGCGGCGTAGACGCTTAGCGCCATTACAAAGAAGATGAGCGCACCGAAAGCATGATAAAGCATTTAAGAGCGATCCGAGCGCTTCTCTTGCTGCGGCCGCAATTCTTGTTTGAGATAAGCGATGACAACCTTAAATGGTTGTGTGTGCGATAACTTCCACATCATACAATAGACGAGCGACAAGAAAAGAATTTCTAAGACGCAGATATTCAGAAGCCCCAGGTTGGGACTCGCATTCAATAGACGATCGAAAAGCTCGATAAGCATGGTGAATTCTCCTTCATCTCCAGCGTTTAGGGGGTCTCATATTTTCCGACTTTCACTTCTCGAGCAATTGCGTCTAGAGAGTTGGATGTAATCGCTTCACCGATAGGAAATTATGGATATTTTACCGCAGATATCGTCCCTGAGCGGAGAGCTTCTTTCCTGGTACGACCGTCATCACCGCGACCTGCCCTGGCGGATTTCGCCGCCGATGGCTGCGCGCGGCATCCGGCCCGATCCTTATCATATCTGGCTGTCGGAGGTGATGCTGCAGCAGACCACGGTGCCGGCGGTCAAAGCCTATTTCGCCAAATTCCTGAAACGCTGGCCGACGGTTCGTGATCTTGCGACGGCGCCTACCGACGATGTCATGGCCGCCTGGGCCGGGCTTGGCTATTATGCCCGCGCCCGCAATCTCAAGAAATGCGCGGAGGCCGTGGCGGCAGAGCATGGCGGGCAGTTTCCTGAAACCGAGGATGGGCTGCGGGCCTTGCCGGGGATCGGCGACTATACGGCTGCGGCGGTCGCGGCCATCGCATTCAACCGGCAAGTGGCTGTCATGGACGGCAATGTCGAGCGCGTCATCTCCCGCCTTTACGCCATCGCCACACCCTTGCCGGCCGCCAAACCATTGATGAAGCAGAAAGTGGCGCTGCTAACGCCAGCCGATCGCCCCGGTGATTTCGCGCAGGCGATGATGGATCTGGGCGCGACGATCTGCACCCCGAAACGGCCGGCCTGTTCGCTCTGTCCCTTCAACAATGCCTGCGAGGCATTGCGGCTGCATGATCCCGAACATTTTCCGGTCAAAGCGGCAAAGAAGGAAAGGCCGGTACGCCAGGGTGCCGCTTTCGTGGCGGTGAATGGCGATGGCGAGATTTACCTGCGCCGGCGCATCGCCAGCGGCCTTCTCGGCGGTATGACCGAAGTGCCGACGACCGGCTGGACGGCACGTATCGACGGCGAGACCAGCGCCACCGCCGCTCCCTTTCCGGCTGATTGGCAGGTAGCAGGCACCGTTACGCATGTCTTCACCCACTTCGAATTACGGCTATCGATCTATCGCGCCCAGGTGGCATCGAAGATTGCCAGCAATGACGGATGGTGGGAGCCGGTTACAAATCTTGAAGCGCAGGCCTTGCCGACCGTCATGAAAAAAGCGATCGCACAGGCTATTCCACGCGCATTCAGTAAAGCCAGCACTTACATATCAGGGCATAATTCATGACCACGGAAATCCGGCACATCGTCTTCGACATCGGCAAGGTGCTTGTTCACTACGATCCGAGCATCCCCTTTAACCGCATCATCCCGGATGACGCGGAGCGAGCCTGGTTCCTCGCCAATGTTTGCACAAATGAATGGAATATCGAGCAGGATCGTGGCCGGACGTGGGAAGAGGCCGAAGCGTTGCTGATTGCTGAGCATCCCGAGCGGGAAGAACATATCCGCGCCTTCCGCAAGAATTGGCACGATATGGTGCCGCATGCCTACGACGATAGCGTCGCCATCCTGGAGAAGCTGATTGCCGAGGGCCGTGACGTCACGATGCTCACCAATTTTGCCTCCGACACGTTTCGCGAAGCGCAGACACGCTTTGATTTCCTCTCCAAGCCGCGCGGCGTCACCGTGTCCGGCGACATTGGCCTGATCAAGCCGGATGTTGCAATCTACGAGGCGCATGTGAAAAGTTTCGGTCTGGACCCGGCCTCCACCATTTTTATCGACGATTCGCTCGCCAACGTCGAAGGTGCAAAAGCCGCGGGTTGGAATGCAGTCCATTTCACCGGCGCCGAGAAGTTGCGCGGCGATCTCGCCGCCTACGGCATCGAGGTTTGAGCTATGGTTTTCGATCCGGCAGAACGCATCACCCTCTTTCATGACGCGATCAACAGGCTCGACTACGAAGCAATCGAGAACTTCTTCGAGGAGAATGCCACCTATGTCTCCAACGGCGTCGGCAGCCTTGCCGGCCGCGAGGCGATCATGGAGGCATTTCGGGGATACTTCGACACCTATCCGGATCAAACCGCCGTCAATTCCTTGGTGGAAACGCTGACGCCGCTTTCCGGCCGCTCTGTCTGGTCCGTCCGGGCGACAAACAGCAAGACCGGCAAACCACTCATCCGCGAGGGCGAGGAGACGATCACTTTCGATGAAGACGGACGCGTCATCCGGGTCGAGGTGACGGACTATCAGGAATTCTGAGCCAGAAGGCCCAAAAAAGCGCCCAGAGTTCGTAAACTCTGGGCGTCTCGCCTTCCTCCCTAACTGGAGGTACTCGACGGAAGAAGGCGGATGTGCGGATCCGGCTGCGGCATGATTCCGAAAACCGGGAAAGGCTTTCGGATAAGATCATGCCGCGCAAATAGTTGGGATTATTCAGCCTTGGCCAGATCGTTGCGGACGATCGAACGCAGCTCGTCGATCGGGCGCAGAGACTGCCCGTCGTCGAAGTGCCAGAACGTCCATCCGTTGCATGCATCAAGGCCCTGGACTTTCGCACCGAGGCGATGAATGGAGCCGGCCTCGCCGCCGGAGGCGACCGTGCCGTCGGCGCGCACGATGGCGCTATAGCGGCGCCTCGCATCCGTCAGCACCTGGCCGGGCTTGATGAGGCCGCTTTCGATCAGCACGTTGAAGGCGACGCGAACTTCAGCCTTCTTGCCGGTCATGACGGTCAGTTCCGCCTTGCCGAGCGGCTCGACAGCGGCGATGCGGGCGCTGGCCGCATCGATGTAATCCTGCTCACGCTCGATGCCGACGAAGTGGCGGCCAAGACGCTTGGCAACGGCGCCGGTGGTGCCCGAGCCGAAGAAGGGATCGAGAATGATGTCACCGGGTTTGGAAGACGCCATGATGACGCGGGCAAGCAGGGCTTCCGGCTTCTGTGTCGGATGGGCCTTCTTGCCATCCTGATCCTTCAAGCGCTCGCCGCCGCTGCAGATCGGGAACAGCCAGTCGGAGCGCATCTGCACATCGTCATTGGCTGCTTTCATGGCATCGTAGTTGAAGGTGTAGCCCTTGGCCTTGGCGTTTGGGCTCGCCCAGATCATCGTTTCATGGGCGTTCTGGAAACGGCGGCCCTTGAAATTCGGCATCGGATTGGTCTTGCGCCAGACGATGTCGTTGAGGATCCAGAAGTTCAGATCCTGCATCGTCGCGCCGACGCGGAAGATATTGTGATAGGAGCCGATGACCCAGATCGTGCCCGTCGGCTTCAGCACGCGACGGCAGGCAAGCAGCCAGGCGCGGGTAAAGGCATCATAAGCTTCGAAGGAGGCAAACTGGTCCCATTCGTCATCGACGGCGTCGACCAGCGACTGGTCGGGACGATGCAGCGTGCCGCCGAGTTGCAGATTGTACGGCGGGTCCGCGAAGATAACGTCGACGGAATGGGTGGGCAGTGCTTCAAGAGCGGCCACGCAATCGCCCTTGATGATCGTGTCGACCCAAGAGCCCGGCGTTGCGGAAGTCCTGAGGTCGGCAAGCGGGAAAACTGACGCCATGTGATACTCGCTGTTACACTTACTCGATACGATTAACTGAGTGTTATGGTTACCTAAGTTGGTTACCAAAGGCTAAAGCGAGCACCACATTTTGCAAATTCTCAAGCTTGCGCCGATTGTCCGTCGTCGCTTACGGTCCCCGATCCGTCATGTACCGCCCTGCTGTCCGCCGGTGCCTCGTCCCGCTCATTCATCCCGTAATCGCGCACCACATGCGCTATGCGCAGCCGATAGTCGGCAAATATCGCCCCTCGCCCGGCCTTCTGTGCCGCACGATGAGCTTCGCGATTGCGCCACTCCTTCACCGCCGCCTCGTCGCGCCAGAAGGACAGCGAGAGAAGCTTGCCGCGTTGCGTCAGGCTCTCGAAGCGCTCGATGGAGATGAAACCGTCGATCGTTTCAAGCTCCGCGCGCAGCTTGCCGGCAAGATCGAGATAGTGATGACGCTCGCCGAGATAGGGAACGACCTCGAAAATGACAGCGATCATGGCGTCACCTTCGGACCGTGCGGCAGCGACACGTTTTTCAGGAAGATGCGATCTTCCCTGAGGATGAAGCGTTCGCGGCAGGAGAAATCGTAGTTCGCCTTGCCGAGCGGGTCGGCTGCGAGGCGCGCGCGATAGGCTTCGTAAGCAGCCAGGCTTTCGATGTTGTAGACGCCGTAAGCGGTCGTCGCCGAACCCTCATGTGGGGCGAAATAGCCGATGAGATCAGCGCCGTTGCGTGGAATGACCTGGCCCCAGGCCTTGGCGTATTCGGCAAAGGCCTCCTTCTTGAACGGATCGATTTCGTAGCGGATGAAACAGGTGATCATGGTTTTCTCCTTTCGTGATGAAGATGTTCTCGCATATTGCGTGACGTCGATGCTTCGGTTACGATCGAAGTATGAAGGAAGGTCCTGACATAGCGCAGATCGGCGCACTCATCGGCGACCCGGCGCGGGCGAACATGCTCACCGCGCTGATGGGCGGCCGTGCTCTGACGGCAACGGAGCTGGCGGAGGTCGGCGGCATCACGCTGCAGACGGCGAGCACGCATTTGTCGAAACTCGAAGCAGGCGGGTTGCTTGCGCAACGAAAGCAGGGCCGACACCGCTATTTCGCGCTGGCCGACGATGGCGTCGGCAAGCTGCTCGAAAATATCATGGGCTTCGCCGCCACGCGGGGACACCTGCGCCATCGCCCCGGTCCGAAAGAACCGGCGCTGCGCAAAGCGCGCATCTGCTACGACCATCTTGCCGGCGATTACGGCGTGCGCATGCTTGACAGCCTGATCGCATCCGGCGCGATCTCGGCGCTTGATGACGGCTTGAGCCTGACGGAACGCGGCGAAACACAGCTTACCTCGATCGGCATAGACGTGACCGGGCTGCGCTCGACGCGGCGTCCGCTCTGCCGCTCCTGCCTCGACTGGAGCGAACGCCGAGCCCATCTCGCCGGCAGCCTTGGCAAGGCGCTGCTTTCCAATTTCTTCGACAAGGGCTGGGCGCGACGAACGGAAAACAGCCGTTCGATCCTGTTTACCTCGGAGGGCGAACGCCGGTTTCTGGCGCTATTTCCGATCGAAGCCGGCGAGATGGATAGAGGATAGGACAGCGCCTGCCTCTAGCCGCCGGAATGGTCACGTACCGGCGCATGGCTGGCACCGAGGGCAAGTGCAACTGCAACTTGACTTAGTGCATATGCACAAGCATAGTGTACCCATGCAAACCGAAGACGATCTTGGTCCCCTTGCGTGCCATTGCCTGATGACTAGGCAACTGGCGAGGCACGTCTCGAAACTTTACGAGCGGCATATGGCGCCGACCGGCATAACCAGCACCCAGTTTTCGCTCCTGAATTTCCTCCACCAGAATGGCCACCTGACCATGAACGAACTGGCGGCCGCGATGCTGATGGACCGCACGACCCTGCTGCGGGCCGTGAAGCCGCTGCAGCGACAGGGACTGATCATCAGCGTGCCGGAAACGGAAGGGAGTCGTCGGCTGATGTTGGAGCTATCGCCGGCGGGGCAAGGCAAGATCGCGGAGGTAGAGCCTTTCTGGCAGGCGGCTCAAGAGGAATATGAGGCGCAGGTCGGCCCATTGCATGCCAAAAGCCTGCGCAGCGACTTTTTCAACATGACCCATCACGGCTGACTCATTCTCAGTGAGGCCGGATAGGCTGTCGGCGGAATTGGGAGCAGATTCGTCCCGATAACCTCCCCGGAAGCCGACTTCGGGCCTTAAACTTTGGCCTATCCCTTCCGTCAGCGCACTTCTGCCATGCCTGCTGATTGGTTGAGCTTTGCCGGAGCATCGTGTAAAGCCGCACGATCCTTTTCAGAGCAGGCCCCAAAAGCGCTAAGCGGCTTTTGGATAAGGCATGCCAAATCCAGAGCTCCTTCAAAGGCAGTGTATTCTTATGGGCAATGGCTTCGACCTCATCATCTTCGACTGCGACGGCGTTCTGGTCGATTCGGAAATCATCGCGGCGGAAGTTGAATCCAAGCTCCTGACGGAAGCGGGTTACCCGATCAGCGCCGAAGAAATGGGCGAGCGTTTTTCCGGCATGACCTGGCAGAACATTCTGTTCGAAGTCGAGCGTGAGGCGAGCATTCCGCTGTCGGCATCGCTGCTCGACAAGTCAGAGAAGCTTCTGGACCTGAGGCTCGCCAATGACGTCAAGGCTATCCCGGGCGTTCCCCTCGCCCTGTCGCGCCTGCCGATCCCGCGTTGCGTCTGCTCGAACTCCAGCTCCGCGCGGCTCGAGATGATGCTCACCAAGGTCGGCTACAAGGAACTCTTTGCACCGCATATCTATTCCGCCAAGGATCTCGGCGCCGATCGCGTCAAGCCGAAGCCGGATATTTTCCTGCATGGCGCCAAGCAGTCGAACGTTTCGCCGGCCAACGTTATCGTCGTCGAAGACTCGGTCCATGGCGTCCAGGCGGCGCGCGCCGCCGGCATGCGCGTCATCGGCTTCACCGGCGCTTCGCACACCTACCCTTCACATGCCGACCGGCTGACAGATGCGGGTGCGGAAACGGTCATCTCCCGGATGGCAGATCTGCCCGGCGTGGTCATGGCGCTGGCGGAGTGGGAAGGCGTTTTGTGAGGCAATAGGCTCGGTCTTGCCTAGCTTCGTGCGAACGACTTTTTGTCGTTTTGAATCCTTAACGAGGCCAAATGGTATAAGAACGCGGGTTTACCAAAGGTGTTTTCGCCCCTGCTAGAAACAGGCCCCGTACGCACCGTATAGCGAGCCAAGCCAATGGCACGTAGCCTGCAAAGGTGGTGAAGACCAACCAAGTCCGAAGGCTCGTTACTTCGGCGGAAATTTTTCCGTGCATTAGGAATAACGTCGCCGCCTTGATGCCGAATACAGCGGCTTCTATCACCAGATAGGCCGCTGCACTGCGATACTGCATTTGATAATGAGACCTTTCCCAGTCATCTCCTTCGTGGAGCCTCCTCTTGGCGAAGAGCATCGCGACTATCTGAATAGGAAAGAAAAGTAATCCGAACAATATGATAGCGTAGTTCGATGGGACTCCACCCGTTTTCTTGACTACCGCTTCGATCATAAGCAGGGAACTTTCTTAGTTTTGGTCAAGCAATGCAGTTCAATATAACTTCGAGATCAATTTTAAATATTGGTATCTAATTTCAGCGAAGTTGCCCTCGCTAAATCACAGCTCGCGGTATCTGTTGCCGAAATCCGCAGACTTGAAACCAAGCCTGCAATCCTACTGCCTAAATCTCAGCCTTACTTATGCTTCTTATGAACAGGCTTCTGGCCTTTTTCCGGCTTCTGCGGCCCTTGATCGAATCCGACCTGGACCACGGTGAAACCGCCGGAGCCGCCAGCGACGTTGATGTCGTCATCGGTGAAGAGGAATTGCGTCGTGGTTTCGCCCGGCGGGATTTCGGCGGTGAAATTGACGGTCTTGCTATAGAGCGCGGTGCTGTTGTCCATGACGGCGACATGGATCGGTATGGTCACCTTGCCAGGGCCGCCCATCGGGCCGGCAACAAGGCGGCCCTGCGCAACGATATGGATGCTAAGGCTGGTGCCATCGGTCGTGCACTGGCGCGTCGCCTGGGCGAGCGATGCCTGATAGGTCAACTGGTTCGGATCATCCTTGGCGCCCTTGGCGTAGGTGCGATAGCTGGATGCCTCGTCGCGGATTACGACTTGCGGGCATTTGCCGGCGATATAGGCCTGGCCACCGGTCACCTGTGGCGCGGGGCTGGCAGATGACGCGTTGGCCGCCGTTGCCTGCGGCGCTACCGTCACATCCGTTCCGGACGGCTTGTCGCTACCGCCAAAACCAAGAGAATTACAACCTGCCAACAATGCCATAAGCGAAGCGGAGAAAAGACGACGCGAAACCTTGCCAAACACTATTATTCCACCCTCTGCAATAATTTACATTATCGGCCTGCAGCCTGTTCGACGGGCCTTTTATGACACTTGGCGATGGTCTATACCAGCGGCGCAGCGAAAAATCGATTGGGTAGGCACCGTTTTGGCTCACTTTTCGACGTCCACAGATTGGCGCAAGCCGCCGCCCGCCAGACTGAGCTGGGCGGGCATTGCACAAACGCGAAAACCACGCGGCTGATCCGACGCAAAAAGACGGGCTGCCATCGCTTCGTTCTTTTATTCTCTCACCCCACCACTCCGGCAATTTTGCGACCAAAGGAATTATAGACCGTGGACTATATCTCAACGCGGGGAGAAGCCCCTGCCCTTGGCTTCTGCGATGCCCTTCTGGCCGGCCTTGCGCGCGATGGCGGGCTCTATGTGCCCCGTGAATGGCCGACTCTTACGAAAAAAGAGATCCGCGCCTTCCGCGGCAAGAGCTATCAGGACGTCGCCTTCGCCGTGCTGTCGCCTTTCACCAACGGCGAAATTCCGGACGATGTCTTCCGGGGCATGATCGACGAGGCCTATGCCACCTTCCGCCATCCGGCCGTCGCGCCGCTGGTGCAGACAGGTCCGAATAGCTTCGTGATTGAGCTGTTCCACGGCACGACGCTTGCCTTCAAAGATGTCGCCATGCAGTTGCTCGCCCGGCTGATGGATTATGCGCTGGAAAAGCGCGGGCAGAGGGCGACCATCGTCGGCGCGACCTCGGGCGATACCGGCGGCGCGGCGATCGACGCCTTTGCCGGACGCGGACGCACCGACATCTTCATCCTCTTCCCGCATGGCAAGGTCTCGCCGGTGCAGCAACGGCAGATGACCACCTCAACGGCGGCCAATGTGCATGCGCTGGCGCTCAACGGCAATTTCGATGATTGCCAGAACCTGGTCAAAGCCATGTTCAACGACACCGCTTTCCGCGACCGCGTCAAACTTTCGGGCGTCAATTCCATCAACTGGGCGCGCATCATGGCGCAGGTGGTCTATTACTTCACCACGGCCGTCGCCCTCGGCGGTCCGGACAGGAAGATTTCCTTCACCGTTCCGACCGGCAATTTCGGCGATATTTTCGCCGGCTACGTCGCCAAGCGCATGGGTCTGCCCATCGACCGGCTGGTGATCGCCACCAATGAAAACGACATTCTCGCACGCACCTTGAAGACCGGCCGCTACGAGATGCGCGAGGTCAAGGCCACTACCGCGCCGTCGATGGACATTCAGATCTCCTCCAACTTCGAGCGGCTGCTGTTCGAAGCCTATGGCCGTGACGCATCGAAGGTGCGCGCAGCGATGGAAAGCCTGAAACAATCGAAGGGTTTTTCGATCGGCGAAGATGCCCTGAAGTTCATCAAGAGGGATTTCCGCGCCGGCCGCGCCAGCGAGAAGCAGGTCGCTGCGACGATCCGCGAAACACTCGACAACACCGGCTATCTCATCGATCCGCACACGGCCATCGGCGTCTTCGTGGCGGAGAAAAACGAGAAGTCATCAAGCCCGATGGTGACGCTTGCGACCGCGCATCCGGCAAAATTCCCCGCGGCAGTAAAATCCGCATGTGGTATTGACCCGGCGCTTCCGACGTGGCTTGCTGGATTGATGAACAGGGAGGAGCGTTTCGATGTCCTCGATCCCGAGCTGAAAGCCGTTGAAACTTTTATCGGCAAGCATGCCCGGGCCGGGGAATGATAGACGCAGAAAGACAGACGATGACAGTGGAGTGCACCCGGCTTGCGTCCGGGCTGACAATAGCGACCCAGACGATGCCACACCTCGAAAGCGTGGCACTCGGCGTCTGGATCAAATCGGGTTCGCGCAACGAAACCGAAGCGGAACACGGCATCGCGCATCTGCTCGAACACATGGCGTTCAAGGGTACGGCCCGTCGCACGGCGCGTGAGATCGCCGAGGAAATCGAAAATGTCGGCGGCGAAGTCAATGCCGCCACATCGACCGAGACGACCTCCTATTATGCCCGCGTGCTGAAGGATCATGTGCCGCTCGCCGTCGATATCCTCGCTGATATCCTGACCGAATCCGCCTTCGACGAAGATGAGCTGCAGCGCGAAAAGCAGGTCATCCTGCAGGAAATCAACGCTGCGAACGACACGCCCGACGACGTGGTCTTCGACAAATTTTCCGAAGTCGCCTATCGCGGCCAGACGCTCGGCCGGGCGATTCTCGGCACGCCGGAGACCGTCGTCTCCTTCTCGCCCGATCAAATTCGCGGTTATCTCAGCCGGAATTACACGACCGACCGCATGTTCGTGGTGGCCGCCGGCGCCGTCGATCATGAAAGCTTCGTGCGCCAGGTCGAAGAGCGCTTCTCCTCCCTGCCGACCAAACCGTCGGCGCCGCCCGTCATCGAGCCAGCCCGCTATATCGGCGGCAATATCCGCGAGACGCGCGACCTGATGGATGCACAGATCCTGCTCGGCTTCGAGGGACGCGCCTATCACACCCGCGATTTCTATTGCTCGCAGATCCTCGCCAACATCCTCGGCGGCGGCATGTCCTCGCGGCTGTTTCAGGAAGTGCGCGAGTTCCGCGGCCTCTGCTATTCCGTCTATGCCTTCCATTGGGGCTTTTCCGACACCGGCATTTTCGGCATCCATGCCGCGACCGGTGGCGAGAACCTGCCGGAACTGCTGCCGGTCATCGTTGACGAGCTGCATAAGTCCTCGCACAAGATCGAACAGCAGGAAATCGAGCGTGCCCGCGCCCAGATCCGCGCGCAGTTGCTAATGGGGCAGGAAAGCCCGGCGGCCCGCGCCGGCCAGATCGCGCGGCAAATGATGCTTTACGGCCGGCCGATTCCAAATCAGGAGATGCTGGAACGGCTGCAGGGCATTACCATCGACCGGCTGACCGATCTTGCCGGCCGCCTGTTCTTCGACACGGTGCCGACGCTGTCGGCGATCGGTCCGCTGGAGCAGTTGGCGCCGATGGAAGATATCGTCACATCCTTGTCATCGTCGACCCCCGCCTCCAAAAGCGCGAGTGGCTAAGACCGCATCGCGAGCCGATGGGTTCAATCTTTTGGGGAGTACTGGGCGGAATGCAAAAATCGGTCTTTCGGTTTCTGTCACGTCATCCGGACGCGGTCGAACTCGAAAACGCGACCTATCTGCTGCGTCTGCCGCGCTATTCCGACTTCAATCAATGGCACCGGTTGCGGGCCGAAAGCCGGCGCTTCCTGGAACCCTGGGAGCCTACCTGGCGACATGACGAACTGACCGAGGGCGCCTATCGGGCCCGTGTCATCCGGGGAAAGCAGGAATACAGTTCCGGCCAGGCGATTCCCCTTTTCATTTTTCTTAAAGAGAATATGACCTTGCTCGGCGGCATTACCATCGGTTACATCCGTCGTGGTGCTGCACAAAGCTGCATGATTGGCTATTGGATGGGCGAGCGGCATTCGGGCCAGGGCCATATGTTCGCCGCACTTCAGTTGGTTATACCCTATATCTTTTCGGGACTTGAGTTGCACCGTATTGAAGCAGCCTGTATTCCGGATAATGAGCGTAGCATGCGGCTTTTGGAAAAGGCCGGTTTCCAACGGGAAGGTCATTTGCGCGGTTATCTAAAAATTAACGGTCAGTGGCGTGATCACGTGATGTTTTCCCGGTTGGCGTCCGACGTCGACCCGAGCAGAAAATCCGACAAACGATGACCGCCGATCTCACGCCGACCCCGCCATTGGCCAAATGGTTGTCCGCGATCCTCGCGACGCTCACGGCTGTGCTGTTGTTCTTCCTTGCCGGCATGGCGCACGCAGCCGAACCCGTGAAGATTTCGCGCGACGACACCGCGCTTGACCTGACAGCGACGACCGAGATCTACACCAATCAGGGCGAGGCCTTTCAGGTTTCCACCGCAGCCGGCGCCGACGGCATTCGCCGCCGTATTGAGGTACGCTCTTCTTCGCCGAACCATCAGGGCGACTGGGCCGTCTTTGCACTCGCCAATGTCTCGGAAGAGCAGCTCGAACGCGTCATCGTCGCGCCCCACTTCCGTCTGGTGAACTCGAAATTGTTCTGGCCGGATCTCGGCTCGCAACGCATTATCGCGATCACGCCGAGCGAAGGCTTTGCCCTCGACCGGCAGCCGAGCGACGAGGCGGATGTTTTCCGCATCACGCTGAACCCCGGCGCGGTCGTGACTTTCGTCGCCGAACTCTCCTCACCCAGCCTGCCGCAGCTCTATCTCTGGGAGCCGAATGCCTACAAGGATACGGTCAACGCCTTCACGCTCTATCGCGGCATCGTGCTTGGCATTGCCGGTCTGCTGGCGGTGTTCCTGACCATTCTCTTCGTCGTCAAAGGCACCTCGATGCTGCCGGCGACGGCCGCGCTTGCCTGGGCGGTGCTCGGCTATATCTGCGTCGACTTCGGTTTCCTCGGCAAACTTATCAGCATCACTTCCAGCGATCAGCGAATATGGCGCGCCTGTGCGGAGGTGGCGCTCGCTTCGAGCCTGGTGATCTTCCTATTCACCTATCTGAACCTCAATCGCTGGCATGCGCATCTGGGCTATGTGACCCTTGCCTGGGTACTCGGTCTCGCCCTTCTCTTCGGCGTCGCGATCTATGATCCGTCGATCGCGGCCGGTGTCGCGCGGCTGTCGTTGGCACTGACGGCAACCGCGGGCCTGCTGCTGATCATCTATCTCGGCTTCAGCCGCTATGACCGCGCCATTCTGCTGGTGCCCGCCTGGGCGCTGATCCTGGTCTGGCTGTTCGGCGCCTGGATGACGATCACCGGCAAGCTCGACAACGACATCATCCAGCCGGCGCTCGGCGGCGGCCTCGTTCTGATCGTGCTGCTGATCGGGTTTACGGTGATGCAGCACGCCTTTGCCGGCGGCGCATTTCAGCAGGGCCTGTTTTCCGATCTCGAGCGGCAATCCTTGGCGCTCACCGGCTCCGGCGATACGGTTTGGGATTGGGACGTGGCACGCGACCGCGTGGTGACGACACCGGATATCTCGATGAAACTCGGCCTGTCGCCCGGCACCATGCATGGCGCGGCGCGCAACTGGCTGCCGCGCTTGCACCCCGACGACCGCGACCGCTTCCGCGCGACGCTCGACGTGCTCCTCGAACACCGCCGAGGCCGGCTGAACCATGAGTTCCGGATTCGCGCCGAAGACGGGCATTTCCACTGGCTGTCGATCCGCGCCCGGCCGGTGCTCGGCTCGAACGGCGAAATCATCCGCTGCGTCGGCACCGTCGTCGACGTCACCGAGCAGAAGAATTCGATCGAGCGGCTGCTGCACGACGCGCTGCACGACAATCTGACTGGCCTGCCGAACCGCCAGGTCTTCATCGACCGCCTGCAGGCCGTTCTCACCTTGGCACCGGAAGGCAATCAGGTGCGTCCGACTGTGATGGTGATCGACATCGACCGCTATAAGCTGGTTAACGATACACTCGGTGTCGCTGCCGGCGACAATATCCTGATCGCGCTGACGCGGCGCCTGCGCCGCCTGATGAAGCCGCAGGACACGCTGGCGCGGCTTTCCGGCGATCAGTTCGGCCTTATTCTAGTTTCCGAACGCGACCCGGCGAAGGTTGCCGATTTCGCCGATGCGATCAGCAAGGCGATCATGGTGCCAATCAATTTCGCCAATCGCGAAATCATCCTGACGGCTTCGATCGGGCTGACCTCCTGGGTCGACCAGCAGGAGAGCGCGACCGGTCTCATGAGTGACGCCGAGCTTGCCATGTACCGCGCCAAGCGCGCTGGCGGCAATCGCGTCGAACCTTTCCAGCCTGCGTTCCGCAGCTTCGGTACCGACCGCCTGCAGCTTGAAACGGACCTTCGCCGCGCCGTCGAGCGCAAGGAACTGTCGCTGGTTTATCAACCGATCGTTCGGCTGGAAGATGCCGAAATCGCCGGTTTCGAGGCGCTGATGCGCTGGGAGCATCCGAAACGCGGCAATATTCCGCCGTCGGAATTCATCCCGATCGCCGAGGCTTCCGACATTATCGGCCCGCTCGGCATGTTTGCGATGGAGCAGGCGACCAATGACCTGATGGGCTGGCAGCGCCAGACCGGCGACCTGCCGCTCTTCGTTTCCATCAACCTGTCCAGCGTGCAGCTCCTCAACAATGAGCTCTATGACGATATCCGCGCCCTGCTCGCCAAAACCCATTGCGAGCCGAACCGCATCAAGCTCGAATTGACGGAATCGCAGGTGATGGAGAATCCGGAACAGGCCCGCCTTGTGCTGGGCAAGCTGCGCGAAGCAGGCATCGGCCTGGCGCTTGACGATTTCGGCACCGGTTACTCCTCGCTCTCCTATCTCACCCGCTTCCCGTTCGACACGATCAAGCTCGACAAGGCGATGGTGCGTGATGAAAGCGACAAGAAGGCCGTGCTTCTGCGCTCGGTGATTTCCATGGCGCGCGAGCTCAACATGCGTGTCGTCGCCGAAGGCATCGAGTCGGAAGAGGATGCGCTCGAACTCGCCAAGATGGGCTGTGCCTATGGCCAGAGCTTCATCTTCGGTCCGCCGATGGGCTCGGATTCAGTGGTGCGCCTGCTGAAGGAACGCTTTCCGCTGACGAAGCGGGCGTAGCCGGCGCCCTCGCCTATCAGTGAGAGGCCTGTACGGCGCTTGCGCTTCGGGCCTCCTTTCCTCGTTTGCAGAGAAGGCAGATCATGCCTCTGCAATCACCTGTCGGATATATTCCAGCTTGGTGACGACCGGCGGCGACAGGATGAAGGGATAGGAATCCGGCTGCCCCATGCTGCGCTGGATGGAATTGATCGCGACGCTCAGCGGAATCCAGGCGCTGACGAGTTGTTCGGCGCTCTCAGCTTTATAGGGATTGAAATCCACCTCCGCCGCCATTTCGTGATAGCCGCGAGGATCGACCGCAAGACCGAAGGAGCGGGCGGTCTCAAGCGTGTCGACGATGTGGAGGTAATGCGCGAAACACTCGGCAAAATCTTCCCAGGGGTGGGCACTCGCATAGGCGCTGATGAAATTGTCCTGCCAGTTTGGCGGCGGGCCGTTGTCGTAGTGTTGCTGTAGCGCCGCGCCGTATTCCACCCGCTCATCGCCGAACACGACGCGAAAGGCATCGAACCGATTGCGGTCGCGGATCAACTTGTTCCAGATGAAGTGGCCGGTCTCGTGGCGGAAATGGCCGAGCAGCGTGCGGTAGGGCTCGTTCATCGACGTGCGGGCCTGTTCGCGCGTCACATCATCGGCCTCGGCGGCGCGGATGGTGATCAGCCCCTCCTCGTGGCCGGTCCTGGCCGGCACAACAGTGCCGCCCTGCACCTCGTCCTCGAGGAAGTCGAAGACCAGGCCACCCTCGGGATCCTGCCGGCAATCGGGGTGCGGCAGATGCCAACGCAACAGCGAATAGAACAGATGCCGCTCGGCCTGGCCGATGCGCCGCCAGCGGTCTACGCCTTGCCGCGTGTCGGTATTCGGCACCAGCCGGTTGTGACGGCAGGCGATGCAAAAGGGTTCTGGGTCACCGGCCTCAACCATCCAATTGCAGATATCGAGTGCGGCATTGGCGCAGAAGCGGACGAGACGGGTCGGGTCGGCGACTAGGCGCCAATTCGATCCATCCGCCTCCAGCGCATACATCGCAAGACGTTCGGGAACAAAGCCGAGCTGATAGCCGCAGCGCACGCATTGCCGGTTATCGAAATGGACCGGCTGGCCACAATGGTCGCAGGCGAAAAGCCTCATGCAAAGCGCTCCAAAACTTGGCCATGACGAACAGAAAAAGAGCCCGTCGCGAGTTTCGTGACAGGCTCTTTCACTGCGCCGCGCATGCGACAGCACGCGAAAGGACGCAGCACTTAACTTGGCGCGTAGCGAACTATCGGATCAAATCCGGTGTGCCGCGCCCTTGGCTTTCTCCTTGGCCTTGCCAACGGCCACTTGGGCCTTACCTTTAGCCTTCTGGGCCGTGCCTTCGGCGTGCATGCTCTTGCTCTTCGTGGCCTTGCCGGCAACCTGTTTGGCCTTACCAGCGGCCTCGTTGGCTTTGCCGGATACCTTGTCACTCATGCTGCCCATAGCGAACGCCTCCTCATTCGGCACCGGCGGGCTTGCCGGTGCGGTGACAGGGAAACGTCACTATCAATATTTCGTTCCACAAGGGCGTGGACGGCTCAGGCGTGCCCCGCATGCGGCGACAGCATGGCGGCGTTGATGCCCATCAATGCCAGCGCTCGTTCATACTTGTCGTCGAGGCTGCGGTCGAAGATCAGCTCTTCATTGGCTGGGCAATTGAGCCAGCCGTTATTGCTGATTTCCGCCTCCAACTGACCTGCGCCCCAGCCGGCATAGCCGAGCAGCATGGTGGCGCGCTTCGGCCCGCCGCCCTTGGAAATGGCGCGCACGATATCCAATGTCGCCGTCAGGCTGATATCGTCGCTCACCGGAATACTGCTGTCGCTGATGTAGTCGTCGGAATGCAGGACGAAGCCACGGCCGCTTTCGACCGGCCCCCCCGTTTGGATCGGGAAATCACGGGCGACCGGCGGCAGAAGAATAGCATCGTCATCCTTGATCATTTCAAGATGCAGCAGCACATCGGTAAAGGTCAGGTTCTGCGCGCGGTTGATGACGAAGCCCATGGCGCCGGCAGCGGAATGAGCACAGATATAGATCACTGTGCGATGGAAATTCCGGTCTTCCATACCCGGCATGGCAATCAGGAACTGGCCGTCGAGAAAACCTCTTTCGCTCTTATTCTTCAGCGTCGATAGGGACATCGTACCTCCTGACTGCAGTCTGTAACTGCGCCCCTCGAAGAGAAGATGGGGCAATGTCATAAATCAATCAACTGAAAATGATCATTTCTTTTTCGCGTCGTTCTGGCACAGGCCTGCGCCATCCGGTAAATCCTTGTTCCATGATCGGAAAACTCTTTTTTATCCCACTGTTAACAACACTGGCCGCCGCAACACTGGCTGGAGGCACCGCCCATGCCGCCATGAGCGACTGGGCAAACAATGAGGGCGGTCGCATGCGGCTGGTGGCGCTGGCGCCGGATGCTCAGGGTCATATCCGCGCCGCTCTGCAGATCGAGCCTGCACCCGGCTGGATCACCTATTGGCGCGAGCCCGGCGAAAGCGGAATTCCGCCGCAGGTGAGCCCGACGCCCGATAGCGGCGTTGCGCTGGAAAAGACGAGCTTTCCCACGCCCAAACCGATCACCGTCGGCGCGATCCAGGAAATCGGCTATGATGCGCCAGTGACATTGCCGCTTGACTTCCGTCTCACCGGCAAACAGCCATCGACACTCCACCTCACCGCCTTTATCGGGCTCTGCAAGGACATCTGCATTCCCTTCCAGGCCGAATTTTCGCTGCCGCTATCGGCGGCCGGCCAATCGACGCCGCATGAACAAGCCTTGCTGGACGCTGCCAACGCCTCGCTGCCGCAGGCTCCTTCTGCGGATTTTGCCGTCGAAAATCACCGACTTTCGCCCGATGCGAAGACCCTTTCGCTGCGCCTGACGCTGCCGGAGACAACAGGAAGCGCTCCATCGATCTACGTGACCGGCCCGACCGGCTATGTCTTTTTCAAACAGGCCAACGGCACACGCGACGGCAAGACTTTTGCGACCGACATCGCGATTGGAAAGCTTCCTAAAAATTACGATATCAAGGGCAAAAGCTGGGGCATCCTTGTCATCGACGGTGAACGCGCCATGGAAACCACGCTTGCGTTCGAATAGCGCGGATCTATAGTTTCGCCCAACCATTTTCATTCAAAGGGCGGCGGTTCGGCCGCCTAAATTGTGACCCAAGGAGAATGCCATGACCATCGCTGTTGGCGATAAACTGCCTGCCGCCACCTTCAAGGAAAAGACCGCCGACGGCCCGGTCGAGATCAGCACCGAGCAGCTTTTTGCCGGCAAGCGCGTCGTGCTTTTCGCCGTTCCCGGCGCCTTTACGCCGACCTGCTCGCTGAACCATCTGCCGGGCTATCTGGAAAACCGTGACACCATTCTCGCCAAGGGTGTCGACGACATCGCTGTCGTTGCGGTCAATGATTGGCATGTCATGGGTGCCTGGGCGCAATCCTCAGGCGGCATGGGCAAGATCCACTTCCTTGCCGACTGGGACGCCTCTTTCGCCAAAGCCCTCGGCCTCGACATCGACCTCTCCGCCGGCGGCCTCGGCATCCGCTCCAAGCGCTATTCCATGCTGGTGGAAGACGGCGTGGTGAAGTCGCTCAACATCGAGGAAAGCCCCGGCCAGGCAACGGTTTCCGGCGCGGCAGCGATGATCGAGCAGCTTTAGGTTTCGACAGAGGGGCAAAGGAGTGCGAGGAGCGCTGCTTTGCCTCAATCATCATGATGAAAATGGCTGTCGAGATCGCGATGGCCTTCGAGTACCTTTAAGACCTCAAAAACATCGCCGACATAGTGAAAGAAGATTACGTAGCCCCGGAAGGCATAGCTACGTATGTCATGCCGGAGTTCTGGTCTGGGACGTCCCATATGGCCAGGTAGCGACGCAAGATCAGAGCACTTACCGCGCAACGCGGTCGTAAATTTCAGAGCTATTTTCTGACTGCCGCTCTCATGTGCGATGAATGTCAGGATATTGAGAATGTCGTTTTGCGCGTCTCTCGTGTAACGCAGCCGAGCCACTCAATACCCCTCTTTGGCGAGTTCTGCAGCTCTAGCATCCAAAGCGGCCCCGAGCTCCTCATCGGAGATGTCGCCGCCTGCAGCAATCGACGCCTCCAAAGTGCGGCGTAGCGAAGCAAGTTTTGCTTCGCGCTCCTCGACGAGTCGCAAACCTTCGCGCACCACCTCGCTCGCAGAACTGTAGCGCCCTTCTTTAACGGCTTTCTCCACGAACTTTTCCAAACGCTCTCCGATAGAGACATTCATGAGTTTGCTCCGGTAATCTCGATATCCGATAACAATATATGCCCTATATATAGCATTCCTGCCAGATTTCACAGTTTCGGATTGCGTTGCAACGGCTCGAACCCTGTCATCGCCACTTTTTTGCCGTATTCCCTTCGCAACAAGACGTAATGTTATTACATTATGCGAGTTGCCACATGCCTTTCCGAAATAATCCCTTTGCCTCCTCCTTAATTGGCCGTTCTGCAATGACGCGTCTCGCGTTCGTTGCGATCGGTATCGCAATCCTCTGGGCGACGATCGGCTGGGCGGTGGCGCTGGCATGAGTGCTTCGATCCGCCTCAACAATCTCACCGTGACCTATGATCGCCATCCCGCCGTGCATCACGTTTCCGGCGCCTTCCAGGCCGGCAGCCTGACGGCGATTGCTGGGCCGAACGGGGCCGGAAAATCGACGCTCTTGAAGGCGATCATCGGCGAATTGAGACCGGCGGAAGGGACTATCGATCGTGGTGGGCTGACGCGCAACGATTTCGGCTATCTGCCGCAGGCGGCTGACATCATCAGGCGTTTTCCGATCTCGGTCGCCGATACCATCATGCTCGGCGCCTGGAAAAATTCCGGCGCCTTCGGCCGCTTCTCGCGTGCGGATGCGGAGCACGCCCGGGATGCGCTCGCGGCGGTGGGGCTCACCGGCTTCGAGCGCCGGCATATCGGCTCGCTTTCGGCCGGGCAATTCCAGCGCGTACTCTTCGCGCGGCTGCTGCTGCAAGACGCCCGCGTCATCCTTCTCGACGAGCCCTTTACCGCCATCGACCAGCGCACGACACGCGACCTCCTCGACATTGTCCTGCGGTGGCATGGCGACGGGCGCACGGTGATTGCCGTGCTGCATGATTTTGATCAGGTGCGCGCGCATTTTCCGCAGACGCTGCTGATCGCGCGCGAACTCGTCGGCTGGGGCCAGACAGAGGACATCATGAGCCCTGACAATCTCATCAAGGCGCGAGCCATGGCCGAGCGTTGGGACGAGGATGCTGAGGATTGCCTGCCGGAGCGGGGGCTTATCCAGCGGGAATTGGCGAAGCGGGAGCCCGCCGAATGACGGCTTATGATATCTTCCTCGCGCCCTTCGCCGACTATGGCTTCATGCGGCGCGCACTCATCGCGTGCCTTTGCCTCGGGCTTGGCTCCGGACCGATCGGTGTCTTTCTGATGCTGAGGCGGATGAGCCTGATGGGCGACGCCATGAGCCATGCCGTACTGCCGGGGGCGGCCATCGGCTATCTGATCGCCGGTTCGCTGTCGCTGACGGCCATGGGGCTTGGCGGGCTTGTGGCCGGCCTGTCGGTGGCACTGCTCTCCGGGCTCGTCAGCCGCATGACGGTACTGCAGGAGGATGCGAGTTTCGCCAGCTTCTATCTGACCTCACTCGCGCTCGGCGTACTCATCGTATCGCTGCGCGGCTCCAATATCGATCTCCTGCATGTGCTCTTCGGCACCATCCTCGCGATCGATGCCCCTGCCCTCTTCCAGATCGGCGCGATCACCACGGCGACGCTCCTGGCGCTCGCCGTCATCTACCGGCCATTGGTGATGGAGTGCTTCGATCCCGGTTTTCTGCGCGCTGTGGGCGGTCGAGGCCCGGTCTATCATTTCCTCTTCCTGCTGCTGGTGGTGCTCAATCTCGTCGCCAGCTTCCAGGCGCTCGGGACGCTGATGGCAGTCGGGCTGATGATGCTGCCGGCGGCGATCGCGCAACTCTGGTCGCGCAGCCTGCCCGCAATGATGGCGATCGCGGCGGCAACCGCGACCGCGTCGGGCTATATCGGGCTCATCGCCTCCTATCACCTCGAATTTGCTTCCGGCCCGACCATCATCATCACGGCGAGCCTGATCTACGGCTTTTCCATTCTCTTCGCACCTTCGGGCCTGGCCCGACGGTTTATTCCCCATCCCCATCTTAGGGGCTAATTTGATCAAGGAGATTTTTATGATCAGACGCAGACTGCTTCTCTCGGCGGCGCTGCCGGCCTTCATCGCCTTCGGCATTGCGGCGCCCGCTTCGGCCGAAACCTTGGACGTCGTCGCCTCTTTCACCGTGCTGGCCGATGTCGTCAAACAGGTCGGAGGCGACCATGTGAAGGTGTCGAGCCTCGTCGGCCCGAACGGCGATCCCCATGAATTCGAGCCCTCGCCGACGGACGCCAAGAAGCTCAATACGGCCAAGGTCACCTTCGTTAGCGGCGAAGGTCTGGAAGGCTGGATGGATAGACTGATCAGCGCTTCCGGCTATAAGGGCACGCCGGTCGTCGTCTCCGAAGGCATCAATACCCGCACCATGGTCGACGACGGCAAGACCGTCACCGATCCGCATGTCTGGAACAGCCCGGTCAATGTGAAGATCTGGGTTGCCAATATCGAAAAAGCGCTTTCCGCCGCCGATCCGGCCGATGCCGCCGATTTCAAGGCCAATGCCGAGCGCTATACCAAGACGCTGACCGACCTCGACGCCTATGCGCACAGCAAGTTCGACAAGATCGCCGGGGATCGCCGCAAGATCCTGACCAGCCATGACGCTTTCGGCTATTTCGGCCGCGAATACGACGTCACCTTCCTGTCGCCGCTCGGCGTTTCCACCGAAACCGAAGCTTCGGCCGCCGGCGTCGCCAAGCTGATCGAGCAGATCAAGGCCGAGCATGTGAAGACTTATTTCTTCGAGAACTCGAACGATCCACGCCTGGTCAAGCAGGTCGCCAAGGCAACCGGCGCCGAGCCCGGCGGCGAACTCTATGTCGAGGCCCTCTCCAAGGCCAACGGCCCGGCTCCGACATATGAAAAAATGTTCCGTTATAACGTTGATCAGCTTGCCGCCGCGATGGCGAAGTCGAGCTGAGGAAGCCGTACAAATATGGCCGTGGGCATGTGCCTGCGGCCTTTTCATTTAGAGATCGAGAGCGAAAACCAGCGGGCAGAATTGACAGAATTTACATAATAAGTTATATAATGCATTATATAAACAAGGACTGGAAAGCGCTGTGGTTGAAGATATCGTGAAATCGCTTGGTTTCCTCTGCCTCGGCAGCCGCTTCCGCCGTATCGGCGAACGCCTTCAGGCCGATACACAGCAGATTATGGATGAGCTTGGCGTCTCTCTCCAGTCCGCTCAATATCCCTTCCTCGCGGCGATCGATCGCGCCGGTCCGCTGACCATCGGCGAACTTGCCCAGGCAGTCGGCATCACCCAGCCGGGTGCCACGCGCACTGTTTCGCAGCTTCTGGAACTGGGTTACGTCAACATGCAGGCCTCACCGGAGGATCAGCGGCGAAGACTGGTCTCGCTGACGCCGAAAGGGCAGGAACTCGTCGATTATTCGAAACGATCGGTCTGGCCGCGCGTCGAACGGGCGGTTATCGAACTCTGCGGCGAAATATCCGGGCCGATCCTGGAACAGCTCGCTGCAATCGAGAATGGGCTTGCCGAAGCGCCGCTTGCCCGTCGTGGCCGTCTCGACAAGGAGCAGACACCATGAGCCATATTCTCGACCGTCCCGCCTGGAACGCCCTTCGAACTGCCCACGCGACGTTGGCAGAAGGCAGCGAGCGCGCCCGCCGCTATCTGCCGTCCATCGTGCCCTTCGCAGCCCCCGCCGATGATACGGCTGAAAGCCTCGAGGCTCTGGCGAGCCTGCCGGTGGCCGACGAGGTCATGGCCCTCGTCGAAGTCAATCCTTTCTCGATCCCTGAAGGACTGGCGATCGTCACTGAAGGCAGACTGGTGCAGATGATCGCCGAACGGCCCTATGAGCGCATCTCGGACAGCCGGATCGAGCCGCTGACGGAAGCCGATGCAGCGGAAATGCTCGCGTTGGCTACGCTGACCAAACCCGGTCCCTTCACACTGCGCGCCCAGAGCCTCGGCACCTTTTGGGGCGTGAAGATCGATGGCCGCCTCGTCGCCATGGCCGGCCAGCGCATGCGGCAGCCCGGTTTTACCGAACTCAGCGGTCTCTGCACCCATCCCGATTTTCAGGGACGCGGCCTTGGCACCCTGCTCTTCCGCTTCGTTGCCGGCGAGATCTCGGCGAGAAACGAAACCGTCTACCTACACGCCTACGCCACGAACACACCGGCCATCTCGCTTTACAAGACGATGGGTTTCCGCTTGCGCTCGGAGATGAATCTCCGCGTCGTTACGCGCAGGCGACCAGTATAACGAGGCCTACGGGTGTATGTCAGCGGCCCTTTAAAGATTGAGATCGAAAACCAGCAGGCCGGCAAGGCCACCATCGGTCGAGGACACGATGCGCCCCCCAACGGCAACGTGTTCGGGATGCACGAGATAGGCATCGCGCACTTCAGGGCTCTCGAACGTCACCACGAAGCCATCGACGAAGCCACCATGCAGCCCCTCCGGCGAGACATTCGGCCCATATTTGACATCGATGATGCCGGGGATGACCTGCTGCAAGGCGGCGATGGATTCGAAAAGCGCTTTCTTCTCGTCCTGTGTCATGGCGGATTTCAGCCGCATGAAAACGCAATGCAGGATCATATTCATCTCCCTAGCTGTTTTGGCGCAGCATAGAGGGAAAGGGGGATGGGGCAAGATGCGGGGTTGCTATGTTTGGGCTTTTTGGTGAGCACCTACCATGACGCCTTTCGGCTCGAAGCGGTCCTCGCCGCAGCGCATTCTATCACGGGCTAGCAGGAACGGCAGTCGTTGCTACCGAATTGCGGACGCCTCGCGAGAAACGTGTTATGTTACCTTCCAGCAGCTATAGCGATCGGTCGCCGCAGTCCGCGTGGCTGCATATGGTGGTGGCTGAGCGCCTAATCGACTTCGTTAGGCCGTAAAGAGGCGATTTCCCGCATCTTTGGGTCAAGTCATGCGCTCAGCGCGTAATACTCCTTGGTAAATCGCATGCATCGTCCCGAGGGGGCGAACTTGACGTTGGTTGCGGATTTGAGGGACCGCGGTCCGGCTATCGGCGCTGGCGTATGTGGTGGCCATCACAGCGAGCATGCCCAATTCACAAACCATGCTCGCCCAACAGAGGGAGATTAACATGAACTGGAGTAGTTTGGCGCGCCAACTGCTTGGCGCTTCCTGTGTCGGATTATGTTTTGCGGCGTCGCCGGCAATCACGCCTTCGGCCTCCGCGCAGCAGCCACAAAAGCCCAATATCGTGTTCATCATGGGCGACGATATCGGTTGGTTCAATATCGGCGCCTACAATCAGGGCATCATGGCTGGCAGGACGCCGAACCTGGACCGACTGGCATCTGATGGCATGCGGTTTACCGACTATTACGCTGAGGCGAGCTGCACGGCGGGTCGAGCGAACTTCATCACCGGCGAGCTGCCGATCCGTACCGGGCTGACGACCGTCGGACAGGCCGGTGCTACCCTTGGCATGCCCGACGAGGCGCCGACAATTGCCACCGTGCTCAAATCGATGGGATACGCCACCGGCCAGTTCGGCAAGAACCACCTGGGGGACCTCAACCAGTTCCTGCCCACGGCGCATGGATTTGATGAATTCTTCGGCTACCTCTATCACCTCGATGCGATGGAGGACCCCTGCCATTCTACATACCCGCCGGCGGTGAAGGACATGGTCGGTCCCCGGAACATGGTTCATAGCTATGCGACCGACGGGGATGATCCAACCGTACAGCCGCGCTGGGGCAAGATCGGGAAGCAGAGAATCGAGGATGCCGGCGAGCTTTGCCCGGACCGCATGACGACAGTTGACGATGAGATACTGGCGAATGCCCTCAAGTTCGTCGACAAGGCAAGGCAGGACGATAAGCCGTTTTTCCTCTGGCTCAATCCCACGCGCATGCACGTGGTTACGCATCTCTCGGAGAAGTACGAGAAAATGCGAACACCCGAGAACGGCTGGTCTCTTGAGGAAGCCGGCATGGCGCAGCTTGACGACATCGTCGGTTCTGTCATGAAGTACCTGAAGGACAACGGACTCGAGAACAACACGATCCTTGCCTTCTCCACTGACAACGGCACCGAGAACTTCACTTGGCCTGACGGCGGGCAGACCCCGTTTGCGGGTGGCAAGGGAACTGTCATGGAAGGCGGCTTCCGCGTACCGATGATCATCCGCTGGCCCGGCCACGTACCGGCAGGCAAGGTGGAAAATTCGATTGTCTCAGGGCTGGATTGGTTTCCAACTTTCGTCGCTGCTGCCGGCGATCCGAACATCGTCGGCGAGCTCCAGAAGGGCAAGCAGATCGGTGATCGGACTTACAAGGTGCATCTCGATGGTTATGACCAGACCGACCTCATCACTGGCAAGGGCCCGTCGCAACGGCATGAAGTCTTCTATTTTGCCGAGTCCACGCTAGGTGCGGTGCGCATCGACGACTTCAAGTACCGGCTTACAGATCAGCCGAATGGCTGGTTCGGCGCCACCGTCAAGGTCGACTGGCCGATCCTCCTTAACCTCCGCTTGGACCCGTTCGAGCGCACGGGCCTCGGCCAGTCGCTCTTCGCGAAGGATTGGTGGGCTTACGAATTCTGGCGCTACGTCTTCCTGCAGCAGGAGATGGGAAAAGCCGCCCAGACCTTCCTCGAATTCCCGCCCATGCAGAAGGGCGCAAGCTTCAATCTGGAGGCTTTGAAAGAGGAGCTGGACAAGAAGATGGCCAGTCAAGCTGCTCATTAACTGGCGATTGTGCGCGCTAGATCGAGGCGGACGCCATTAAGGCGCCCGCCGTTGGCGTAGCGCGACCATCCAACCATCGGCCCACAGCCACCCCCTACTTCCTCTTAAACGGCTCCATGCCCTTGCGCGCCAGCTCGTCGGCGCGTTCGTTTTCCGGGTGTCCGGCATGGCCCTTGACCCAATGCAGGGTCACCTGATGCCGGCTGCGGGCTTCTTCCAGGGCTTGCCAGAGTTCGGCGTTTTTCACCGGCTTTTTGTCGGCAGTTTTCCAGCCGTTTTTCTTCCAGCCGAAAATCCACTTGGAGATGCCGTCCTTGACATAGACGCTGTCGGTATAGAGATCGACTTCGCAGGGCGTTTTCAGGGCGCCGAGCGCCGAGATCGCCGCCATCAGCTCCATACGATTGTTGGTCGTCTCCTGTTCGCCGCCGAAAAGCTCCTTTTCGACATCGCCATAGCGCAGCACCGCCCCCCAGCCGCCGGGACCGGGATTGCCGGAGCAAGCGCCGTCGGTAAAGATATCGACGTGTTTCATGCCTTCAGCCCATATTCGGCGCTAGAGGCGATCTGGCGATGGAAGCGCAGCTTGCGCAGATATTCGAGCGGGTCTTTCTTGGTGACCAAGGCGCCGGCTGGCGTCGTCAGCCAATCATAGAGGCGGGTCAGGAAGAAGCGCAGCGCCGAGCCGCGCGACAGTGTCGGCAGCGCGGCGATTTCGGCGGCGTCCAACGGCCGAACGCTCTGATAACCTTCCAGAAGCGCCATGCCCTTGGTGATGTTGTAGGCGCCGTCCTTCTCGAAGCACCAGGCGTTGAGGCAGATCGAGACATCATAGGCGAGCAGATCGTTGCAGGCGAAATAGAAGTCGATCAGCCCCGAAAGCGCGTCGCCGAGAAAGAAGACGTTGTCCGGAAACAGATCCGCATGGATGACGCCATCCGGCAAGCCCTTCGGCCAATGGCGCTTCAGGAAATCCAGTTCGCCGCGGATCTCGTCCTGCAAGCCTGGTTCAACCTCGTCGGCGCGCGCTTCGGATTTTTCCCAAAGCCCCTGCCAGCCTTCAAGCGACAGCGCGTTCGGCCGCTTGATGGCGAAGTCTTCGCCGGCGACATGCATCGCGGCCAGCGCCTTGCCGACTTCGCGGCAATGTTTTGCCTCGGGCTTGCGCAACCACATCCCTTCGAGAAAGGAAATCAGCGCGGCCGGACGGCCCGAGAGATGGCCGAGCAACGCGCCATCCTTGCGCGGCAATGGCAGCGGGCAGGAAAGGCCGCGGCTTGCCAGATGCTGCATCAGGCCGAGGAAAAACGGCAGGTCGCCCTTCTCGACGCGCTTCTCATAGAGCGTCAGGATCAAAGGCTCGCGCGACGTGTGCAGCAGGAAGTTGGAGTTTTCGACGCCCTCGGCGATGCCCTTGTAGGAGAGCAACGTGCCGACATCATATTCCGTCAGGAACCACTTGAGATCGTCTTCGGTAATATCGGTATAAACGGCCACGAATTATTCCCTTTGATACATGCCGGCCACCGCAACCACCCGCCCTCGCCCTTCGAGGGCCCTTTGGGCCACCTCAGGGTGGGGACTGATTTTTGGCACCTGGCGACGAAACTCTCTCCACCTCATCCTGAGGTGCCTTGTCGATGCAGCGTCAGCGCAAGCGGCAAGGCCTCGAAGGACGAGGTGGCCCTTCAATCTCCATTGACGAAGGCCATGTCGGCCACCGTCAGTTCGATATTGCGCAGCTCGCGATTGACGAGGAAATTCTCGGTCTCCTTGACCGTTTCGGCAAGCTCCACCACGGCATTGTAGCGCGCGCGGAAGGCTTCGATGATCTCGTTGACGATGACCTCCGGCGCCGATGCGCCGGCGGAGAGGCCGACGGTTTTGATATCGCCGATATCGTCCCAATCGATTTCCGAGGCGCGCTGGACAAGCACGGATTTCTTGGCCCCTGCTCTCAGCGCCACTTCGACGAGACGCTTGGAATTGGACGAATTCGGTGCGCCGACGACGATGAAAAGATCGCAGCCCGGAGCGGCTTCCTTTACCACTTCCTGGCGGTTGGTGGTGGCGTAGCAGATCGAGTCGGCGGCCGGCGCGGTGAGATTCGGGAATCTCTGCTGCAGCCGCGCGATGACGCCGGCGGTGTCGTCGACCGAGAGCGTCGTCTGCGTGACGAAACCGAGATTGTCCGGGTCAGCAGGTTCATAGGCGTCGACATCCTCCACCGTCTCGATCAACGACACCGAACCCTCCGGAAGCTGGCCCATGGTGCCGATCACTTCCGGGTGGCCGGCATGGCCGATGAGGATGACGTGGCGGCCGAGACGGTTATGCCGCATGGCCTGCTTATGCACCTTGGACACCAGCGGGCAGGTGGCATCGAGATAGAAGAGATTGCGCGCGTCGGCATCTGCCGGCACGGACTTCGGAACGCCATGGGCGGAAAAGACGACAGGCTGGGCGCGATGTTCCGCCGGGATCTCGTTGAGCTCCTCGACGAAGACGGCACCCTTGGCCTCCAGCCCTTCCACGACATAGCGATTATGCACGATCTCATGGCGGACATAGACCGGCGCACCATAGGCTTTCAACGCCAGCACGACGATCTGGATGGCGCGATCGACGCCGGCGCAGAAGCCGCGCGGGCCGCAGAGCCGGATGGTCAGGTCAGGTTTGGAAACCGCTATGTTCATGTCTCTTCCGAAATTCGGGGCGATGGCAAGGCTACAGATATAGGTTCGCCCCGCCGCTTGCTCCATTTAATGCATGTCGCGCAAAAGTGTGCGGCGGTTTTGCGAAAACGACATGCAAAAATAAAGAGCTAAAGCGTGGGAGCGAATCTGAAAGATCCCGACGAGCTTTAGTCCGCATGATCTTATCCAAAAACCGCTGCGCACTTTTTGGGACCATGCTCTAGCCGAATATTCCATCGAAATGAAGCTATTCTATTGCGCGAAACTATTGCCGGGGTGCGTCCGGATGACGTTTGCGCCACCAGGAGATAGCGACGATGGCAACCAGCGCCGCCGCAAGGCCATACCAGGTCACGGCATATTGCAGATGGTTGTTCGGCAGATCGACGATGGTGACGCCGCCGATCGGCAAGCCGGCAGGATTGAGCGTCTTGTCGGCATCGACGAAGAAGGGCAGCACCTTATCCCGTGGAAGCCCATCGCTGTCAGCCATGGCGTCCAGGTCTTTCCAATAGAATATGTTCTTCGCCAGATCATTGTCCGGCATGCCCGAGGGCTGGCCGGCGAGCTTGGCGCGGGCAAGGCCGGTGACGGTCTGTTCGTCCGTCAACTGCCCCTGCACGCGCATTTCCGGCTCCTTGGCGTCGTAGGGCACGAAGCCTCTGTTGACGAAGAGATAGCGCCCGTCCGCAAGCTGCAGCGGCGTATAAATATCGAAGCCGGAAGCGCCAGCGAAAGTCGCGAAGAAATGCCGTTCCTTGTTGTTGAGATATCGACCCGTCGCGGTGACGACGCGATATTCGATATCGCCGCCGGATGCGGCCATGGTCTCGATCGTCGATAGCGGCACGGGCGCAGCGGCCTGACGCTCGGCTATGTCGGCCAGCAAGCCTTCCTTCCAATGCAGCCGTTCGACCTGCCAAGTGCCGAGGACCAGCAGAATGCCGAGCGCCGTAAGCAGGATCAGCGCCTTGCCGATCTGCCAGAAAAGATTGGCGCGGCGAGCGGGCATGATCGCCTCAGTCACGATGAATGCGCCCTTCGCTGGCATTGTTGCGGTATTGCAGCGCGATCAGGATGCCCTTGCACCAGCGTAGCGACAGAAGCGACAGGATGATGGTCAGAGGGCCGAACAGCAGGATATGCACCCAGATCGGCGGCGCATAATTGACCTGCAGCCACAGCACCGAGCCAATCACGATAAAGCCGACGATGAGGATGACGAAGACCGCAGGCCCGTCACCGGCATCGGCAAAGGCATAATCGAGATTGCAGGCAGCGCAGCGCGGTTTCAGCGACAACAGCCCATCGAAGAGCTTGCCGTTGCCGCAGCGCGGGCAGCACCCCTGAATGCCGACCTTGAACGGATCGACGGGTGGAAAGAGGGCGTTGTCGCTGTTTGCCTCTTGATTCGGGCCTGTCCCGTGACCTTCGGGGCTGTCTTGCTCTGGGCTCAAAGTTTGATCTCGATCGATTACCATTCACGACGAGCGTCCGGATCTCGTCCTGTCATCATCAGTAGCCGCGATGCAGCCATCCGTCCAATCGAAAAGCATGGTGACCGCCGCGCCGCGAGCGAACATTGCCCGCAGCATGATGTCGCGGCCGATTTTTCCGTGCCGCTTGAAAATCGTGATCCCGGCCATAGAAAGAGGGTATGGACAATCATCAAGATACGAAGGTCGGTCAGATCATCATCCTGAACGGTGCACCGCGATCCGGAAAATCGAGCATTGTCGAAGCAATTCAGGCCAGTTTCGACGGGCCATGGATGAATCTGGGCGTCGACGCCTATGTGCGGCATATCACTCCGCAGCGTTACCGGCCGGGGATCGGTTTGCGGCCCGGTGGCGAGCGGCCTGATCTGGAGCCGCTGGTTCAGACATTCTATTCGGCGCTCTATGCCTCGATTGCGGCCCACAGCCGTCTTGGGCTCAACGTGGTAGCTGAATTCGGCCATCATGACGCCCATTCAAGGCCGCTCGGAATCCTAGCGGATTGCGCTCGCCAACTCGCGGGCCTGCCCGTTCTTTTCGTCGGGGTGCGCTGCCCGATCGAGACCGTCATTCAGCGGCGTTTGGCGGAAGGCGCTGAAAGGCGCAATGATTATGTCAGCGTTTCCGCCGATGCCCCGATTCCCGCACCGATATCAGCCTGGCAGGCGCAGGTGCATCGGCCCGGTATCTACGATCTCGAGGTCGATACCTCGGTCAAAACCGCGCAAGCCTGCGCCGAGGAGATCAGGCAGCTCATGGATCGGGGTGTTCCGCATCCGACGGCATTCGAGCGGCTTGCGGCAAGCGCTTGAGAGGCCCTTCTCACAATGAAAAAGGCGGGCGCCGAAGCACCCGCCTTTGATATTTCTGCGTCTGCCGCTTAGCCGGCCGCGACCGGCGCGCCCCAGCTTCCCCAGATGTAGATGCAGAAGAACAGGAAGAGCCAGACGACGTCGACGAAGTGCCAATACCAGGCGGCCGCTTCGAATCCGAAATGCTGCTTCGGCGTGAAGTCACCGCGAAGCGCGCGGATGAGGCAGACCAGCAGGAAAATCGTTCCGATCAACACATGGAAACCATGGAAGCCGGTCGCCATGAAAAAGGTTGCGCCGTAGATCGAGTTTTTGAACTCGAAGGGCGCATGCGCATATTCATAGGCCTGGACGCAGGAGAACAGCGCGCCGAGCAGTACCGTCAGGACCAACCCCTGGATCAGGCCCTTGCGGTCATTGTGCAGCAGCGCGTGGTGCGCCCAGGTGACTGTCGTGCCCGAGAGCAGCAGGATGATGGTGTTATAGATCGGCAAATGCCAGGGATTGAGGACTTCAATGCCCTTCGGCGGAAACTGGCCGCCAAGGAAGGCCGTTCGCGAAGCCTGTATCGCCTCGTTCGGAAAGAGGCTGACGTCGAAATAGGCCCAGAACCAGGCAACGAAGAACATCACCTCGGAGGCGATGAACATGATCATGCCATAGCGCAAGTGCAGCGAGACAACGCGGGTATGCGCGCCCTCATGCGCTTCCTTCACCGTATCCGACCACCAGCCGTACATGACATAGAGGATGATGGCCAAACCGATGAAGAACAGCCAAGGCTGCGCCCAATTCAGGCCGAACAGATGCACGGCGCCACCGTTCAGGTAGCGCATGAAGCAGACGCCGCCAAAGGTAATGACAAAGGCACCGAGGGCCGCTGTGATCGGCCACGGGCTGGGGTCGATGATGTGGTAATCGTGTTTCTTCGTATGCGCCTCTGCCATGTCAGCAATTCCCCGAATGACTTTTCCCATATCGCCTCCGGCTGAGCCGGAGGCACTCTCCATCAAAGTTTCTTTTCCGCCACCTTCGCTGCGTCGTTGGAAGCCACAGGCTTCGCGCCGTCGCGCGGATAGAAGGTGTAGGATAGTGTCAGCGCTGTGATCGTCTTGGTTTCTTCCGCCTTAGTGATCTCAGGATCGACGTAGAAAACCACCGGCATCTCGCGCTTTTCCCCCGGTGCCAGATCGGTCTCGTTGAAGCAGAAGCACTGCACCTTGTTGAAATAGGCGCCTGCTTCCACCGGCGAAACGTTGAAGATAGCCTGCCCGCGCGTCGGCTGGTCGGACTTATTTTCGACAAGGAACTTGATCTCGACCGTTTCACCGATCTTGGGGTCAACTTCCTTCTGCATCGGCTTGAAATCCCAGGGCACGCCCGGGGCAACATTGGCGTCGAAGGAGACCTTGATCGGCCTGTCGAGAATAACGCTGGACGCCTGATCGACGCGCTGCGTCGTGCCGTTGAAGCCGGTCACCTCACAGAAGATGCGGTAGAGCGGCACGGCAGCGGCGCACATGGCGCTCATGCCGATCACGAAGCTCAGGCACATGGCAACGACCAGACCGTTGTTGCGGCCGGCACTTCTTGCCTTGTTCGTTGTCCCCTCCTCCATCACGCCTCCTCAAACGTGTCCGGTGCCGACCTTGATGATGGTGATCGCGTAGAACAGGATCACCAGGCCGGCGAGCACCAAACCAAGCGCGATGTTGCGCCCTCGCCGTGATTTCTTTTGCGCTTCCGTGAGCTTGACGAGTTCGATCACAGCCAGCCTCCCGCACCGCCTGACATCAGCACTGCAACGAGCCGGTCGATCAGCAATGCCGAAAAGATTGCAAAGAGATAGAAGATCGAGAAGGCGAAGAGTTTCTTCGCCGGGATCATCTTGATATCGCCATCCGGCATGCGCCGAACAGCGATGGAACAGTATATGAAGACCGCGCCAAGCAGGGCGGCGACAACACCATAGCCGAAGCTTGCCAAACCGATGAACGCCGGCACGACGCCGATGAGGGCCGTCAATACGGCATAAGCGACAATCTGGTTCTTGGTGGTCGGCACGCCGGCGACATTCGGCATCATGGGTACGCCAACGGCTTCGTAGTCGCGCATTTTGAACAGCGCCAGCGCCCAGAAATGGGCCGGCGTCCAGAGGAAGATGATCAGGAAGAGCACGATGCTCTCCATCGTCACGCTACCGGTGACACAGGCCCAGCCGATGACCGGCGGGAAAGCGCCGGCAGCGCCGCCGATGACGATGTTCTGCGGCGTCGAGCGCTTCAGCCACATCGTGTAGATGACGGCGTAGAAGAAAATGGTAAAGGCGAGGATCGCGGCTGAAAGCCAGTTGACGGCCAGACCGAGGATCGTCACCGAAAAGCCCGACAGAACCAAGCCGAAGGCAAGCGCTTCGGAAGCCTTGACGCGGCCGGCGGGGATCGGACGGCGTGCCGTACGGCTCATGACCGCGTCGATATCGGCGTCGTACCACATATTCAGCGCACCGGACGCACCGGCGCCGACGGCAATACAGAGAATGGCGATCAGGCCGAGAACCGGGTTGATATGGCCCGGCGCCAGCACCAGTCCGGCAAAGGCGGTGAAGACGACCAGCGACATGACCCGCGGCTTCAAAAGCTCGAAATAATCGCGCGCACTCGCTTCCGACAGGCCAATTTCGCCTTTCTTCGCGAGCACTTCGTGATTGTCGATGACCGTCATTCTTTCATCCAATGTCCGTTAAGCCGGACGCCGCTTATCACGGCGTCCGGAAATAAGCTACTTGATGCGCGGCAGCTCTTCCCACTGATGGTACGGCGGCGGTGAAGGAAGCTGCCATTCCAGAGTGGTCGCACCCTCGCCCCAGGGATTGTTGCCAGCGACACGCTTCTTCACGAAAGCATCGATGACGCCCCAGAAGAAGAAGCAGAGGCCGACGGCTGCAACATAGGACCCGATGGAGGAAACATAGTTCCAGCCAGCAAAGGCATCCGGATAGTCGATGTAACGGCGCGGCATGCCGGCACGACCGAGGAAGTGCTGCGGGAAGAACACCATGTTGACGCCGACGAAGGTGATCCAGAAGTGCCAGTTGCCGATCTTCTCGCTGTACATGTAGCCGGTCATCTTCGGGAACCAGTAATACCAGGCAGCGAAGATGGCGAAGACGGCGCCGAGCGACAGAACGTAGTGGAAATGCGCGACAACGTAGTAGGTGTCCTGCCATACGCGGTCGAGACCGGCATTGGCGAGCTGCACGCCGGTAACGCCGCCCACCGTGAACAGGAAGATGAAGCCGATCGCCCAGATCATCGGCGTGCGGAACTCGATCGAGCCGCCCCACATCGTCGCGATCCAGGAGAAGACCTTCACGCCGGTCGGAACGGCGATGACCATCGTCGCGAAGACGAAGTAACGCTGCGTGTCGAGCGACAGGCCGACCGTGTACATGTGGTGGGCCCAGACGACGAAGCCGACGGCGCCGATTGCGACCATGGCATAGGCCATGCCGAGATAGCCGAAGATCGGCTTGCGCGAGAAGGTCGAGATGATGTGGCTGATCATGCCGAAGCCCGGCAGGATCAGGATGTAGACTTCCGGGTGACCGAAGAACCAGAACAGATGTTGGTAAAGGATCGGGTCACCGCCGCCTTCCGGCGCGAAGAAGGTCGTGCCGAAGTTGCGGTCGGTCAGCACCATGGTGATGGCACCGGCGAGAACCGGCAGCGACAGGAGCAGCAGGAAGGCCGTGATCAGCACTGACCAGGCAAACAGCGGCATCTTGTGCAGCGTCATGCCCGGAGCGCGCATGTTGAGGATGGTGGTGATGAAGTTGATCGCGCCGAGGATTGACGAGGCGCCGGCGATATGCAGCGCGAAGATCACCAGGTCGACCGCCGGGCCGGGATGGCCGACGATGCCCGACAGCGGCGGATACATCGTCCAGCCGCCGCCCGCGCCATAGGCACCAGCCGGGCCTTCGACGAACATCGACAGGATCAGCAGCAGGAAGGCGGGAACGATCAGCCAGAAGGAAATGTTGTTCAGGCGCGGGAAAGCCATGTCCGGCGCGCCGATCATGATCGGCACCATCCAGTTGGCAAAGCCGCCGATCATCGCCGGCATGACCATGAAGAAGATCATGATCAGCGCGTGGGCGGTGACGAAGACGTTGTACATCTGCTTGCCGCCATCGATGGAGGCGTCGCCCGAATAGCCGTAGACCATGGAGGCCAGACCGCTGAAGATCTGGATGCCCGGCTCCTGCAATTCCATGCGGATCGCGATAGAGAGCAGGAAGCCGACGATACCGGCAAAGATCGCAAAGATCAGATAGAGGGTGCCAATGTCCTTGTGGTTGGTCGAGAAGAACCAACGGTTCACAAAAGTGGGCGTATGAGAGTGATGGTCGTCATGCGCGTGAGCATCATGAAGAGCGTGCGAATGATCGTCGTGTGCCGTAGATCCAGCCATTATCCCTATCCCTCTTACTGAGCCGTGTTTTCAGCGACGTTGACAGTAGCCGGCTGATCGACGGCGGCCATCAGGGCCTTGTTTGCCTTGCTCAGGTCGCCGGCGGCGGTGGTCAGCCACTGCTGGTATTGATCCTGGGAGACGATGTGGATGGCGATCGGCATGAATGCATGGTCCTTGCCGCAAAGCTCGGAACACTGGCCGTAGTAGATGCCTTCATTGTCGGCCTTGAACCAGGTTTCGTTCAAACGGCCGGGAACGGCGTCGATCTTGATGCCGAAGGACGGCATCGCGAAGGAATGGATGACATCTGTCGGTGCGGCGGTAACAAGGACGCGCACGACCTTGCCGACGGGCAGCACCAGCTCGTTGTCGACGGCGAGAAGCCGCGGATATTTCGACCTGTCTTCCTTGCCGGCGGCGGCGCGGTCCTGATCCTTCAGCAGGAAGGAATCGAAGGCCAGCGGTGTGTTACCGCTGTTTTCATATTCATAGTTCCACTGCCACTGCGTGGCGGTCACCTTGACCGTAACGTCAGGATTTGGGGGGAACGTGAGCTGCGTGGTCAGAAGATCGAAGGACGGAACAGCCAGGAACAGAAGAATGAGAACCGGGCCGACGGTCCAGATAACCTCGATCAGCGTATTATGGCTCGTTCTGGAGGGCACCGGATTCTTCGATGCCCGGAACTTGACCATGACGACGATCAAAAGGACGAGCACCAGCAGCGTAATGGGAACGATAAACCAAAGCGTGTATGCTTCGAACCACCGTATTTGATGCATATTGCCGGTGGCTGCCTCTTGCAGGCCGGTTTCCCATGGTTTTGGCTGATCGGCATAGCTGCCGGTCGCAAAAAGCAGACAGGCGATAGCCGCCAGAGCTGCGTAAGCCCTCTTAATCACGATGTCTCTCCCTCCAGCGTTTGATCCCAGATCAATCTCAAACGCAGTATCCCTACATTCCATTGCGCTTCAAACCACAGTTTGGAGCACTCCGCAACAACTCACAACAGTTGTTCGTGCGGCATTTTTGCGCGAAGTGTAGTCCCCCGGCCCGCCGAAACATGGCAAGCATTTCATCATCATACGAAAAATTGCATCACGGTCCATCGCATTGCCGGGGCAAAATGGGATAGAGGTCGTATTTCCGCCGCAGTCGGTTGGAATTCAGCACGCGGGGCTTTTCATTTGCCGGCGTGGGCTTCAACAATAGCGGCACTGATTCGAATCTAGAGGTTTCCATGGGTTTTCGTTCCCTCGCCCGGCTTTGGTTTGTCAGCGCCAGCATCGCTGCCGCGGCCGCAGCACCCGTTCTGGCGCAGCAGGCACAGCAAACACAGCCGGCGCCGCAGGCTCAGCAACTGCAAACCCAGCAACCGCAGCAGCCGGGCCAACAACCGCCGGCGCATACCCAGCAGCTTCCGACCAGCCAGGTTCCACAACCGCCGGGTACGGTGCGTTCGAGCCATGGCGCATGGTCCGTGGTCTGCGACAAGCCGGCGGGCGCATCGACCGAACAATGCGCGCTGATGCAGAACGTCATCGCCGAGGACCGACCGGAAGTCGGTCTTTCGGTTGTTGTGCTGAAAACCGCCGATCGCAAGTCGAAGATTCTTCGCGTGCTGGCGCCGCTCGGAGTGCTGCTGCCGAATGGGCTCGGCCTCAATGTCGACGGCAAGGATATCGGCCGCGCCTATTTCGTGCGCTGCTTCTCGGACGGTTGCTATGCCGAAGTGGTGCTTGAGGACGAGTTGCTGAAAACGCTGCGCAGCGGTGCGACCGCCACCTTCATCGTCTTCCAGTCGCCGGAAGAAGGCATCGGCATTCCCGTCGATCTCAAAGGCTTCGCCGAAGGCTACGACGCGCTTCCGTAAATCGATAGGGCTTGCTCTCTCGTCATCCGAAACCTACATCGGCTCTGAACGGAGCACTTGATCCATGAATACCGATCTCCTTACCTTGTTCGATACCGACGAAACCAAGCTGCGCGGCATCGTCGCCGATGCGCTTTCCGGCGCCGACGACGGCGAGCTTTTCGTCGAGCATGTCCAGGCGGAATCGCTGACCTTCGACAATGGACGCATGAAGGGCGGCAGCTTCAACACCGAGCAGGGTTTTGGCCTGCGCGCCGTTGCCGGCGAAGCGGTGGGCTATGCGCATGCGGGCGATCTCTCCGAAGCGGCTCTCAAGCGCGCCGCCGATGCGGTGCGCGCCGTCACCAGTGGCTATGCCGGTTCCTACGCCGCCGCGCCTCAGCGCACCAACAAGGTGCTCTATAGCGACGAGAACCCGATCGGCAGCCCGAGCTTCGAGGACAAGGCGAAGCTTCTGCAGGAGATCGACAGCTATCTGCGCGACAAGGACAGCAAGGTCCGTCAGGTAACGGCTTCCATTGCTGCGAGCTGGCAGGTGGTCGATATCCTGCGTGCCGACGGTCACCGCGTCCGCGATATCCGGCCGATGACGCGCATCAATATCTCGGTGATGGTCGGCGAAGGTGACCGGCAGGAATCCGGTTCCTTCGGCACTGGCGGCCGCGTCGGCTTCGGCGATTTCGTCACGCAGGAAAATTGGCGCCGCGGTGCCGACGAAGCTTTGCGCCAGGCAATGGTCAATCTCGAGGCAATCGATGCGCCGGCCGGCACGATGGACGTCGTTCTCGGCTCCGGCTGGCCGGGCGTCATGCTGCACGAAGCTGTCGGCCACGGGCTGGAAGGCGATTTCAACCGCAAGAAGACCTCGGCTTTCGCCGGGCTTCTGGGCCAAATGGTGGCCGCTCCCGGCGTCACCGTCGTCGATGACGGGACGATCGAAAACCGCCGCGGTTCGATCACGGTCGACGACGAAGGCACGCCCTCGGCCTACAATGTGCTGATCGAAAATGGCAAGCTGGTCGGCTACATGCAGGACCGGCAGAATGCCCGCCTGATGGGCATGAAGGCAACCGGCAACGGCCGCCGCCAAGGCTATGCCCACACGCCGATGCCGCGCATGACCAACACTTATATGCTCGGCGGCGACAAAACGCCGGAAGAGATCATCGCCTCGGTGAAGAAGGGCATCTATGCCGTTTCCTTCGGTGGCGGCCAGGTGGACATCACCTCCGGCAAATTCGTCTTCGGCTGCACCGAAGCCTACCTGATAGAAGACGGCAAGGTCGGCGCGCCGATCAAGGGCGCCATGCTGATCGGCAATGGCCCGGATGCGATGAAGCGTGTCTCCATGATCGGCAACGACATGAAACTCGACACCGGCATCGGCAATTGCGGCAAGGGCGGCCAATGGGTCCCCGTCGGCGTCGGCCAGCCGCATCTGAGGATGGATCAGGTGACAGTCGGCGGGACGAAGGCGTAGCGGTTCCGACTACGTAGCGTTGCCTTCTTCCGGCCGGAACAGCCATTTCCGCTCTACCGCTGCAGCGAGATCGAGACCGTTGCGGTGGGCAAAGAGAAGGATATGGCCGAGCACGTCAGCCGTCTCGTCGGCGAGCGCGGTCGCCAATTCCTCATCGGTCATGCCCTTGCGTCTTCCCCGACCGGTCGTCTTGTTCCAGATCTGGGTGAGCTCGCCCATCTCTTCCTGCAGCTTCAGAACAAACCAGTCGGCGTCGCGCTCCAATCCATTGGCGGCGGCATAGGTGGCGGAAGCCTTTTCGAACTGCTGGATCAGACCTGACAACATCAATATCGTTCCCTGTATGTTCCTTACAGAAGTGAACGATTCTGCCGGAAATAGCAAGACGGCGGAGTTTATGGCCCCGCCGTCTTGATAGTTTCAAAACTTGATTTCCGCTCAGCCCTTGTTCGGCAGCAGCATGCAATTGAAATCCTTGCGCTTCAGTGCAGCACAGGCGGAATTCGCGTCATCGCGGCTGCCGAAGCCGACAAAGCGGGCGCGATAGACCGTGTTGCTGCCCTTGCCGACGGCTTCGGTATAGGGCGAAGCGTTGGCAAGCGCGCCGCCCGCCTTGGATTGAGCTTCAGACAGCAGGTCCTTGGCCGCCTGCGCCGTCGGAGTAGCCGCAATCTGCACCTGCCAACCGCCGGTCGCCGGCTTGCCGGCATTCTGGATTTCATCCATCGCCATCGGGCGATCCATCGGCACGGTCACATTTGTCGTGGCAGCATAGGCGAGTGGAGCTGAAGAGGGAGTGAACTCGGCCCGTTTGCGTGTCGTCGCCGTGGTTTGCGCATCGACGTCAACATCAACATCATCCTTCGCCGAAGCGACCTGCTTTGCACCGCCAACGCTTGCCATGAGACGCGACGATTCGGCGGAGGTCGCTTTCGGCACATAGCGATTGAGAAGCGAAGCCATGAAGGCATCGCGGCCGCGGGCAGTCGCTCCGCCCATCACAACGCCGATAACGCGGCGGTTACCCTGGCGCACGGCGCTGACGATGTTGAAACCGGAGGCATTGGTGTAGCCGGTCTTGATGCCGTCCATGCCCTCGTAGCGATACATCAGATTGTTATGACCACGAATTCGGCTGCCGCGATAGGTAAAGCCCGACTGTGAAAACAGCCGATATTCCTGCGGATAGTTGTTGATGAGCGCGACGGCGAGCGTGGACATGTCGCGCGCGGTCGTCACCTGCTCCATGCTCGGCAAGCCCGACGGATTGGTGAATACGGTGCGGCGCATACCGATTTCGCGTGCCTTCTGCGTCATCATGCGGGCAAAGCCGCTTTCGCTGCCGCCCAGCGCCTCGCCCATGGCAGTGGCGGCATCGTTGGCGGACTTGACGATCATGCCGTTGACGGCATCGCGGACGGTAATGGTGCTGCCCGGTTTCAGGCCGAGCTTGGTCGGGCTCTTACCGGAGGCGTTGCGCGAGACCGGAACCTCTGTGTTCCAACCGATCTTACCGCGATGGATCGCCTCGAAGGTCAGATACAGCGTCATCATCTTCGTCAGCGATGCGGGATGGTTGAGATCATCGGCATTATCGGAAGCCAAGACCTTGCCGGATTTCGCATCCATAATGAAATAGGCGCTGCCCGCAAAGCTCGCCACCGGTGCGCTCAACAGCAAGACGGCCGCAGAAAGGGCCATCAAAAGTTTTTTCATATTCGTCCCCAACTGAAACAAATGCCGATACACCGCATCAACCCAATGTACGCATTTGCGACAAAAGCCTGATTTCGGTGCGATATTGAGGCAACACCCTCGACAGAATTCCCAATTTTGCCTTTGCTGGTAAAATAACGGTTAACGTATTGAAAAGATGATGCAGATTCAGCAAGACTTAACGGCGGATGGGCTACAGCATGGTCATTCGTCAACCGGTTAAATCCCATGGAACAGGGCATCAGAATCCGTCTCAAGCGCGCGGTAATCTCCGGCGGGCTGGAAACCGCCGCAATTCTGAAAAACCTCGGCTTGATGCGCGACGTCGCCGGCCTAGGCGCCATTTTCACCCTGCATCATGTCCGTCCTCCCTTGTGCCGAACCTTCGCACCGAATGCGCATCTGGAAATTTCGCCAGAATTCCTTGACCGCGCGATCAGCCGGCTGAAACGGGATGGTTATGATTTCATCGCCCTCGATGCGCTGCCGGACCGTATCGCAAGTGATCGCAACAAGCCACCCTTTGCTGTTTTCACCCTCGACGACGGCAATCGCGACAATCTCGATCATGCGCTGCCGGTCTTTGCCCGGCACGGTATTCCCTTCACAATCTTCGTCACACAGGGCCTGTCGGAGCGGACACATAGTATTTGGTGGGAAACACTGGCCGACCTGCTCTGCCGGTTGGATCGCCTGACCTTCGATTTCGGGATAGGCCCGGAGAGCTTCGACCTCGACAAAGCCAGCCAGCGGCAAGCCGTCTTTGCCCGCTTCGCCGCCTATGTTCATGCCCATGATGAGACGGAGGCCGTTGGCCGGATCGACGAGCTCGCCCGAACGAACGGCCTGGAGCCACTCGATCTCGTGCGCTCAGCGATCATGGACCGGGAGGAATTGAAGCAGCTTGTCCGTCACCCGCTTGCCTCGCTCGGCGCCCATACGGTCAGCCACCGGGCGCTCGCTCGTCTGCCGGAAGCGGAAGCGGCTGCGGAAATGGCTTTGTCGGCGGATTATGTCGCTGACATCATCGGCGGGCGGCCAGCAGCGATCGCCTATCCCTACGGCACGGCCGATGCCGTCTCTCCTCGCGAAGCCCGGCTAGCGGCGGAACTCGGCTTTTCCGTCGGCGTTACGACCCGGCCTGGGACGATCGGAACGGCGAGTGCCGCTGCCCTCACCCATCTGCCACGACTGTCGTTGAACGGTCACTACCAGAAGGCCCGATATGCCTCGGCGCTTGCCTCCGGCATCCCCATGCGGCTGATGGGGCGCTAAAGCGCATCGCGATCTTTCAGAGTCGCTTGTTGCGCTTTAGATTCTTGAATTTGCGCATGTCGTTATCGCAAAACCGCTGAGCACTTTTGCGCGACATGCTTTGGGCATCGGCATAATCCGTTACGGATACATCCGCACCTTTTCCCAGGCGCCCTCCGGCACGTCACGGCGAAACTCGACGCGATCGTGCAGGCGGAACTGGCGATCGTGCCAGAATTCGATCGACAGCGGCCGGATGCGGAAGCCGGACCAATAGGCAGGGCGTGGAATTTCGCCGATGGCGTAGCGGGCCGTATATTCGGCGACGGCCTTTTCCAGGGCAAAGCGGCCTTCGAGCGGGCGCGACTGCTTCGACGCCCAGGCGCCGATGCGGCTGCCGCGGGCACGCGTCTTGAAATAGTCGTCGGCTTCCTTGTCGCTGACGACTTCAACCAGACCGCGCAGCCTGACCTGCCGGCGCAGCGATTTCCAGTGGAAGCACATCGCCGCTTTCTTTTGGGAAAGAATTTCTTGGCCTTTCCGGCTCTCGAAATTTGTATAGAATACGAATCCCTGGCTATCGAAACCTTTCAGAAGAACCATGCGGACATTTGGCAATCCATCCTTATCAACCGTTGCCAAGGCAACCGCATTCGGATCATTCGGCTCATTGGCTTCAGCGTCGCGCAGCCAGGAAGCGAAAAGCGCGAAGGGCTCGTTCTGCTCGGTGAAGTCACCGCTTGTTAACTCGTTTTCCGACATATTAGCTCAAATTCTCCGCATTTCCTAAAATCGCCAGCCCCAACACTGGCCAAGATACTCGGGTGGAAGTCATAGCAAAGTCGACGGTTCATACAAAGCGCAAGCTTGCAAAAGGCGCGACGATGGCGATTGCCATTCTCTCCCTTGGCGGCTGCGTCGGCGGCGGCATGGACATGCTGAGTTCGACGAAGGTGGATCGGAGCGTTTCAACCGGCACCATCCCGACTGCTCCTGTGACAACCGACAGCGTTTCCGACGAGACGACGGTGCGTAACGCGGTGACTTCGGCAGATCTCAACAAGTTGAACGGACGGTCCGTTCCTTGGGCGAACGCCTCGACGGGTAGCGCCGGCGTCATCGACACGATCGTTGAAAACAACGCCTCGGGACAGGTCTGCCGCCAGTTCCGCACCACTCGCCATTCCTATGACGGCATCGCCAACTTCTTCGGCAAGACCTGCCTCGTTGGCCAAGGCGAATGGCAATTGCTGAGTTTCCAGCAGGACGGCTGATAACCGTCTCTCTTTCTCATTTCATCGTCAAAAGCGGGCCGATCAGCGTGCCCGCCGCAATGCAATCGGCAAGCGCGTAGATATCGTTGCTGGGCGAACGGTCCACCTCGAGCGGCGGCACGATGGAGCGGATGACGGTAAATAGCGTCTCGGCCCTGTCGCCCAGCTTTATTGGACCACGCAGGTCGATGGCGCGGGCGGCTACGATCAGTTCGATCGCGGTGAGGTATCGTAGCTTCTCAACCAGCCGTCCGGTCTTGTCGATCACCGACATGGCAAGCGACGCATAGTCCTCCACACGATCGGCAACCGGCGTCACCGTAAAGGGCATGGGCATCGCCAGATGGCCGATCTCCGCCGTCAGCGCCGCGACGGTCTTTTGCAATGCGCCAAAACCGTTGGCGCCAGCACCTTCCGGTGCGAGGAAACGCGGCAGATCGGAAAAGCCCGGCGACAGCAGCTTCATGATCCGCTCGGCTGTCATGGCGGCAAGACGGGCGAGCGCGAGCGCCAACGTGTCGAAGGCCAGCACCATGTGGGTCGGATCGAAATTGCCCGTCGGCAGCACGACATCTTCATCGGCAAGAACCGATGGGTTGTCGTCACTGGAGTGCAGCTCGAGTTCGGTCGCCGACCACGCCGCTCTCAGCGCATGCAAGGCAGTGCCGGAGACCGATGGCACGCAGCGAAGGCTGAGCGGATCCTGAAGGCGCCGCGCGGCCCCTTGTTTCGTCAGATCGCCCCCTTCGAGCAGCGAGCGAACCGCCGCCGCGACATCGCCTTGTCCGGGGCCGGGCCGCAGGCGTATCGCCAGCGGGTCGAGCGGATCGAGGCTCGCGCGAAATCCTTCGTAGGACAGCGCTGCCGCACCGACATGCGCGTCGAAAATACGCCTGATGTCCTGCAGCAGCAGGCAGGCAAGGCCAACGGAAGCAGCGTTGGAAGAGATCAGCGACAATCCATCCTTAATACCGAAGGGCGGCTGTGCGAGCCCGGCGACCGCCAATGCTTCAGCGCCGGAGACCTCACGGCCGCCCGGCAGAATGGCTTTCCCCTCCCCGACCAATACCAGTGCAATATGTGCAAGCGGCGGAAGATCCGCCTCGCCGATCGAACCGGTCATCGGCACCTTCGGATGAACGGCGCAATTGAGCATGCCGGCAAGCGCTTGCGCCACCTCGGGCGAACCCCCCGAATAGCCTCGGCAGAAACGGGCCAAACGCGCCGCCATCATGGCGCGGACCTCGTCCGCTTCGGCAAAGCGCCCGACGCCGACGGCGCGGGGGCGTGGAATACGGTGTTGCCCTGAATCCTTCGTGGGATCGAGGCGCGTATCGACGGCCGCGCCCAAGCCGGTGCTAACCCCATAGATCGCCTTGCCCTCGCCGGCATGGCGGACGAGACAGGCATAGGCGGCTTCGATGCCGGCGAGCGCATCAGCACCGATTGTCACCTCTGCGCTGTCGCGGGCGATAGCGCAGATCGCATCGATATCCGCGCCGGACGCATCGAAGATCACCTTAGCGTCGGCACCCATCCGTCTGTCCATTTCTCAAACCGAACGTTTTCAGGCGAAGCGCAGGCGCTGGCCGATATTCATCCGCTTCGCCTTGTCGACCATGGCCGCGCCCAGCGCAACATCCGTGGTGCTGAGACCGCGATGCCAGAAGAGAATGGTCTCGTCGTCGCTCTCGCGGCCGGGCCGTGCGCCGCAGACGATCTGGCCGATTTCGGCATGCAGCGTCTCCGCCGTCACCTTGCCCTCATCGACATGCCGGCGCAATGCGCCATAGGGACGGCCGGGGCCGCATTGGCCCCAATCGTCGACGACAACCTTGTCCATGATGTCGGTCAGATCGAATTCCAACACGCTCATCGTGCCATAGGGAACGACGAAGGCGCCCTTCTTGACCCAGGCTGTCTTGAAGAGTGGCGTCGGCTCCGGCAGACGACTGGCCTCGACCATGATGTCGGCGTCCTTCAGGCAGTCTTCCCAATTGTCGGTGACGATGATCTTCTTGCCGAGATCCTTTTCCAGCCGGGCGGCGAAGGCGTCGCGGCTTTCCGGCCGGCGGGAATGGATACGGATTGCCTCGAAATCGAAGAGATGGTCGAGCAGGCGGACATTCCAATAGGCGGTGCCGCGCGCGCCGATATGGCCGAGCACCTTGCTGTCCTTGCGAGCCAGATGGCGAGCGCCGATGGCCGTGACCGCGCCGGTGCGCATATCGGTGATCGCCGTGGCGTCGATGATCGCCTTCGGCATGCCGGTGCGCGGATCGAAAAGGTTGAGCACCGCCATTTCAGAAGGAAGGCCCTGCTTGTAGTTATCGACGAAATCGCCAACCACTTTGACGCCGGCATAGTCGAGCGGCTTCACATAGCCGCGGAGCACGTTGAAATGGCCCTTGTCCGAACTTTCAGGCACGAGGTGCACGCGCGGTTCGATCACCGTTTCGCCACGTCCCTGTGCGTCGAGCGCCCTGCTGACGGCAGCGAGAATTTCGTCGTTGGTCAACGCCAGCGCCCTGGTATCGATGGCGTTCAGATAGTCGATCCAAATTTCCTGCATGGGATGCCCTGGCCTTCCGCTGGTCGCATGCTCGCGTCACTATGAAATGAGTTGTCTATACTTATTGTCAAGGCAAATCCCGCCTGGAAACCGTGCCGTTAGCTGGGCCGGGCGTGGCTTCCCAGGCGATATTTCGCATCAAAGTTTAGTGAACGGCTAACCATTGCGGTAGATCGAACCGTGCGGCCAGCCCGGCGTAACAACTGATTAGCAACTGCTCCCGCAGGATCACACCATATGCGCGTCAACCTTTCTTGCTTCCGGGGAGCGAAAGAGGCGGCGCGATCCATATGTTTTTCTTTCTTTTGGGGCGCCACAACGAGGCCGGGCACCCTTCAAAACGGTGGTTATGATGATGCGCGATCCTTACAAGGTGCTTGGCGTAAAGCGGGATGCCGGGGCGGACGAAATCAAGACGGCATGGCGCAGCCTGGCCAAGGCCGTGCATCCCGATCACAATATCGGCGATCCCACGGCAACGGAGCGTTTTGCCGAGATCGGCCGTGCCTATGAAACGCTGAAGGACCCGCAGAAGCGCAGCCGCTACGATCAGGTGGCGCGCATGGCCGAGGCGAAAGGCCAAAGCACCGAGCAGACCATCATGCAGCAGCGCCAGGCAGCCCGCGAAGCCGCGGAGCGCGCCAAGGCCGCACGCGCCAACGCCGAAAAGATTATGGAAGAACTCGCCCGCGCCAAGGCCCAGAAGGCGCAGAAGGCTGCCGCGGCCGCCAACCCACAGGCCGCCGGAAGCGAGTCACCCGAGGATATGGTCGAGCGCATTTTCGGCGCCAAGGCCGCCCGCGCCGCACCGAACCAGGCAGAGACTGCCGCCAGTGCCGCGGAGACGGAGAAGCAGCGCGAACAGAGCAGCGGCGAGACCGAAGAGACCTTTGCAGAGGAAGAGCAGCTTGCAACGGGGACCGGGCCGGCCGTCTTCCGCTCGCGCTTCGGCATTCTCGGCTCGCTTGTGCGTCGCATTACGGGCGGCAGCACTCAGGATAAGGCGCCGGAAAAGACGCCCGAGATCGCTGCCGAAGCGACTGTCACCCTCGAAGACATGCTGAAGGGAAACTGGATCACCGTACCGCTTTCCGACGGACGGGAAGCGCGCTTTCAGGCAACGACGGATATCAGCAACGGCCAGGTCGTGCATCTGAAGGGCCAGGGGCTGAAATTGCAGGGCATGCAGCGCGGCGATGTGGCGATCACCATCCATCTTTCCACCGACAGCCGCTTTACCCTCAATGGCCTCGACGTCCATACGACACTTCCCGTAACCATCGAAAATGCTGTGCTCGGTTATGAGACAATGGTCGAGGGATTGAACGGTCCGGTCAAGCTTACAGTCCCGCCCTGGTCCGGTTCGGATCAGGTCATCCGAATCTCCGATCAGGGACTGCCGGACGGGCACGGCGGAAAAGGCAATCTCGTGGTTGAATTGCGCTTAATGCTGTGGGAAAAACCGGACGACAAAGTTACCGATTTGATGCGCAGCATGCGCGAGGGGCTTTTTTTGTGAAATTTCAGTGACAACCGCACCCTTTGTTACGATCCCTAACAGTTGATGATCTTTCCAATGCTTGAACAGGGGATCGGCCTATGCCATAGGCAGGATCATTCGAAAGTTCAAGGGAGCAGAATATGGCTCAAGCCACTGGCCTCATGGCAGGCAAGCGCGGCGTCATCCTCGGCGTTGCAAACAACCGTTCCATAGCGTGGGGTATTGCCAAGGCCTGTTCCGAAGCCGGTGCCGAAATCGCGTTGACGTGGCAGGGCGACGCTTTGAAGAAGCGCGTCGAGCCGCTCGCCCAGGAGCTCGGCGCCTTCATGGCCGGCCATTGCGACGTTACGGAACTGGCAACGATCGATGCCGTCATCGACACGCTGGAAGCGAAATGGGGCAAGATCGATTTCGTCGTCCACGCCATTGCCTTCTCCGACAAGGATGAGCTGACCGGACGTTATGTCGACACCAGCCGCGATAATTTCGCGCGCACGATGGACATCTCCGTTTATTCGCTGATCGCCGTCGCCCAGCGCGCCGAGCGCATCATGAACGACGGCGGCTCGATCATCACGCTGACCTATTACGGTGCAGAGAAGGTCATGCCGAACTACAACGTCATGGGCGTTGCCAAGGCTGCTCTCGAAGCGAGTGTCCGCTACCTCTCCGTCGATCTCGGCGGCCGCGGCATTCGCGTCAACGCCATTTCCGCCGGCCCGATCAAGACGCTCGCCGCCGCCGGCATCGGCGACTTCCGCTACATCCTGAAATGGAATGAATATAACGCGCCGCTGAAGCGCACGGTTTCGATCGACGAAGTCGGCAACTCCGCGCTTTATCTGCTCTCCGATCTTTCCACGGCTGTCACCGGCGAAGTGCACCATGTCGATTCGGGTTATCATGCCATCGGCATGAAGGCCGTGGATGCGCCTGATATCGCCGTCGTCAAGGATTGATCAACAGGAAGCCTGACCGTGCCGCCTCTCTATGTGATACGCCACGGTCAGACGGACTGGAATGCCGAGCGCCGGCTGCAGGGGCAGAAGGATATCGATCTAAACGCTATCGGCCGCGCGCAGGCGCGGCAGAATGGCGTCGAGCTTGCTGAAATCCTCGCTTTCGAAAACCAGCCGTTCGACTTTGTCGCAAGCCCGCTCAGGCGCACCCGCGAGACCATGGAGATCGCGCGCGAAGCCATGGGCCTGCCGCCCAAGGACTATCGCACCGACGAGCGGCTGGTCGAAGTCTCCTTCGGCGCTTGGGAAGGTTTCACCCTTAAGGAATTGAAGGCGACCGAGGCCGATCGCCTCGCCGAGCGCAACGCCGGCAAGTGGGATTTCATCCCGCCCGGCGATGATGCAGAGAGCTACGAAATCCTCTCCTGGCGCGTCGGCTCCTGGCTGACTTCGGTCGATCGGCCGACCGTCTGCGTCACCCATGGCGGCGTCATCCGCTCCATGTTCCGGCTGATCGCCGATGTCTCGAAAGAGGATGCCGCTGAAGCGGAAATCCCGCAGGACCGCATCCTGAAGGTCGATCTGAGCTGGAAGACTATCGGCTGGCTGGAATAGGTCTTTGGTTCGAACCTATTTGGGATCGTCGATATCAGCAGTGGTGATGGCGTGCGATGTCAGCGTCCCGTTGGCTATCACCGCAACCGATGTCGCCCCTCCCGCCAAGCGCAGCCAGAATTCATAGTCCGCTGTCCGATCCCCAAAGGCCGAAGCTTCGTTGTCGGTGAGCCAACGCGCCAACTTCTCAGGTGTGGCGAAGGAAGGGGAGATCGGCGACCCCTCCGTCGTCGTCTCATACATCATGAGATGCGTGCATTCGTTGGCCGGCCAGACCGGCATGAAGTTTTTCGGATCGGGGCGTGGGCCAGCATAGTCGGCGAAAGATTTCTTTTCGCCCTCATAAGGTTTCCAACCGCCATTTCGAAGGTCTTCGACAAGCGGCCATTTTTCGGCGCGCTCGTCCCATCTTGCAACCGCCCCTGGGTAGTCCGCGAGCAAACAGCGTATGGTGCCGATCCAAGGCTCATCGGGCGCATCTTCGATTGTATATCGGGGATGCTCCCAGTTCGCCGGAACCCGTCTCACTTCCCGTCCCATCAAGTCGCCTCCTTGGACATTTTGGCAAGGGCGAAAATAGACTCTAACCGCGGTACTGTCTTGATGGGCGCCAGCCTACAACTCATTTGGGCACAACTTATTTGTGTCGTGCCAAATGACGAATTGAGGCCCTGCAACTCCTGAAAATGTTCGGCAGCGGGCAAGCCCGCAATCGACAATCAGTTGACGATATCGAGATCGTTGATGACGCGCTTGCCGTCGACCTCGGTATAGAAGACGACAACCTTCACGCCTGCCTTCAGACCAGTGAAATCGAAATCCTGGGGCGCCTGATAATTCTTGCCGTCGTCCAGCGTGATGCTGGAATTCTTCTCGTCGACCTTTTTGATCGTGGCCTCGACGTCGGCGCTTTCGGCAAAGCCGGCGACGGGGGCGAGGAGGCTTGCCGTGGCCAGGAGCGTCGCAACAAAGAAGCGCATCGGAGGACCCTTTTGATTTCATTATTGGTGCTGATTTGATTGGTCACAAGTAACGCTTTGAATATGGCGGAAGTTGCCCGCAACAATGGCTTTCGTCGCCCAATTGATGAATGTGTTTTCACAATCCACAGCATGGATTAATCTTCGTTTACCATAACAGGCGCTGGCAGGTTCCAGCCCGCGCGGCCACAACGGAAAGAAAGATTTGCCTCGGCAGCTTTTTGGCCTATGAGTGTGCCGCAATTCCAAGAGATAAAGGCGCGGCCGCCGCCGGGCCGCAGCAATCCGGTCGTTTCCCATGTCGTACAATACATTCGGTCATCTCTTCCGCGTCACCACCTGGGGCGAAAGCCATGGGCCGGCGCTCGGCTGCGTCGTCGATGGCTGCCCTCCAGGGCTGCGTTTCAAGCTCGAGGACATTCAGGTCTGGCTCGACAAGCGCAAGCCCGGTCAGTCGCGTTTCGTGACGCAGCGGCGCGAAGACGATCTCGTCAAGGTGCTGTCCGGCGTGATGCTGGATGAAGACGGCGAGACGATGATTTCAACGGGCACGCCGATCTCGATGCTGATCGAAAACACCGACCAGCGCTCCAAGGATTACGGCGAGATCGCGCGGCGCTATCGCCCCGGCCACGCCGATTATACCTATGATGTCAAATACGGCATCCGCGACTATCGCGGCGGCGGACGTTCATCTGCCCGCGAGACCGCAGCGCGCGTCGCTGCAGGGGGTATTGCCCGTCTCGTCGTGCCCGGCGTCACCGTGCGCGGCGCGCTGGTGCAGATCGGCAAGCATAAGATCAACCGCGCCAATTGGGATTGGGCACAGGTCGATCAGAACCCATTCTTCGCCCCGGATCCGGAAATCGTACCGGTCTGGGAGGAATATCTCGACGGCATCCGCAAGGCCGGCTCTTCGATCGGCGCCGTCGTCGAAGTCGTCGCCGAGGGTGTACCCGCCGGTCTCGGCGCACCGATCTATGGCAAGCTCGATCAGGATATCGCCTCGCTGCTGATGTCGATCAACGCCGTCAAGGGCGTCGAAATCGGTGAGGGCTTTGCTTCCGCTGAGCTGACCGGCGAGGAAAACGCCGATGCGATGCGCATGGGCAATGACGGCAACCGCATTTTCCTGTCCAACCATGCCGGCGGCATACTCGGCGGCATTTCCACCGGCGAGCCCATCGTCGCGCGCTTTGCCATCAAGCCGACCTCCTCGATCCTGACGGAACGCCAGTCCATCGACGCGGATGGCAACAATGTCGATGTGCGGACCAAGGGCCGCCACGACCCCTGCGTCGGCATCCGCGCCGTGCCGATCGGCGAGGCAATGGTGGCCTGCGCCGTTGCCGATCATTATCTCAGAGACCGTGGCCAGACCGGCCGGCTGAAATAAGGACGTTTTCATGCCCTATGACCAGAAGCGCGTCGTGGAAGCCATCCGAGCCTTCGAGGCCGGCGAGATCGTCGTTGTCATGGACGATAACGACCGTGAAAACGAGGGTGACCTGATCGTCGCCGCCGTCCATTGCACGCCCGAGAAGATGGCCTTCATCGTCCGCCACACGTCGGGCATCGTCTGCACGCCGATGCCGCGCGAGGAGGCGAAGCGCCTCAACCTCAACGCCATGGTGGCGGAAAACGATTCGGCACATACCACCGCATTTACCGTTTCGGTCGACTTCAAGCATGGCACGACCACAGGCATTTCCGCCGACGATCGCACGCTGACGGTGCGCAATCTCGCCAATCCGAATGTCGGCCCGACCGATTTCGTGCGTCCCGGCCATATCTTCCCGCTCGTCTCCCGCGAAGGCGGCGTGCTGATGCGCTCCGGCCATACGGAGGCCGCCGTCGACCTCTGCAGGCTCGCCGGCCTGCCACCAATCGGCGTCATCAGCGAGCTCGTCAATGACGACGGCACGGTGACGCGCGGCCAGCAGGTGGTGGAATTCGCAGAGCGGAACGGGCTGAAGCTCATCTCCGTCGCCGACCTCATCGCTTATCGCCAGCGCAAGGAAACACTGATCGAACTCGGCGACAGCTTCGATATCGAAACGCCGTTCGGCAAGGCGCGGGCGCATACCTATTCGCTGCCGTGGGACCCGATGCAGCATCTCGCCGTCGTCTTCGGCGACATCCGTGACGGCATCGACATTCCGGTGCGCCTGCATCCGGAAAGCGTGGCCGAAGACCTGTTCGGCAAGCGCCGCCCGGTCGATTTCTACATGAAGAAGATCGCCGATGAGGGCCGCGGCATCATCGTCTATCTCCGGGAAGGTTCCGTGGGCGTCGGCCATTTCGAAAATGGCCGCAAATCCCGCCAGGCCGGCCACGAGATCCATGCCGAGGCCCAGGCCCGCGACAGCGAATGGCTGGAAATCGGCCTCGGCGCGCAGATCCTGAAAGATCTCGGCGTCAGCTCGATCAAATTGCTCACCAGCCGCGAGCGGCACTATGTCGGCCTGGAAGGGTTCGGCATCAAAATCACCCAGACGGAGATTTGCTGATTTTCACCCTCCCCTTGAGGGGGAGGGTCGGAGCGAAGCTCCGGGGTGGGGTGATATCTCGCCGCACTCAGGGGCACCCCCACCCGCGCGTTCCGCGCGACCTCCCCCTCAAGGGGCGGTGACTAAGCTCGCCATCCCTCCAGAAATACCACCTTCTCGACCCCGGCGAATCGCGCCACCCTATCCAGCTCGGCTTCCAATTTTTCCAGCCGTCCGGCAGATGCCCGGACACCGGGCTCCAGCCATAGGCGTTTGACGTCCAGCGTACCCGCCTTGCGGTCGGCTTTCATATCGATCCGGCCGACCAGCCGGTCTCCTTCCAGAAGCGGGAAAACGTAATAGCCATATTCACGCTTCGGCTCCGGCACGAAGACCTCGATGCGGTAGAAAAAGCCGAAGAGGCGTTCGGTGCGGTTGCGGTCGCGTATCGTTGGATCGAAGGGGCTGAGCACGCGCATTCGAGCAGGTGCTTCGGGGAAGCTGTCGAGCGTAGACGGAAAATCGACGAAGGCGAAGGAAGGGCGTGGCTTGCCGTCCACGGCGGGCTCGATCAATATTTCCGTCAGTTCCGCGCGATGCGCCTCGACCCAGGCCTTTGCCTCCTGTGGCGTTACCAAATCCCAGAAGGCGCCGATTTCGCCTGATGTGGCGAATCCCAGGCGTTGCAGAGCGCTGCGGCAGGCCCAGTCGACGAATTCGTCATGGCCGACTTCGGGCGCATGGACATTTTCCGGCAATACGCGCTCGACCAGATCGTAGACCTTTTGGAAATTGGTGCGTCCAGCGATCGCGAATTTGCCGGTGCGCCAGAAATATTCGAGTGCCGTCTTGTTCGGATGCCAGTTCCACCAGCCGCCGGATGTATGATTTTCATCCTTGATCTCACGGGCCGTGATGGCGCCGTTTTTCAGGACGCGCTCATAGGTCTCGTCGAAAGCGGCTTCGAAACCCTCGCCCCGCCATTTGCGCCAGCGCTCGACGATCGCCAGTTCCTCGCGGCGAAACCGGTGCTTCCAATAAACGAAGAAGGCGCTCGGCAGGATGGAGGCATCATGCGTCCAGTTTTCGAACAGCGCGCCATCCTTTTCCAAGAGCTCGGTCAGATGCTCGCGCCGATAGGTCTGATTGCGGGAAAACAGAATCTGATGGTGCGCCCGCTCCACCGTCGAGATGCTGTCGACCTGCACGAAGCCGATATCGTGGATCAATTGCAACAGCCCCGCCTTGGTCAAGGCACGGTTCGGCGGATTGGAAAGTCCCTGCTTGGCGAGGAAGACGCGGCGAGCGTCGCGGTTTGAAAGCAGATTCGTCATGCATGGATCATAGGCATAAATTCCCATGCTTTCAAACGGGCGTTGATTTGATAATTCGCCGCGATGGGCTATAGGACCGCGATATCACAGAGGAACAGGGCCAGCAGCTTGGATATCCGCTTCGACAATGCCGGCGTGAATTTCGGCGCGCGGCTTGCGCTTTCGCCGCTCAGCCTAACGCTGAGCGAGCGGCGCATCGGCGTGATCGGGCTCAACGGTTCCGGCAAGACGACATTTGCACGGCTGATCAACGGGCTTGCCAAGCCGACGACCGGTCGGGTCACCGTCAACGGGCTCGACACCGTCACCGACGCCAAATCCGTGCTCGGCAAGGTCGGCTATATCTTCCAGTCGCCGCAGAACCAGATCATCCTGCCGATCATCCGCGACGATATCGCCTTCGGCCTCAAGGCGCGCGGCCTCGGCAAGAGCGACATCGAGGCGGCAGTGGATGGCATTCTCGATCGTTTCAACGTCCGCCACCTAGCGGAGCGACGGGCACACGAACTTTCCGGCGGCGAGCTGCAGATGGCGGCTCTCTGTTCGGTGCTCGTCACCGGCCCCGACATTCTCATCCTCGACGAACCGACCAATCAGCTCGATCTCAAGAACAGGGCTCTGGTGCAGACAACCATTGCCGGCCTGCCGGAACATGTCATCGTCATCAGCCATGACCTGCCGCTGGTAGAGGATTTCGACCGCGTGCTGCTGTTCGATCAAGGTCGCTTGATCGCCGACGCGCCACCGGCCGAGGCCATAGCCCGCTACAGGGAGTTGGCCGCCTGATGCAGACGCTGTACGTCGACGCCAGCACTTGGATGCACCGGATGGCGCCGCGCCTCAAGCTCGGCGCGCTGGTTGTCCTCGGCCTTCTCTTGTTCCTGACCGACAATCTCGCGCTGCTCGGCCTCGCCGTCGCCATCGGCGCCCTTCTTTTTTTCAGTACCGGTTTACCGGCGAGCGAAGCATTGAAGCGGCTGAGGCCGGTCATTCTCACCATTGTCGTGGTGGCGCTGTTCAGCCTGATCTTCAATCCCGTCCATGTCGCTGTCGTCACCGTGTTGCGGCTGACCGCGCTTATGCTTTTTGCAGCCGTGGTGACGGCGACGACGTCGATCGCCGCCTTCATCGACGAGATTACGGCGCTTGCTGCGCCATTGGAAAAGGCCGGACTGCTGAAGGCCGCCGATATTGGGCTTGCGGTCGGTCTCGTCGTGCGCTTCGTCCCGGAAATTCTCGACCGTTACCGCGCCATCCGAGAGGCGCATGAGGCGCGCGGGATCAAAATCCGTTTTACGACAGCGCTGGTGCCGCTGATCATCCTGACCCTGCGCGATGCCGATAATATTGCGGCTGCGATTGACGCCCGTGGCATTCGGCGGCATTGAAAAGACACTATTTTCGAATGGAGCCGTCATGACCACCCGCGACCTCGTCCTCTCTGCGCTTTTTGCCGCCATCATCGTGGCGCTCGGCCTGTTGCCGCCGATCTCGATCGGCATCATTCCGGTCCCGATCACTGCGCAGTCGCTCGGCGTGATGCTTGCGGGCGTGGTGCTCGGCGCGAAGCGTGGCGCAGTCGCGGTATTGATCGTCGTCGTGCTGGTGGCAATCGGCCTGCCGGTGCTATCGGGCGGCCGCGGTGGGCTTCCCGTCTTTGCCGGCCCGACGGCCGGCTTTTTCATCGGCTGGATCTTCGCCGCCTATGTCACCGGTTATCTCTCCGAGCGGCTGGTGAAAGGCGAGCAGACGGCCCTTGCCCAGGGCATCGGCTTCTTCATCGCTTCGGTGATCGGCGGCGTCGTGGTTCTCTACGCTTTCGGCATTGCCTGGCTCGCGATCGCGGCCAATCTTGGCTTCGCCAACGCGTTCAAAGGGTCGATGGGCTTCGTTCCCGGCGATCTCGTCAAGGCTGTTGTCGCCGCCCTCGTCGGCCGCGCTGTCATGGTTGGCTATCCCCTGCTGCCGCAGCGGAGCTGAGCCAAAAGGTCAATCCAGGTACTTATAGAGCCAGTCGCGGGTATCTTCGGGCAGCGGCACGGGATCGTGTTCCTCGCCGCGCACGGCGAGCCAGAGGATTTCCACCTCCGCAGCCAGCTCGTTGCCGGTTTCGACCAGAACCATGAAGCCAATCGACTTGCCGCCGATCTTGTTGACGCTGACCGAAAAGCGGGCGAGATCGTCATAACGTAGCGCCCGGTGCAGCGCGCATGACGCCTTGGTGGCGATGTAGACCGGCTCGTCGCTTACAAGTGGCCGCGCGCGCCAAAAATTCGACAACGCCGTTTCCGCCTGGGAAATGTAGGAGGCGATGAACATCTGCCCCTGCCTGTCGACATCGCGAGGCGGTATTCGCATCTCGATGACATCAGATCGTTCGATACCCATCATAACGCAAAACCTCGGCCGGCCCGGCTTGCACCTTAATGAAAGCTTAACATCGCCCCTCAAGAAGTAAACGGTTGGTAGCCCAACGTGGTTAAGATGGATTGTTGACATTATGGTGATACTGCCCATGTCCGGTAGCAGATGTCATATCTCGTCTGTAGATTGGTTTTATGAGCACACGTCTTTACGAGCACCCGATTTTTCTGGAACATCTTACCCCGCCGGGTCATCCGGAGAGGCCGGACCGGCTGCGGTCCCTGAATATCGCGCTGGAGCATCCGAACTTCGAGAGGCTGGACCGGCGCAAGGCGCCGCTCGCCAGTGAGGACGCCGTGCTGCTTGCCCATCCGGAAGAGCACCTGAGCTTTGTCCTGCGTTCGATCCCCGACGGGGGTGACGAGGACGAGATCAACCAGCTCGAAGCCGACACCTATGCCAGCCCGAAGACGTTGCAGGCGATCATGCATGGCGTCGGCGGCGCGATGGCGGCAGTCGATGATGTATTTTCCGGCGCGGCCGACAACGTCTTCGTCGCAGCCCGCCCGCCTGGCCACCACGCCGAGAAGAACAAGGCCATGGGCTTCTGCTTCTTCAACAATGTGGCGATCGCCGCCCGCCATGCGCAGAAAGCCCACGGAGCCGAGCGCGTTGCCATCGTCGACTGGGATGTGCATCACGGCAATGGCACGCAGGACATCTTCTGGGACGATCCCTCGGTGCTCTTCTGCTCCACGCACCAAATGCCGCTTTACCCCGGTACCGGCAAAAAGGACGAGCGCGGCACGCATAACACCATCGTCAACGCGCCGCTTTCGCCCAATACCGGCGGCGACCATTTCCGCGAGGCCTTCAAATCGCGTGTGCTGCCGGCGCTCGATGATTTCCGCCCCGACATCATCCTCATCTCGGCCGGCTTCGACGCCCATCATCGCGATCCCCTGGCGCAACTCAATCTCACCGGCGAGGATTTCGACTGGGCGACCGGGCGCATTCTGGAAATCGCCGACCGCAGCGCCAAGAACCGGGTCGTCAGCCTGCTCGAAGGCGGCTATGATCTGGAAGGCCTCGCCGAATCGGCTGGCCTGCACATTCTGCGCATGATGAAGGGTTGATGATGAGCGAAAGCGCCAAAGTGGATGTCTCCGGCTATTCCTTCGAAAAGGCTGTGGCGGAGCTCGAAAGCATCGTCGCGCGGCTGGAACGTGGCGACGTAGCGCTGGATGAATCCATCGCCATCTATGAGCGCGGCGAAGCGCTGAAGAAGCATTGCGAGACCCTGCTCTCGGCGGCGGAAAACCGCATCGAGAAGATCAGGCTCGACCGCGCCGGCAAGCCTCAGGGCACGGAGCCGCTGGACGGGCAATAGGGCTTACGCGCGCAAAATTTGAGTTTCCGACACATTGCCGTTAGGTTGTCTTCAACCGAATGGAGCGCTCGTCATGTCCTTCTTCCCTGGAAAAGATCCGCTGCCCGGCGATGCCTTCGCCTGCGACGCGATCGAGCATCTCATCATTCCGCGCACCAGCGATCTCGGCGGCTTCTTCGTGCGACGCGCGCTTCCGAGCAGCCGGCGGCGGCTGGTGGGACCGTTCATCTTTTTCGATCGCATGGGTCCGGCGGTGCTGCGGCCCGGCGAAGCGTTGGATGTCAGGCCGCATCCGCATATCGGCCTGTCGACCGTCACCTATCTCTTCGACGGCGAAATCCGCCACATGGATAGTCTCGGGACAGAAAAAGTCATTCGCCCCGGCGATATCAACCTGATGACGGCCGGGCGTGGCATCGTGCATTCCGAGCGCACGCCGGACAATCTGCGCGGCCATCCGCTGGCGATGTCCGGCCTGCAGACCTGGCTTGCCCTGCCGGACGACAAGGAAGAGATCGATCCGGCCTTTACCCATACGGAAATGAGCGATCTGCCGCTGATCAACGACGGCGGTGCGACGGGCCGCGTGGTCATCGGCAGTTTCGAGGGCGTGACGTCGCCGGTCAAAGTCTTCTCCGATACGCTCTATGTCGATCTTCAGCTTCAGCCTGGCGTGAAATTCCCCTTCGGCGCGGGACATGAGGAACGTGCGGTCTATATTCTCTCCGGCTCGCTTGTCGTTGCAGGCGACCGTTTCGAGCAGGATCAGCTCCTTGTCTTCCGTCCCGGCGACGCGATTGCCTTAGAGGCGACTGAAAAAGGCTGTCATCTTATGCTTTTTGGTGGTGCGGCGCTCAATTCGAAACGCTATATCTGGTGGAATTTCGTGTCTTCTTCCAAGGAGCGCATCGAAAAGGCCAAGGAAGAATGGCGCACCGGGCGTTTCGACATCGTGCCGGGAGACGAGGAAGAGTTTATTCCTTTGCCGGAAAGCTAACGGGTTCATAACAATGCCAAATGTTTCTTGTTCAGGCAGTCCTTGAATTCGTCGCCTTCTGACGCAATCTGTTTTGACATAAAGGCGGGCCGCCGCCCAAGAATATCAAGAAAGAGGCTTCAGCCTTGACACACATGCCAGAGACGCCCCTGCTGGACCAGGTCCACTATCCTTCCGACCTGCGAAAGCTGGAGGACCGGGATTTGCCGCAACTCGCCAGCGAGCTCCGCGAGGAGATGATCGACGCGGTATCGCGCACGGGTGGACATCTCGGTGCCGGCCTCGGCGTCGTCGAACTCACCATCGCCATCCACAACGTCTTTGATACGCCGAACGACCGTCTGATCTTCGATGTCGGCCATCAGTGTTATCCGCACAAGATCCTGACCGGCCGCCGCGACCGCATCCGCACGCTGCGCCAGGAGGACGGACTTTCCGGCTTCACCCGTCGCGCAGAGAGCGAATACGATCCCTTCGGTGCGGCACATTCCTCGACGTCGATCTCCGCCGGTCTCGGCATGGCGGTTGCCGCCGAACTCGACAAGAGCGACCGCCGCGTCATTGCGATCATCGGCGACGGCGCGATGTCGGCTGGGATGGCCTATGAGGCGCTGAACAATGCCGGTGCCCTCGACGCCCGGCTGATCGTCATCCTCAACGACAACGACATGTCGATCGCTCCGCCGACCGGGGCCATGAGCGCCTATCTCGCGCGCCTTGCCTCCGGCCGCACCTATATGGGCTTCCGCGATTTCGGCAAGAAGCTGACCGCCTATCTCGGCAAGAATGTCGACCGCGCCATTACACGCGCCGTGGAGCATGCGCGGGGTTATGTCACCGGCGGGACGATGTTCGAGGAGATGGGTTTCTACCATATCGGCCCGATCGACGGTCATTCCTTCGACCATCTGCTTCCGGTGCTGCGCAATGTGCGGGACCATGCACAGGGGCCGGTGCTGATCCACGTGGTAACGCAAAAAGGCAAGGGCTATGCCCCTGCCGAAGCGGCGGCGGATAAATATCACGGCGTCAACAAGTTCGACGTCATCACGGGTGCACAGGCCAAGGTGAAGCCGAACGCACCGAGCTATACCAGTGTTTTCGCCGATGCCCTCGTGCAGGAAGCGATGCTGGACGATAAGATCGTCGGCATTACCGCCGCCATGCCGAACGGCACCGGCCTCGATAAGCTGCAGGAATTTTTCCCGACCCGCTGTTTTGACGTCGGTATCGCCGAGCAGCACGCCGTCACTTTCGCGGCCGGCCTCGCGGCCGAGGGTTTCAAGCCCTTCGCAGCTCTCTATTCGACCTTCCTGCAGCGCGCCTATGACCAGGTGGTGCACGATGTGGCGATCCAGGGCCTGCCGGTGCGCTTCCCGATCGACCGCGCCGGCTTTGTCGGCGCCGACGGACCGACGCATGCCGGCTCCTTCGATACCGCTTTCCTCGCCAGCCTGCCCGGCTTCGTGGTCATGGCCGCCGCCGACGAAGCAGAACTGAAGCATATGGTGCGCACGGCCGCAGCCTACGATCTCGGCCCGATCTCCTTCCGCTATCCGCGCGGCGAAGGCGTCGGCATCGAGCTGCCGGAACGCGGCGAAATTCTGCAGATCGGCAAGGGCCGCATCGTCAAGCAGGGGTCGAAAGTGGCGCTGCTATCCTTCGGCACGCGGCTCGCCGACAGCCTCGCCGCCGCCGAAGATCTCGATGCTGCCGGCCTGCCGACAACGGTTGCCGATGCTCGCTTCGCCAAGCCGTTGGACCACGACCTCATCCGCCAGCTTGCCAGCCATCACGAGGTGCTGATCACCATCGAGGAAGGCTCGGTCGGCGGCTTCGGCAGCCAGGTCATGCAGTTCCTCGCAACCGAAGGCCTGCTCGACAACGGCCTGAAGATCCGTACGCTGGTCATGCCCGATATCTGGATGGAACAAGCCAAGCCCGAAGTCATGAACGCCAAAGCCGGCCTCGACCGGGCCGGCATCATACAGACGGTGTTCAAGGCGCTGGGCCGCAGCCGGATGATCGAGGTCGCCGGATAAGCTCGGCTACCTCGCCATCAATCTACCGCTTGTCGGGGCGTCAAGCTTCCGGCACTTCATGTGACATACCTATTGGGGTTAGCCTGGGGCTTCTAGGCGCCCTATCTGGCGTTTGGCGTCCTTTACCCTTCGTCTCGCTGCAATCATTCATCCGACTGTCATGAACAAAGCGGAACTTGCAGCAATGCAGGGGCAGGCATGTTCGCGTTTTTTAAGAGCGATCATGCATTCGACTGCTATCATTAGCTGTCATAGAGAAGCGGAGAGAACCTTGAGCAATCCAGACAAAGAAAACGAGTATTCCGACTGGCTTGAAGCGGAATTGGCCGATACGCTAGATGAAGACTATGAGTTGGAACTCTCGGAACCGGCTCTCTCCGAAGAGATCCGAAAGATCTACCAGAAGGCGCATCCGGCTGCGATGCCGCGCATCGACTACTTCCGCGCCTTGCTGTCGCTGCAAGCCGAACTGATCAAGCTGCAGGATTGGGTGACCTATCACAAGGAGAAGGTCGTCGTGATCTTCGAGGGTCGAGATTCGGCGGGCAAAGGCGGGGCAATCAAGCGAATCACCCAAAGGCTCAATCCACGCGTTGCCAGGGTCGTCGCGCTACCGGCACCATCCGATCGTGAAAAGACCCAATGGTATTTCCAGCGCTACGTGCCCCATCTGCCGGCGGGCGGCGAGATCGTTCTCTTCGACCGGTCTTGGTACAATCGCTCCGGCGTCGAGCGCGTGATGGGCTTTGCGACGGAAGATCAAGTCCAGCAGTTCTTCCACGATGTGCCCGAGTTCGAACGCATGCTGGTTCGCTCCGGGATTCGGCTTGTCAAATACTGGTTTTCGATCACCGACGAAGAGCAACAGCTTCGCTTCCTCGTGCGCATCCACGATCCCTTGAAGCAGTGGAAGCTGTCGCCAATGGATCTGCAGTCCCGCGTGCGGTGGGAAGCCTATACGAAGGCCAAGGAAGAAACCTTCGCGCGCACCAACATTCCGGAAGCGCCCTGGCATATCGTCGAAGGCAACGACAAGAAGCGCGCCCGCCTCAACTGCATGGATCATCTGCTCAAGCAAATTCCCTATGAGGACGTGCCTCACGAGGACATCACGCTGCCGGAGCGTGTCTTCAACCCCGACTATGAGCGCAAGGTGCTGCCGCCGGAGCTTTATGTTCCGCCGAAATATTAAGGAACGGAGCGGGCCAAGGGGGGCATAGTCACCCTTGGCCATTGCCGCCAACTAGTATCTGTCTCGCCGCGAAATGAGCGAGACAGATCACCGATCAAAATGGTTCTTCTGCCCGAGCCTCCGCTGCTCGGAAAAGCATCAGGGGTTCGGCGTCATAAAGACGCCTGGCTCAGAATTCCTCCCACTCATCCTGGGCAACGGCCGCCGCAGTGGCCTTGCCGCTGAACGCCTTGGCGACCGTGCGGCCCAATGCCCTTGCGGGCGAAGCAGCCGGGCGCGACTGGGCGGTGACGGCCGCCGGTCGCTTGGATTCGCGGGGCATGTCATTCAGGCGGAACTGGTTCAGGAGTTCATTAAGGGAGGCTGCCTCGCGGGCAAGAGCGTGGCTCGCCGCCGTCTGTTCCTCGACCATAGCGGCATTCTGCTGCGTGCCCTGGTCCATGTTGTTGACGGCGGTGTTGATCTCCTGCAGGCCCGTCGACTGTTCGCGGGTGGCGATGACGATGGCGCCGACGTGGCGATTGATCTCCTGCACTTCGGAAACGATCAGCTCCAATGCCTTGCCGGTCTCTCCGACCAGGGACACGCCGGTATTGACCTGATCGCTCGACGTGGTGATCAGCGCCTTGATCTCCTTCGCGGCATTGGCGGAACGCTGTGCCAGCTCGCGGACTTCCTGGGCGACGACCGCAAAACCCTTACCGGCATCGCCGGCACGGGCGGCTTCGACGCCAGCGTTCAGAGCCAGAAGATTGGTCTGGAAAGCAATATCGTCGATGACGCTGATGATGTTGCTGATCTCGCCCGAGGACTTTTCGATCTGCTGCATGGCGGAGACCGCCTTCCGGACCACGTCGCCGGACTTCTCAGCACCCTGACGAGCGCGTTCGACGAGATGGCCGACATCTTCGGCGCGCTTGGCCGAATCGCGAACGGTCGTCGTTACCTGTTCGAGGGCTGCTGCGGTCTCTTCGACGGCGGCGGCCTGTTGCTCGGTGCGGCGAGCAAGATCGTCGGCGGCCGAGCGAATTTCGCCTGCGCCCGCATTGATTGCCGAAGCATTGCGGCCGACCGACTGCAGGGCAGCTTCCAGCTTTTCGGCAGCATTGTTGAAGTCGGCGCGAACAGCGTCGAACTGCGACGCAAAGGTGCGGTCGAGGCGCGCGGTGATATTGCCGGAGGCAAGGGCGGCAAGTCCGCCGGCCAATCCCTCCATGGCGAAGCGGATCTCGCCCTCTTCGCGGGCCTTCTGCTCGTCGCTCATCTGACGTTGACGCTCGACATCGCCGCGCATGCGGTCGGTTTCGCCCGCAAGACGCAGTTTCTCGATCGCCGCATCCTTGAAGACGAGGACGGCATCGGCCATGCGGCCGACTTCATCGCCACGGCCGATGGCCGGTACGTCGATATTATGCTCGCCGCCGGCCAGGCGGCCCATGGCAGCGGTCATGCCGACGATCGGGCGAACGATGGTGCGTGCGAGCAGCCAGGCAAGCACGGCAGCGGCCAACGAGGCGATGATGCCGCCGGCGATCAGCGTCATGCGAAGATCGCTGTTCGCTTCGTCCTGCGTGGCTGACAAGGTATCAGCCTTGGCGCGGGCAGCCTGCTTGATCTTGGCTGCCGCCTCACGGAAACCATCGAGCTGGCCCTTCGTCTCGTTCTGGCCGATCTTGACGACCTGGTCGAGCGGCATGTCGGTTTCCTTGCGCGCCTTCATCTGCGGCTCGGCGAGCTGATGGAAATAGAGGTCGGCGGCCTTCTGCATGCCGTCGATCGCCGAAAGCAGGTCCGGCTGATCGGCGGCAACCGCCTTGGCGGCCGCCATGCTCTTCAGCATGCGATCACGATTGGTGCCGACGTCGCGATAGGTGCTGTCGCTACGCAGCAGCAGGAAGCCGCGCAAGTTGACGGCCTGCTCCAGCATGGCCTGCAGGGAATCGTCGATCAGATTGACGAGCTCCTGCGATTTGACCTGTTCGGCGGCCGCCCCGGTGGATACTTCTTCCTTGGCGTAAACGAATGCCGAAACGCAGGCGAAGATAGCGATAAGTGCGGCAAAGGTGATGGCGAGTTTGCCATTCAAAGAAAGGTTCTTCGCAAACATGGGCGAGCGCCTCCTGAGCGCTGGTCCTGGAGCACATCGACGAACCCCGCTGGGAGTGCGCGGCCGGATGCTCGAAAATTCAGGGAAGAGGCATGATTGGGCGCGAGAGGCGCAAAGCCGTCATGGCAGGCGATTATCCCTGAAGAAGACAATCGCAATCCTCTGCATAAGTAGATGCTACCGCTTTAAAATCATTTAACTCTGTGCGGCGCAAAAAGGTGCAGTAAAAGCCTAGTTCTGAGATACTGCGTTGAGGATCAGAATATCGAGATCGTGCTCGGGAGAAAAATCCTCTGCGCTCATCTGAAAGCTCGTGGGGCCGATCTTCTTGACGCCGCTGCCGCAGAAACTGACGTAGTTGTCCGGGCTGCCCTTATCGACCGTTAGTTGGAAATGCTTGATCGGGCCGGACCAGTTGGCGCCCGTGCTCAAAACATAGGAAATCCAGCTTTCGGTATAGCCGCGGCCACCCTTGTCGGAGGCATCGGATAGTTTGCCGGCGGTTTTGACGAAAGCATCATCCATGCAATATTTGGCCTGATAAGTCTTGAGCTGCTCTTTCTTGTAGTCGCCGTCGCCGGCAAAGGTGATCGCGACCGTGCCGCCGACACTCGGCTTATAGCGATGCTGCACGCTGATCTTGGCGCCGGCTGGAAACTTGGTGCGCCACCAGTAGGTGGTGTGCAGAAGCCACATCGGCGTCGGGTGATGCTTCATGCCCTGGCTGTCATTGTCGTATTCGTCATCGGCGATGAGGCCGCGAGCGGTCCAGTCCTCGAGCACATCGGCCGGCAGCTTCGCAACCGCATCCAGCGTGGCTTTGCTGAGCGGCAGTAGCGGAATATTGTGCGCCTTCAGCTCCGCCGTCATATCGATACCGGCGACAGTGACGCTCTGCTGCAATGTCGGCGTGATCGACTTGCCGTCCTGCGTGACGGTGAAATCGAGGAAATTGTCGGCATCGGAGTCGGCGATGGACACGATGCTGTCGATGTCGCCCTGAATATCTGGCATCGGAAAGGCGACGACGCTTTCGACATCCTTATCCGAGGTGTTCTGGAAGATATAGTCGACCCTCACCTCGGTCGGAGAGATGAAGAGCTTTTCGTCCTCCATGCTGATATCGCCGGTGCGGACATAGGCGAGGCCACCGGTCTTGAGTTCGGCCATGCTATCATTTGCCAAGGCCGGCGTGGCGAGCATCGCCAGAGCCGTCGCATAACCGCAAATCCCGCGCATTCGAGCCCCCATCTACCGCCGGTTTGCGGCGATTATGGTCAGATACCGCATAGCGTCAACGCCGACATTCGCCGCCATCAACACAAAACGCTTGCAACGCAGACCATTGCCCGGCATGGACAGCCCATGTCCGAACCGCAACGCCTCGACCAGCTCCTCGTCTCCCTCTCGCTTTTCGCCAGCCGCTCGCGGGCGCGCGACGCTATTCAGCGCGGCACGGTAACGGTTGACGGCAAGGTGGTGAGCAAGCCGGGGGCACTATTTACCGAAGATGCCGAGATCTCGATCGACGATCCTGCTCAAGACTATGTTTCGCGCGCCGCGCTGAAACTGGTGGCCGCGCTGGATCATTTCCAACTGGACCCCAAAGACCAGCACTGTCTCGATGTCGGCGCATCGACCGGCGGCTTCACCGAAGTGCTACTGCAGCGGGGTGCAGCGCATGTCACAGCTATCGATGTCGGCCATGGACAGATGCATCCGCGCATTTCAGCCGACCCGCGCGTCACCAATATCGAGGGCCTGAACGCCCGCAACCTGACGGCTGAGGATATCGGCAAGCCCACAACCTTCATCGTCTCTGACGTTTCCTTCATCTCGCTGAAGCTGGCGCTGGCACCCGCCCTTGCACTCGCAGAGCCGGGCTCGCACTGTGCGCTGCTCGTGAAGCCGCAATTCGAGGCCGGGCGCGAGGCGATCGGCAAGGCCGGCCTGTTGAAGGACCCCTCCTCCGCTCCGACGGTTGCAGCGGAGCTGGAACGCTGGCTCGTCGAGGACATGGGCTGGCAGAGCCTCGGCCTCATCCCCTCGCCGATCGCGGGTGGCGACGGCAATCAGGAATTTCTTCTCGCAGGGATCAAGCCATGAGCACCGAAACCGTGACCATCCAGAAGCTCGGCGCCCAGGGCGACGGCATTGCGCAAGGCACTGACGGACCGATTTATGTGCCGTTCACGCTGCCCGGCGAGACCATTGCTATTGCCCGGGTGAAGAGCCACGGCACATTGATGTCGATTGCAACGGCCTCGCCCGACCGGCAGGAGCCGCACTGTCGGCATTTCGGCCCCGAGGGCGTCAATGGCGCCTGCGGTGGCTGCACGCTGCAGCACTATGCGGATCAGCCGTATCGCGCCTTCAAGCGCCAGCTCGTGATCGATGCGCTGCGCTCCAAGGGGCTGACGCCCGAAGTAGACGACATCATCGCGGCCCATCCCGGCGAGCGTCGGCGTGTCGTCTTCGCCGCGCGTAAGACCGAGAAAGAGATGCTGATCGGCTTCAACCAGGCCGAAAGTCATCACATCGTCGCCATTCAGGAATGTCCGATTGCGTCGGCCGGGATCATGTCGCGGCTGCCGGCGATCAGGGCGGTCGGCGCGGCTCTCGCCGTCAGCGCGGAAGCGTTTCGCATCTCCGTTCTGGAGACGCTCTCCGGCCTCGACATCGCCGTCGACGACATCAAGAAGCTCTCCGACAAGCAGCGCCGCAGCGCCATCGAGACCGTTCTCACCCTTCGCGGCATCGCCCGGGTCTCGTTGAACGGCGAGATCCTGGTCGAGCCGATGAAGCCGATGGTCGAGTTCGGCGGCATCCAGGTTTCGCCACCGCCGGGCGCCTTTACCCAGGCGACGAAACCGGCGGAAGAGGCCATGGCCGAGCTGGTCGCCGCCCATGTCGGCAAGGCAAAGCGCATCGCCGATCTCTTCGCCGGCAGCGGCACGTTTGCGCTGCGCCTGGCGCGCACCGGCCGCGTGCATGCCGTCGAAGGCGAAGACAAGCCGCTGGCAGCGCTCGACCATGCAGCGCGCAACACGCCGGGGCTGAAACCAGTAACGACCGAACGCCGTGACCTTTTCCGTCGGCCGCTGATGGCGCAGGAGTTAAAAGCCTACGACGCCGTCGTCTTCGACCCGCCGCGCGCCGGTGCGGAATTCCAGAGCAAGGAACTGGCTCGCTCCACCGTCAAAAAAATCGTCGCCGTCTCCTGCAATCCGCTAACGCTCGCGCGCGATCTGGCCCTGCTTGTCGAAAGCGGCTATCGCATCACGAAAGTAACCCCGATCGACCAATTCCTCTGGAGTTCGCATGTCGAGGTGGTGGCGGCGCTGGAGAAGTGAGATTTCCCTGCCGAAAGCCTGTGGCCGACCCTCGTGGTTCGAGACGGCCCTATGGGCCTCCTCACCATGAGGGCGGAGGGACACCCTCATAGATCATCCTGCGACACTCTCGGGGCTTCGCGCCTCGCAATGGGCGTGGAACGAGAATCACCTCGTCCCGCTTCCTTCGAAAAAGTTAGGATGTGGGATCTGCTGAGTTTTGAAAGGCCAGGAGACTAGCCCTCATGGTGAGGCGGGAGCAAAGCGACCCTCGAACCACGAGGGCGGATGAGGGAAAAGATTTGCTCGCTCAATACACTTAATGGTAGCGAGCAACTCGTTCCAATTTGAAAGCTCTGCCATGGAAGCCACCGTCTACATCCTTCGCTGCAGCGATGGCTCTTATTATACTGGTCTCACCAAACAGGAGATCGAAGCGCGCGTCTGGGAACACAATGCGGGCATCTACGATGGCTACACCGCTAAACGCCGGCCGGTCGAATTGGTGTTCCATGAAATCTATGACCGTATCATTGATGCCATCGCCCGCGAACGGCAGATCAAGGGTTGGTCACGCCGAAAGAAGGAAGCGTTGATTGCCTTGAATTACGAAGCGTTGCCTGCCCTGTCGCGACGCGGACCCGCCGGGCATAAACCGAGTGGAAATGACCGGGATTAAGGGGCCAACCCTCGTGGTTCGAGACGGCCCTGTGGGCCTCCTCACCATGAGGGTGGAGTGACCCGTCGGTAAAACACCCTTCGATAAACTCAGGGTGCAGAGCGATTTTCCAGCTTATATCGAAATACCCCGCTCCGCCCCAAATGTGTGGAAGGGCCAGCTTAATCTTCTTCAGTCGAGCACAAAGCCCAGCCCTCATCGTGAGGAGGCCCACAGGGCCGTCTCGAACCACGAGGGCGGATGAGGGAAAAGAATATCCCTCACCGTTTCATGAACGCCTCGAATGCCGCCCGAGCCTCCGCGCTCTTCAGTTGCGCCGCAAAGTGCCTTGCCTCTTCCTCGATACGGGCGAGAACGTCTTCGGGGGAGCTTCGCATCAAGTCACGAGCGATCCGTAGGGCCTCCGGCGGTTTGGCCGCAAGTTTGGCGGCGAGCGACAGGGTTTCGGCTTCCAGCGCTTCCGGCGTGGTGATTTTCCAGATCAGGCCGGCCTCTTTTGCTTCCGCGGCGGAAAAGCCCTCGCCGAGAGCGAGTAGAGCGAAAGCGCGTTGGTGGCCCATGACACGGGGTGCGAGCAGGCTGGAGGCGGCTTCGGGGACGAGGGCGAGATCGACGAAGGGGGTCTTGAACAGGCTGCGGTCGGAGGCGATCGTCAGGTCGCAATGGAGATGAATCGTGGTGCCGATGCCAATCGCCAGGCCATCGACGCCGGAGACGACGGGCTTTTTCGCGGTCGCCAGTACGGCCAGGAAGTCCAGAACCTCGCGGCCCATGGTGCCGCTCATGGCGAAAGCCAGGAAATCGGCAAGGTCGTTGCCGGCGGAAAAACAGCCTTCGCTGCCGAGGAAGGCGATGGCGCGGATATCTGAGGTCTCATCCGCTGCCCGCAGCGCGTCGGTCATTGCCTGATACATGGCGCGGGTGAAGGCATTTTTCTTTTCTGGCCGGTTGAAGCGGATCACCTGCACATGCGACGCGGTCTCTGGGCGTTCGATCAGGATGTGGTCGGTCAAATCTATATCCTTAGGCAAGAGCGATGCGCGCAGCTTCGAGGCTGGAAGCGCCGGCGACGATGCGATCGGTGAGCGCGGTGGTTTCGGCCAGCATGTTTTCCGCAGCAAAGCGGCAGAGGGCGATGCGCTTTTCCCCCTCGCCGTCCGCAACATCAGCCAGACCGCCCTTGGCGAGATAGCAGGCCGTCAGCACGAGACCGAAAAGCCGCTGATAGGGTGTGGCGCCTGACAGGGCCTCGGCGATACGGCCCTCCGCCTGGCGTGCCAGCAGCCATTCGCTTGCCGCTTCGAGATCGGTTATGGCGGCGTAAAGCCGAGCCGCCGTCTCGCCGAAGCCGTCCAGATTGGATTTCTCGACAGCATCGGCGATCTCGCGCAGCTCGTGGGTGAAGCCACGCAGATGGTCCCCGCCGGCGATTGTCAGCTTGCGCGTCACAAGATCGATCGCCTGAATGCCGTTGGTACCTTCATAGATCGGCGCGATGCGGGCGTCGCGCAGCAGGCGGGCGGCGCCCGTCTCCTCGATGAAACCCATGCCGCCATGCACCTGGATGCCAAGCGAGGCGACATCGACGCCGGCGTCGGTGGAGAAGGATTTGGCGATCGGTGTCAGCAGAGCGGCACGCCCCTGCCAATACGATGCCCTGCCCTCATCGCGATGCGACATATCGATCGCCTCGGCGCAGGCGTAGCAGATGGCGCGCGAACCCTGCGTCAGCGCCTTCATCGTCAGCAGCATGCGGGCAATGTCGGGATGTTCGATGATTGGGCTCATGCCTGTGGTCGTCGTACCCGGCGCCCGACCTTGCGTGCGCTCTTTTGCGTAAGCGATGGCCTTCTGTGTCGCAGCCTCGGCGATGGCCACGCCCTGGATACCGACGGCGAGACGGGCATTGTTCATCATCGTGAACATGCAGGCCAGCCCCTTGTTCTCCTCGCCGATGAGCCAGCCAACAGCACCCTTCTCGGATCCGTATTTGCCGTCGCCATAGATCATCGTGCAGGTGGGCGAGCCATGGATGCCGAGCTTATGCTCCAGCGAATGGGCGAAATAATCATTGCGGGCGCCGAGCGAGCCATCGTCGCCGACAAGGAATTTCGGCACCAGGAACAAGGAAATGCCGCGCGTCCCCGCCGGAGCATCCGGAAGGCGGGCAAGCACGAAATGGACGATATTCTCCGCGGCCTCGTGATCGCCCCAGGTGATGAAAATCTTCTGGCCGAACAGGCGGTAGGTGCCGTCGTCACGGCGTTCGGCGCGAGTGCGTAGCGCGCCGACATCGGAGCCGGCATGCGGCTCGGTCAGGTTCATTGTGCCGGCCCATTCGCCGGAAACCAGTTTTGCCAGATATTTGCGCTTAAGGTCTTCGCTGCCGTGGGCGAGCAGTGCCTCGACTGCGCCCATGGTCAAGGTCGGTGCGAGACCAAAGGCCATGGACGCGGAATTCCACATTTCCAGCGTCGCGATATTCAGCATATGCGGCAGGCCCTGACCGCCAAATTCCTCCGGCGCCGTCAGCCCATTCCACCCGCCGGCAATCCAGTCGCGATAGAGCTGCTCCCAGCCAGGGGGTAGCACCACCTTGCCATCGACCAACTTCGTGCCCTGCCGATCGCCGATCTCGGCCAGCGGTTCCATCACATCGCCTGCAAAACGGCCGGCTTCGGTCAGGATGGCGTCGACGACATCGCCGCTGAGATCGCCAAGACGTCCGTCTTCCATCGCCCGCCCCATGCCGGCGACATGCTTCAGCGTAAACGCGATTTCCTCGACCGGCGCCTTGTACATGGTATCTTCCTCCGCAATGACGATGCCAACAGTCTACCTCACCCAGGCTATTGGCCACATGACGTTTATAGCTAATTGATTTTTACGTAAACGTCAATTTTGAGGTTTCGTTTGAAAGCAAAATTGCGGCATATCCGCCTCTCTATAATCGCAGCCGGGACTTGCATAAACAACTGTCATGAACAATGACTATGGCAATTGCCTTATGGATACGAACAACCCGGCCATGAACACGATCACGTCAGCCACCACGATACCCGGCCTCGTCTGGGCTTATCGCCTGCGTCCCGGCGCGAGTAAGCCGGAGCGGCTGTCCGAAGATACCGAACGCGCCGCGCTGTTTGCCGAGGACGGTTTCCTGTGGCTGCATCTTAGTCTTGTCGATGCCCGCGTGCCCGCCCTTTTGGAGGATGCGCCAGGTCTGAACGAAGCTGCCCGCATGGCGCTCACCACGCATGAGACGCATGCGACCCTCACCGTCGACGAGCAGATGCTCTATGGCACGCTGGTGGATTTTCAGCGAGAGTTCGATCAGGACACGCGCGACATCGGCTGGCTGCATTTCGTGCTCACCGACCGCATGCTCATCACCACCCGGCTGCAGCCGCTGCGCAGCGTCGAGCGGGCGCGCATGCTGATCGAAAAAAACGCCGCCAAATTCACGGGGCCGCTGGATATCTTCGAACTGCTGGTCATCGAGTTCCAGCGCAGCCTGATCTCGCTGGTCATGGAAATGACCGAGGAGCTCAACCTCATCGAGGATTTCGTCTACGAGAACGCCCCGCGGGACGAACGCCGGCGGCTCGCGCCCATCCGCCGGACGATCGTGCGCCTGCACCGGCATCTACGCACCGTTTTGTCACTGATGCGGCGCGCTGCAGCATCCGATGACGAAGAGATGCCGCTCGGCTTCGAGGATGTCGCCGGCCGCTTGACCGGCCGCCTGGAGGCGGTTGATCACGATGTTTACGCGCTGCAGGAGCGCGCCAGACTGCTGCACGAAGAAATCGACTCGAAGCTTTCCTCCGAGATCAACCGCCATCTCTACATTCTATCGATCATGACGGCTTTCCTGCTGCCGCCAACGCTGGTCACCGGCTTTTTCGGTATGAACACGTCAAATTTGCCATTTTCAACCGGCGGCGGCGGCACGGAATATGCCGTCGGCCTTATCATCGCATCGATGGTGTTATCCTGGTGGCTGCTTAAGCGGGTCAACATTCTCTGACGGCATCATATCCATTCATAAAAAACCGCCCGGCGAATGACCGGGCGGTTTTTTATGGATGGACCAAATCTCTTGCTCAGAAGTAGGGCGAATAGCACTGCTGCCGGGGGCCGCGATTGGGCTGGAACGTATTGTCGTAAGCCCGGTAGGAGCGGTAGCGCGCCTCGCACCATTCGACATGGCGCGGGTTGATGTCTCCAGCCGGGGCAACATAACGAGGCTGGCTGGCAATCGCGCCGCCGATGATGGCTCCGGCGCCAAAGGCTGCCAACGGGTACCAATAGCCATCGTAATAGCGATAGCCATAACGATAGCCGGGATAACCGCGATAGCCGCCATACCAGCCACGGCGATAATACGGATAGTACCCGCCATGATAACCGCCATAACGGCGCCACTGAACCTGCTGAACGTCTGTTGGGGCGGCCTTGTCTGCCGCCGCAGCGGGCGCGGCAGGCATCTGCATTGCGAAGGACGGGGTGAAGCTCGTCAGAGCCACCGCGGCCGAAACAGCAATGGTCGCAATTCTTGCACGGAAACCAAGCATTTACATCTCCATTCCTGGCTTATTTTGTGCTCAGCAAATAACGTTCCGTATTGGGGAAGGTTCCCCAAGACAGGGTTCGAGTTACCTGCCGCGCGGCGCCTCCAATAAGGACGCGCCAAGACGCAGCGGTGGCGCATAGTTCTTCCTTAAATCACGACCAATTTAAGGGCTATGCGCGGACCCCACGGAGGTCAATCTATAACGATTTCATTCTTAACCAAGGATTAACCAGCAATCCTTACCATTATTTCATGAAGGGATACCGGCAGACTCACCCTCTGATTTGCAGTTTCCTGATGGTTCTGGCGCTGCTGGGACCGGCTTCCCGCCTCGCGGCCGCTGAAAACCAGCCCTGGAACGATCCCCAGAACGCCCTCATCGTCGATGCCTACGAGCTGAACACCATCGATTGGGATCAGCTTTTGCAGGACAAGCGCATCGCCGCCTTCATCTCGAAGGCTTCCGACGGCCTGCCAGAAAGCTTTAGCTGCACGGGCGATCATGCCGGCGACACCTTTGCGCACTGCAAGACGATGTGGCGTAAATATGCTGTTAGCCGCGAGCTATTTCAGACGCGCCGGATGCTGGCGAAGACGAACGGCCTGCTCTGGGGCGCCTACCACCTTGGACGGCCCGGCAACCCCGTCGACCAGGCCAATCATTTTCTGGATTATGCCGATCCAAAACCGGACGAGTTGATGGTGCTCGATATCGACGGCATGGACACGACCCAATTCATGTCTCTGGATGACGCACAGGTCTTCGTCGGTCACATCAAGGTCAGAACCGGCCGCTATCCCATCCTCTACACCAATCACAACACCGCCCGGTATATCGCCGATCATCGAGAGGACTATCCGATCCTGTCGCGGTTGCCGCTCTGGTATGCCCGCTACAAGCCGGATGTGACAGGCACCTTTCCGCTCGGCAATTGGGACAATTATGCGCTCTGGCAATTCTCCTCATCCGACAATTGCTCGGAGAAGACCTGTCCTTACCGGGTGCCGGGGACACTTACCGATATCGATGTCAACGTCGTTCAGATGACGAAGGTGCAGCTCGCCAAGATATGGCCACAGGGCGATCTGCTGCCCGCCAAACCGGAGCCGGCCCCCATGATCATAGCCAAGGGACCGAGCTGTACCGCACCGCTGCAGACGCTCGTCTCGCTGATGGTCGATCCCATCGTCACCGCAGCGACCACCCAGCCGAAGCCGGTCGAGATCAACGAGTTGAATTATCAGGATTTTTAGAGCGGTTGGAGAGCGCCTTCAATGCCGCCACGGCACGCTCGGCATCGGCGGACGGCACGAAGATATGGTCATGATAATAGGCCGCAATGACATTGGCGCTGATGTCCTCGTTTCCGAGCGCCGTGGCGAAGGCGGCTGTCAGGCCGACCGCTTCCAGCAAGGAGTGGACGTCGAGGCTGATCATTCGCATCGCGGGTTCAGCAGGAAGCTTCGCCTGCCGGGCGGCGTCGATCGGAAGGATCAGCGTCATCCCTTCCTTTTCCTGAAACATCCCGATCGGCTTCAAATGGGCGTAGTCTGACAGCGCTGAAGGCGGCAGGCTGCAAAAAACGAATTCGCCTTCGATGAGATTCGGTTCCATGCTGGAAATCAGCAGTTTGAGATCGGTGATACCCGGTATGGTTCTGATCCTCCTCAAACCGTGAGCGCTGGGCGCGCTTAAGCCCGGCTCAAGCTAGGCGATCTATCAACTTGTATCCATACCCAGACGTGAGTGCCGCATGGCCAAGCTCAGATATTTCGACGCCAAGAAGCCCGCAGAGCCGGAACCGGAATTGCCGGCAGCCGCGCATAGCGAATTCCTGCGCACCGGCCGCATCACCCGCGACAGGGCGCATTGGCTGGCCGAAGAACGGCGCTATCTCAGTTATGAGGAAGTGGCCGAGCGCACGGCGAATAAGCTGCGGAATGCCGGCGAAAAGACCCATGACCGGCTGAACAGCTTTCACCAATCGATTCGTTTTCCGAAGCTCATCTTCCATCACACACTGAAGGACACGCCGCATCTCGGCTATTGCCATGTCACCGCGGCGCGAACCCAATTCGCGCAGTATGAAGAGGTGAGCTGGGCCTTCTACATCGCCAACTTCTTTGCCCGCATCGGCCAAAACGACAATTTCTTCGAGAATATCAGCCTGAAATATTCACGGATGTATTTTGCCGTCGCCGTCCACCCGGATCAGGAATCGCCGGAAAAGAAACTGACGATCAATCGCGAGATCCGAGGCAACGGCGTACTCTTCCACACGCATGATCCGCAGATCGCCGTTCGCAATGTACTGCTGCTTGGCGCGCGAAACGAACAGCTCCGCGACATCATTCGCCAGCTTTGATCATTGATCCCCAAACTTGAAAAGCATAAGAACGGCCTGAATTGCAACCGGTCAGGCCATGGCGCGACACATAGACATTCTCCAACACCCTGAAACAGCAATAGCGGTGGCGTCGGCAACGCTCGCCGAGGGGCTGCCGATCGGGTTGCCGACCGAGACGGTCTATGGGCTTGCCGCCGATGCCACCAATCCCGCCGCCATCACTCGCATCTACGAGACGAAGGGGCGGCCGCGCTTCAATCCGCTGATCTGCCACATGAGCGATCTCGCCATGGCGGAACGATATGCGATCTTCGACCCGATCTCGCGGAAGCTTGCGGAGGCCTTCTGGCCCGGTCCACTGACCCTGGTGTTGCCGCTGCGGCCGGAAAGCGATATCCATCCGCTGGCAACGGCGGGGCTCGATACCATCGGCATCCGCGTGCCGCAGGGTTTTGCTGGCGATCTGATCCGCGCCTTCGGCCGGCCGCTTGCCGCTCCCAGCGCCAATACGTCCGGCAAGATCAGCGCCACCAGCGCCGATCATGTTCACGACGATCTCGGCGAGCGGATTTCCCTGATCCTCGATGCCGGCGCTTCGATCGTCGGCGTCGAATCGACCATCGTCAAGGTCGAGGACGGAGAGATGCGCCTACTGAGACCCGGCGGCCTGGCGGCGGAAGAGATCGAGCGAGTCGCGGGTCAGCCGCTCCGGCGAAAGAACGGCGCTTCGCCTGCCATTGAGGCCCCGGGTATGCTTGCCTCTCATTATGCGCCGGGCGCCGCTGTGCGGCTGGATGCGACGACTATTTTGCCGGGCGAGGCGCTGATCCGTTTCGGCCGGCCGGACATTGCCGGGGTGGAGAACGCGGCCATGGTGCTTGATCTCAGCCCGTCCGGCGATCTCTCGGAAGCCGCCGCCAATCTGTTCGACTTCATGAAACGCGCCGATGGCAGCGGCGCGGCAACGATCGCCTTTTCCAGCATTCCCGACGAAGGCCTCGGCGAGGCCATCAACGACCGGCTGCGCCGCGCAGCCGCGCCCAGAGAGTAAATCCGGTCAAAGACAAATCGGCAAAGGACACGCTATGAGCAGCTCCGCCCCCTCCCCCGCCCTTCTGGATCGCTTTACCGCGATCGTCGGCGAAAAGCATGCGTTGCGGGAGGAGGCTGACATCGCGCCGCACCTCATCGAAAATCGCGGGCTCTATCATGGCGCATCGCCGCTGCTCGTGAAGCCCGGCTCGGTGGAAGAGGTTTCGGCCATCCTGAAGCTTGCCAGCGAGACCGGCACAGCGATCGTGCCGCAGACCGGCAATACCGGCCTTGTCGGTGGCCAGACGCCGCGCGAAGGCGGCTCCGACATTATCCTCTCGCTGGAGCGCATGAACCGCATCCGCGACATTGATCCGGTCGGCAATACCATGATCGTCGATGGCGGCTGCATTCTGGCCGACGTGCAGAAGGCGGCGGAAGAGCATGGCCGCCTGTTTCCGCTGTCGCTCGGCTCCGAGGGCTCCTGCCGCATCGCTGGCAATCTCTCTACCAATGCCGGCGGCACGGCCGTCCTCGCCTATGGCAATATGCGCCAGCTCTGCCTCGGCCTCGAAGTGGTGCTGCCGACCGGCGAGATCTGGAACGGCCTCCGGCGGCTGAAGAAGGATAATACCGGCTACGATCTGCGCGACCTCTTCATCGGCGCCGAGGGAACCCTCGGCGTCATCACCGGCGCGGTGCTGAAGCTCTTCCCGCAACCACTCGGTCATCAGGTGGCCTTTGCCGGCATTCAGTCCCTCGAGGACGCGCTGACGTTGTTCAAGAATGCTTCCAGTCTCTGCGGACCGGCGCTGACCGGTTTCGAGCTGATGCCGCGCATCGGCGTCGAGTTCACCGTCCGCAATATTCCCGGCGTGCGCGATCCGCTGGAAACAGTGCATCCCTGGTATCTGCTGATCGATATTTCCACATCGGATTCGGCTGAAACCGCCGAGCGGATGATGACGACGCTGCTGGAACAGGGGTACGAGGCCGGCTTGGTTCAGGGCGCGACCATCGCCAGCTCCGAGGCGCAGCAGAAGGCGCTGTGGCACATGCGCGAGAGCATGTCGGACGCGCAGAAGCCGGAGGGCGGCTCGATCAAGCACGATGTGTCCGTCCCGGTCGCGCAGATCCCGAAATTCATGCACGAGGCGGAGACGGCTGTGATGGCGGCCATACCCGGCGCCCGCATCTGCGCCTTTGGCCATATGGGCGACGGCAATATTCACTACAACATCTCGCAGCCTGTCGGAGCGGACAAAGCGGAGTTCATTGGCCGTTGGCACGAGATGAACGAGATCGTGCACGGGCTGGTGCTGCAACATGGCGGCTCGATCTCCGCTGAACATGGCATTGGCCAATTGAAGCGCGACGAACTGGCCTCGATCCGCCCAGAAATCGAGATGGACCTGATGCGTCGGATCAAGATGGCGTTTGATCCGGCGGGGGTTATGAATCCGGGGAAGGTTTTGCGGGTTTAGAAAGAGGGGCTTCCGTCTGAAGATCAGAAAGCTCTGTGTATGCCGAGCCTCTGATACCCCCCTCTGTCACTTTCGTGACATCTCCCCCAAGGGGGAGATTGGCAACTCGCGGCATATATTTGCCTCAGACAAACATCGCATCCGCGGAGACCAAAGCATGATGGCATGGTAAAGCGGTCAGCGCACTCCCAACGATCTCCCCACTTGTGGGGGAGATGTCACGACAGTGACAGAGGGGGGTGGCGGAGGCACGGCATATTCGAAACCCCGCGTCCACCCCCCACTGGATCAATCAAAGTCTTCCTGGCTCGCATTGCCGCCACCATTGCGGTTGCCCGAGATGATCTCACGCTTGCCTACATGGTTCGCCGGGCCGACCAGGCCGTCCTTTTCCATGCGTTCCACCAGGGATGCAGCCCTATTATAGCCGATACCGAGGCGGCGCTGGATGTAGGAGGTCGAGCACTTCTTGTCGCGCATGACGACCTTGATCGCCTGTTCGTAGAGATCGTCGCCGTCTTCCGAAGCGATGGCGCCCTTGTCGAAGACAGCCGTATCTTCTTCCTCGTCTTCTTCATCCTCGTCGGCGGTGACCGTATCGAGATATTCCGGACGGCCCTGCAGCTTCAGATGTGCGACGACCTTCTCGACTTCCTCGTCGGAGACGAAGGGACCGTGAACGCGGGAGATGCGCCCGCCGCCCGCCATATGGAGCATGTCACCCTGGCCGAGGAGCTGTTCGGCGCCCTGCTCACCCAGAATGGTACGGCTGTCGATCTTCGACGTCACCTGGAAGGAGATGCGGGTCGGGAAGTTCGCCTTGATCGTGCCGGTGATGACATCGACGGACGGACGCTGGGTCGCCATGATCAGGTGGATGCCGGCGGCACGCGCCATCTGCGCCAGACGCTGGATCGCCCCTTCGATTTCCTTGCCGGCGACCATCATCAGGTCGGCCATTTCGTCGACGATGACGACGATGTAGGGCATCGGCGTCAGGTCCATTTCCTGCTGTTCTTCGATCGGGGCACCGGTGCCCTTGTCGAAGCCGGTCTGAACCATGAGGTGGATCCTCTCGCCCTTTTCGCGGGCCAAAGCGACACGGCTGTTATAGCCGTCGATGTTGCGGACGCCGAGGCGCGACATCTTCTTGTAGCGATCCTCCATCTCGCGCACCGCCCATTTCAGCGCCATGACGGCCTTCTTGGGATCGGTCACGACCGGGGTGAGCAGATGCGGGATGCCGTCATAGACGGAGAGTTCCAGCATCTTCGGATCGACCATGATCAGGCGGCACTGCTCTGGTGTCATGCGATAGAGCAGCGACAGGATCATGGTGTTGATAGCGACCGATTTACCCGAACCGGTGGTGCCGGCAACGAGCAGATGCGGCATCTTGGCGAGTTCGGCGATGACGGGCTCGCCGCCGATCGTCTTGCCGAGGCCGAGCGCCAGCTTATAGCCGCTCTTCTCGAAATCCGCGGATTCGATCATTTCGCGGAAATAGACGGTCTCGCGGGTGACATTCGGCAGTTCGATACCGATGACGTTGCGGCCGGGAACGACGGCGACGCGGGCTGATAGAGCCGACATGGAACGGGCGATATCGTCGGCGAGATTGATGACGCGCGAGGATTTAACGCCAGGAGCCGGCTCGAATTCGTAGAGCGTCACGACCGGGCCGGGACGAACATGGATGATCTCGCCCTTGACGCCGAAGTCCTCGAGCACGCTTTCGAGAAGACCGGCATTCTGCTCCAGCGTTTCCTGCGTCATGATCACGCCGGTCCGGGCGACCGGCTCCTGCAGCAGTTCGCGAGGCGGCGGTTCATATTCACCCTCACCGCTGGGGGCGATCGGCCGCCACTCCGGAAGAGCCAGGGCGTTAGCCCTGCGCGGTGTAATCTGCGACGGCGGCGGATCGATCAGGCGCTGCTTGGCGGCTTCGACAGCGGGAATAACCGGCTTCGCTTCGACGACAGGAGCGGCGGCAGCCGGTGCCGATGTCCGAACCGGCATCGGCGCGACGACCATGACCGGGGCCGGTTTGGCTTCGGCGACAGCCTCGGGTGCGATGGCGAATACTGCGGTGACGAATGCGGGCGGGATGAACGCAGCGGGTTCAGTCGGCTTTGATTCCACGACGGCCGGCGCGGCAGCTTCGACCGGAGCCGGCGCGAAGGGCGCCAATGCCAAGGCTTCCAGCGCGGCAAGCTCGTCCATCACGAATGTGCCGGCAGGGGCAGGCTCGACAGCCGGAGCAGGCTCGGCGGAGGCAGCGGCCGCTATAGCAGGCGAAACCCCGGTTTCCGGTGATGAGGCCACGGCAGGCGATGGGCGGCGGCATTCGACGACGCGGAATTTTGCGATGATCGATTCGACCCGGGACTGGATCTCCGGAACGACTGCCGGCTGGACCGGCTTGCCTCTGACGGCGGCAAGAAATTCGCTTTCGAAGGGCATGGCATCCCAGAAGGCGAAATCGGAGAGATTGACGAGCCGCGACTCGACCACAGGCGCGGCAACGGATTCTGCAGTTTTCGGCAATGACGGCGAGGCATCCAGCGCGATCGCTGGAGCTTTATGAAATGCGGTAGCGATGACGGTCATCTCCAATGCGTCCGGCTCCATCGCCGGAGATTTCTGAATTACGGTAGGCTTGTAGGTTTCAGCCGCGAACGGCATGTCCTCCCATGGCGGCAGTTGGAAATCGGCCGCCTGCTCCGTCTGTGAATTATCGATCGAGACATGTGATTCGATGATGACCGGCGGCTCAACGACGCGCATGGCGGCGTGGTTCACCGCCGCAGGCGCCAGGACGGGCGCAGGTTCCGCAGGCGGGCGCCGGCTGATGATCTCGGTTTCGCGCGTGCGGGTGAAACGGACGTTCGGTCCCATCAGGAAGGCGTTTTGCCAGCCGGGTGAGGCAAGCTCCTCGGCCGAAATCCCATGCGGCGTAACGGGCATGATGGGGCCGCCTGCCGCCGTGCTGGCTTGCAAGGCTTCGACGACAGGCTTTGGCGCCGCGGCGATCCGCAGGCGTGCCTCTTCGGCGAGCCGCAATTCTTCCTTGCGGCGCTGTTCTTCAGCGCGCTGCTTTGCCTCGCGGGCATTGCGGATCTTTTCTTCCAGGAAAGCGCGGCGAGCGGCGATCTGCTCGGCCCGGCGGGCTTCTTCCGCGACCTGCTCCGGGTCGAGCTCTCCCTCCTGCAGGAAGCCCGTTGCCGCATTCGAAATGTTCGTTCGAGAAAGACGCATGAGACCTGCAACCCAGTCATTGATATTGCCGTTGGCTTCTCAAATCGAATAGGGCAAAGACGGTTAATAAGTTCCTTCCGATTGATGTCGAATGCGCTTATTCCACGTCTCCGGAGCCTGTAGGCGCCTCATGCTGGCACGACTGCAACAGGCGCATCGACGGCTTCGCGCCGCACATTGAAGCGGCGCGAACCAACCATCATTTTTTTCGAAACGGTTCGCTATTTATTGGAAAGCTGGGCGATCGACAGCAGCGTATCGGCGCTGATGCCGACGGTCGAGGAACCCGTTAAGATCGACAGTGCGGGCGATGTCGACGAGGTCGTATTGTTCTGCATGTCGTACATGGCGGAGAACCGCTGCAGAAGCTTGGTGACCTTGTCCGGGTCCTTCAGATCGCTGACATCGATAACTTTGCCCAACACCTTGGCCTGCTGATCGACATCCATCGACGAGATCGAACTCGGCAGGCTGAAGGTCGTCGTGACGACCTGATAGAGCGCGGTGTCGCCCATGATATCGTAGATGGAATTAATGTCCGGCGCCTTGCGCTGGAAATAGAGAGCCAAGCGTACGCCGGGGTTGCTCTCTCCCTGCTGATCCTCGAGGGTTTGATGCAGGAAGAGGTCGTTCGTCTGGTCGATCGCGCCCTGGTTTTGCGTAGTGCCCAGTTTCGAGTCAGTCAGGTTTCCGGCTGTATCGAAGTTGAACGCTTCGACGATGCTCTTGAACTGAGAGCCATCATCCGTGTTGATGAAACTCTTGGAGTTGCTCGGATCGGAAGCGAAAGCCTTCTTCAGCGTCGCGGTGGTGACGCTCTTCGGGTCGATGCCATTGGCAGTCAGGATGAAATTGGTGAGCTTGCTGTCGGCCAGAAGATCGGTGACGCTGGTGACCTTGACGATATTGGTCGCAAAATAGGTGGCGGCATCCTTTGCATCGCTTGCGGCCTTTGTCTCCTGAGCACCCGTCAGCCCTGCAGTCACGCTGCTGGAATATTTGGAGATGTAGCTATTGATCTGTGTCTGGGACAAAGACTGAACGGGCGGCTTCAACTTGCCTTTACTATCGAAATTGAAGGCTTTGGCGAGATTGGTGAAACGCGTGTCCTTGAGCGAGCTGACATAGCTTTTCGAATCGTAGGGATCGCTTTCGAGAATCTTCTTCATCTGCGTCTTCGACATCTCGTCCGAGCTGATACCGTAGGCGCGCAGCGCCATTTGGTAGATCTCGGGAAGATCGTCATTGGACGTGTTGCTGTCGGCGGTGGCGTTGGTTTTGAAGAAGTCGTCGATCGTCTTCACACTGGCGATGCGGGTCTTGTAGTTGCTGACCGCATCGGTGGTCAGTGACGACTGCGACGTCGCGTAATTTTTCATATAGGCGGTCGATGCGGCGGTGATCTCCGCCTGTGACTGCGCCACGTCGCCTGACGCCAGTGTGCCATCCGACTGAAAGTTGAACGCCGCAACAACATTACTCAGGCCGAAAATGGAGGCGGTGGTGGAGTCCGAGAACGCGTTTTTGAATACGACGGCGGGGGTGCTCGCATCGATCCCATAGGCCGTCTTGACGTAATCGAAGAGCCGGGTGTCCGATGTCAGTTCGTCGATCGAGGTGATGGAGCCGATGTGGTCCTTATAATAAAGATCGTTATCCGTGGCGCCGACATCGGTCGTGAATGAGGGAACGGTGGAATTGTAAGCGCTCATGACGTCGGCCGTCTGACCGAGTGTCTGCGGGCCGCCCGGATAATTCGTCGCATAGGCTGACGTCGTCGTGCTGAGCTGGGTGGCGGTCTGCGCCTGCTCGCCGCTAGCGACCGTGCCGTCGGACTGGAAATTGAACTGCGCCAGCACACTGGTCAGCCCGTTGGACTTTGCAACGCTCGCATCCTCGGCCGAGGCATTGAATTGGGCTGCGGTGATGTAGGACGGGATATCGAAGGCCGTTTTGACATAGTCGAACAGCTTGGGATTAGAGGTAAGCTCATCGACGGAGGTGATCGAGCTGATCTGGCTCTGATAGTAGGTCGTGTCGGCGTCCGCGGTCGTCGTCTTCACGCTTCCATCGGCATTGAAATTGAACTCGGCGACGATCGCCTTGTCGGCGGCGCTGCCGTTCTGATTTACGAAGCTGCTGGAATCGCTGAGGTCGCTCGTCAGCATCTGCTTCAGGAATGTGTTCGACACATTCGTCGGATCGATGCCATAGGCCTGCAGCACATAGTTTCTCAAGCGCGTGTTACCCAGGAGATCATCCACGGTCTTAACGTCGCTGATATGCTGGCTGTAATAACTTGTTTCAGTCTCGGCGTTGGTCTCCTCAGTCGTAAACGACTGCTTGTAAAGGCCGACCAGATCGTCTTCCTGTTCACTGGATTGCGCCGAAGAGGAGCTGCTCGTGCCGAAATTGAACGCCGCTGCGAATTCCTTGTAGCGCGAATCCGTCAGCTTGTTTGCGAAACTGCTGGAGTCGCTGAGGTCGCTGGTCAGCACCTGTTTCATAAAGGCCTTGGCATAGGTCATGTCCGAAAGACCGTAGGCTTCCATAGCGTAGCTATAGAGCTGATAGTCGTTCATGAAGTCGTCGACGCTGGTGACCTTGCCAATATTGGCGTTGTAATAATCGATCTCGCGCTTGTTCTCAGGCTGCGTTGCCACCTGTTTGAGCGTCGTCGCCATGCTCCGGGTCGCGATCGAATAGCCAAGATAGGTGGATATCATCAGCGTGAACCCCAATAAGTCTCTAATATATGCAGGCGAATCTATCGGCAATATCGCAGGTAAACCTTACCTGAGACTTACAATACTTCCTCTACCGCCTGCGTCAGATCGGGACACGGACGGCCAGCCAAGCATTCATCTAATAGAAACCCTGCCACATTCGATTTTGCTAACCATTTGAGGACGCAAAGTTTTCTTAACCGCGATTTTTAAGCTGTCTGGAAGGGGGGCCGCCTAATCTGCACCCAACGAGAGGACATGAGGTTCTCCGTAAGAAGACCGGAAAACCGGCTCTCAGGTAAAGCAAGGGTAGAGATTTAGATGACTAATACCGTCCTGAAGCCCGACTGGGCTGGAACCACACTGCGGCTTGATCCGACGCGCTTTCCGCAACAGGTCAGCTATGCCATGCGCGGTACCGCGGGTGATGTCACCATCACGATCGACGAGCGTGGCGCAGTGCTGCGCAAGATATTGCCGTCCAGCGGTCTGCCGCTGTCGGTCGCATTACCAAAGCGTGCCTTCAAGGGCGTCGCCGCCCGTGCCATCGACCATGGCGACGGCGAAGTCACTGTGACACTGGAATTGCATCATGAGGACCCGGATCTCTGCATCCCCCTCCTCGTCGCCCATGATTTGAGCGATATCGCCGCCGACTGGCGCTCATGGTCGGAAGCCTTCCGCATTCCGATGATGATGATCGAAGCCGATGGCGTTGCCCGTCCGCTGGAAGAGCATCTGGGCGGCGTCGCCACCCGTGACCTCCAGCCCCGTCGCCGTCACGCCTATTTCGCCAATCGCCGCCCGCGCTTCCTCGTGCGCCGCACGACCGGCAAGCTCGGCGTTAAGATGAAGATCGAAGGCCGCGAGATCATCGCGCGGAGTTAAAATACCCGAGATCAAAATCGCAGCATATTGCCCATGATCGGCCGCAGGCATTCAGCCATGCGGCCGATATGGCTATTGCTCCAGCGAACGCTCCATAATGATCGTCCGTTCATCCCCGTGGAAGTTATCCCTCACGGCCTGATAGCCCAACTTCGCATAGAAAGCCTGCGCCGTGACGGACGACGGCACGGCAAGGGTCGTGATACCCTTACCACGCGCTATCAACTCTATTTCGGCCATCAGTTGGGTTCCCACTCCCTGTCCCTGCATCGATGGGGATACGAACACGGTGCGGATTACCGCGCCGTCGAGACTGGCAGTGCCTACGACATTTTCGCCGTTCGTCGCCACGCAAACAATCCGGCTTGCCAAGAGCTTTCGCACCGCGGCGGGAGTGAAATTCTGTGCGACGCGGGAGATTATGTCCTGCGAATAATCCTTCGCATTGGTTTCGCGAAGAGCGGACAAGACCACTGCGCTGATGGCCTCCACATCCGCTTCCTGAGCCAATCGGATGCTATATCCCATGCTGAGCACCCACCGCTTATAGCAAAACCGTAACGCGGCCGTCTTTCACATCACGGAACGAGAAATAGAAACGACAGGAAGAGGCCGGCGAAGATGATGAGGCCGACCTTGCCGTTGGATCTGAACAGGATCAGGCATTGTTGCCCATCGTTGATGTCGAGCACGGCAATCTGATAGGCGAACATGCCGCCGGCGACGAGAAGGCCGATATAGGAGAGCCACCCTGCTCCCGCCAGTGCAAAGGACAACAGCAGCAGCAGCAGCGCCGTACCGTAGAGGCCAACCAGCCAGAGGCGCGTCTTGTCGCCGAAGAGCCGGGCGGTGGAGCGCACGCCGATCAGCTCGTCATCCTCCTTGTCCTGATGGGCATAGATCGTGTCATAACCGATCGTCCACAGGATGGCGGCGGCATAAAGTACGATGGGGGCGAGCGACAGGCTGCCGAACAGTCCGGCCCATCCCATCAGCGCACCCCAGGAGAAAGCCAGCCCCAGGAAAAACTGCGGCCAATCGGTAAAGCGCTTGGCAAAGGGATAGAGCGCGACGATGGCGAGCGACAACACGCCGAGAACGACGCTGAACCAATTGAACTGCAGCAGGACCAAAAGGCCGACCAGCGCCTGCAGCGCTATGAAAACCTTCGCCTGCCAGCGCGTGACGCGGCCGGAGGGCAGCGGGCGTGAGCGCGTGCGGGCCACTTCCATGTCGATCTCATGATCGACCAGATCATTATAGGCGCAGCCGGCGCCGCGCATGGCAACGGCGCCGACGAAATAGAGAAAGAGGTGGTAGATCAGCAAAAAGCCGGGCGAGGCCTTGCCCGCCGCCAGGGCGGCATTGGCCGCCAACGTGGCCGACCAGAAGCACGGCCACATCAAAAGCTCCCAGCCGATCGGCCGATCCCAGCGCGCGAGCTGCGCGTAAGGCCAAAGCGCCGGGGGCAGGACGCGGTAAACCCAGTTGCCGGAGGACGCGTCTGCGACGCGCCCATTGATGTCGCCTGTCTTTTGCATAGACGACTAGTAGTGATATCCAGCGCCTGCGGTCAAGCGGCGGGGCTGAAGCCCCGCTCTTTTCAGTTCATCGTGAAGTTGAACTTGTAGCTGGCGGAAACGCCCACCAGCAACTGGTTGCGGTCGCCGCGCTCGCGCACGAGGCTGCTGTCGGCTGCCGGGCCGGTCAGGCGGCTGTATTCGACAAAGGCGCTCGTGGTCCAGTTCTGCGTCGCCTTCCAGGTCAGCGCGCCGCCAGCGCCGACGGACTTTATACCGCCGCCCGGATTGTAGCGGCTGAGGCCGGATGCCGCCGACTCCTTGGCGTTAACGCCGTAATAGGTGTCGAAATAATCGGGGGAAGCGAGCGTCATGCGCGGGCCGCCGGAAAGGCGCAGTTCCGGCGTGATATCGGTGAAGGCGTCGACAGCGGCATCGGCGACAACGCCGCTATGGGCGCGAATACCCTGGCGGACTTCGACGCGGGCACGCAGCCAATCGGTCGGATAGGCTTCGACGAAACCGCCGGCTTCCGCGCCCCACTTGACCTTCTTCAGGCCCTTCAGTTCGTGACCATCGCTGGAATCTCGGCTCGGCACAAATTTGCCGACGATACCGGCCCGGATACCGTCATTGTCGATGAACGCAAAAGAGGGATTGTCGTTGCGGGAGGAAAAACGCGGGCCTGGGCCCTGTTTGCCAACCGAGATCAACGGCGACCATTGCAGCTTGTTGTGTTTGCTACCTTCGAATTTCGGCGCCGTGAAACCGGCTGCACCGACGCTTAGATACCAATCACCCGACCAGAAATGCTGGCCGTCTCCGGCGAAAGCGGCGCCCGCCGAGGCGGAAAACAGGCCGAGGGTGAAAAATAGACGCGATTTCGCAAACACAACGCAACTCCATAATACGCAATACAAAAGGCCATACACACCCTCAGAGTGGCCGCAAATTATCCCGATCACGTTACCGCTCTCTTAACCAAACGCGCCTGAATTCGGGGAATAACGGCGAAACTTTAAGGGCGATTTCTTCGGATTCTAGCCTGCGCCGATGTGTCGCGGTGATTTAATTCCGGCATAGGATACTCAATCATGGGTATTACCTAAGGCATTATTCAGGAATAGACCGGAATGAATACTATCTCTTTGATTTCTCTCAGCGCATTTATCGGTATCGGCATGACGCTTTCAGGCTGCGTTGGCACGCCGCTTGATGGCGCCAAACAAAACCAATACTCCCACAGAGTGATCTCCGGCAAAAAGACCGCTCTTGGCATGGCCGCTTCCGTGAAGCGAGACTGCACGTTCAACTCCTATCCCTATACGGGGATCATTAAGCAACCCAGCCACGGCAAGGTCACTTTCGAACATGGCCCGGTTCGCGTGAAATACGACAAGGACAGCGATGCTTATATCTGCAGCGGCAAACCGGTTGAGGGAACGACGGTCTATTACACGTCCGATCCCGGCTTCACCGGCACGGATCAATTCGGCCTGCGCATGACCGTGTTGTATGCCAATAAAGTCAATGACGAGAATCTGACCGTTCAAGTGGTCAAGTAATACATGCCCGGCAGGGCCGAAATGAATGCGCCGGGTTACGGAAACTCATGGCTCGGCGCAATCTCAAACAGCAGCGGTCGCTTTAGAACGTCACCTTTTCCAGCGGCGCTCTGGTCGCCTCGAATAGTCTGAGTTTCGCTTCCCGCTCGGCGATGTAATTGCGGTTGTCGGGAACAGCGAACTGGTTCTTGGTAATCTGGAGCTGCATGATGAAGAGTTCATCCCAGCGGAAGCCCATTTCCGAGCCGGCCAGATAGAATTCCCACATGCGGAAGAACTTCTCGTCGTAGAGCGCGACAGCCTCCGCCTTGCGCGCCACGAAACGATTGCGCCAGTGCCGCAGCGTATGGGCATAATGCATCGGCAGGACTTCGACATCCTTGACCATAAGCCCGGCCTTTTCCAGCGGCGCCGTTGCCTCTCCAACAGAGGGAATGTAGCCGCCAGGGAAAATGTACTTCTCGATGAAGGCGTTCGTGGCGAAGCTCGGCTTCGGACGGGCGATGGAGTGCAGCACCATGACGCCGTTGTCGTCGAGCAATTCGTGGACCTTGCGGAAGAACTTGCCATAGTCGCCGATGCCGACATGCTCGAACATGCCGACCGAGACGATGCGGTCGAACTTCCTGCCTGTCAGATAGCGGTAGTCCTGAAGCTCGAAGCGCATGCGGTCGGACAGCCCACGCTTGGCGGCGCGGCCGCGCGAAACTTTGAGCTGCTCTTCGCTGAGCGTGATGCCGGTGAAATCGAGGCCGGGATTGGCTTCGGCAAGATACATGCCCATGCCGCCCCAACCGGAGCCGATCTCAAGAACGCGCTGACCTGGCTCGACCAGCAGCTTGGCGGCGATATGGCGCTTCTTGGCCAGTTGCGCTTCGTCCAGACTGATGCCAGGCGGCACGAAATAGGCGCAGGAATACTGCCAGTCATCATCAAGGAAGAGATCGAACAGCTTGGCCGACAGGTCATAGTGATGCGCAACATTGTATCTGTTGCGGTTGATCGGCGAGCGGCTCTTGATCTGCTGCCAGGCAATGCGGCCGATCAGGAGCGCCGCCATGCGCAGGTCAAAAATCTCGTTGGTGGTATTCTGCTTCACGAGCGAGAGGAATTCATAGATATCCCCGTGCTCCAGAATGAAGCGCCCCTCCATGTACATTTCACCGAGCTTCAGGGTCGGATCGCGCGCAACCGCGTCCTCCGCCTGTTGGTCGGCGACGCGGACGGCAACCATTTCGCCGGACCCATCGCCGATCATATGCGTCTCGCCGGACGCGAGTGTAAGTTTCAGAGAGCCTTTACGGACGATTTTTTTGACAATCGAGAAGAGTGCCGACGCCATGGACGCCTCGCCTATGATGACATGACATTAGCGCTGACTTTAACGCGTCACATCAATGTGGCAAGCGCACCTTTTCGCACTCGTTAGCGCTCCGGCAACAACTCTGCCAGAGTGTGACATTCTTGCACTGAGTCTCGCTAAGTCCTTATTTTCGTTTGAGCGCGTCCGCCAGAGCGGCGCCGAAGCTGCCCTGCTGCTCCGGTTTCGGACCACTGTCACGCCTACCGCCTGCGTTGTGCCCGCTATTTTTTTCGCGTGACTGCTGCCCAGGCGTTGCTGCCACGGCGCTGACATCCTTGCGCATGGAGAGGCCGATTCGTTTGCGTTTGACGTCTACCTCCACAACTTTCACTTTCACGACGTCGCCGGCCTTGACCACTTCATGCGGGTCCTTCACGAAGCGGTCGGCGAGCTGCGAGACGTGGACAAGGCCGTCTTGGTGGACGCCGATATCGACGAAGGCGCCGAAGGCAGCGACGTTGGTCACCGTGCCCTCCAGCAGCATGCCGGGCTTGAGATCGCCGATCTCGTTAACCCCTTCGGCAAAGGTCGCGGTCTTGAAGCTCGGGCGCGGATCGCGGCCGGGTTTTTCGAGTTCGGCAAGGATGTCGCGCACTGTCGGCAGGCCGAATTTTTCGTCGATGAACTGGCGCGGATCGACCGCCTTCAGCACGGCGGCATCACCCATCAGGCTGCGCAGATCACGGCCGCAGGCGGCCACGATCCGCTTGGCCACGCCATAGGCTTCCGGATGCACCGATGAGGCGTCGAGCGGCTCCTTGCCATCGGGAATGCGCAGGAAGCCGGCACATTGTTCGAAGGTGCGCTGGCCGAGGCGCGCGACCTTCAGGAGGTCGCGGCGGGTCTCGAAGCGTCCCTCCCCGTCGCGATGCTTAACGATCGCGTCGGCAATCGACGGGCCGAGACCGGAGACGCGCGCAAGCAGCGGCGCCGATGCCGTGTTGAGATCGACACCGACCGCGTTCACCGCATCTTCCACGACCGCATCGAGCGAGCGTGACAGCTTCTGCTGATCGACATCGTGCTGATACTGGCCGACGCCGATCGACTTCGGCTCGATCTTCACGAGTTCCGCCAGCGGATCCTGCAGGCGACGGGCAATGGAGACGGCGCCGCGCAGCGACACGTCGAGACCAGGGAATTCCAGCGCGGCCGTTTCCGAGGCGGAATAGACGGATGCGCCTGCCTCCGAAACAATCACCTTAGTCGGTTTCGGTGCCGGCAGGTCGGCGAGCATATCGGCCACCAGTTTCTCCGTCTCGCGGCTGCCCGTGCCGTTGCCGATGGAAATCAGCTCGACCTTGTGCTTGCGTACGAGTGCAGCCAACGTCGCCTGCGTGCCGCGCACGTCGTTTTTCGGCGGGAAGGGATAGACCGTCGTCGTCTCCAGCAACTTGCCCGTGCCGTCGACTACGGCAACCTTGACGCCGGTGCGGATGCCCGGATCGAGACCCATGGTCGCGCGCGATCCCGCCGGTGCCGCGAGCAAAAGATCCTTCAGATTGCGGGCGAAGACGTGGATGGCCTCCTCTTCGGCGCGTTCGCGCAGCTCTCGCATCAGGTCGAGCGACAGCGACATGGAAAGCTTGACCCGCCAGGTCCAACTCGCGACATCCATCAACCAGCGGTCACCGGGTTTGCTCGTGCCGATCTCGTAAGCCGACACAATCATCCGCTCGACCGGCTTGTTCGGCGAGACGGCATCGACGTCGACCTCGATGGTCAGGGTCAGCACTTCCTCATTCCAGCCGCGCAGCATGGCAAGCGCGCGATGGCCGGGAGCGGTTGCCCAGCGCTCCTGATGTTCGAAATAGTCGGCGAATTTCGCGCCCGCCTCCTGCTTGCCGTCGACGACCCTGGCCTTCAGCACCGCATTCGTTTTCATATAGGTGCGCAGCTTGCCGAGCAGATCGGCATTTTCGGCAATGCCTTCGGCGATGATATCGCGCGCGCCTTCGAGCGCCGTCTTCACATCGGGCACGTCGGCGGTGATGAAACCCTCGGCAAGGACGGCCGGCTCCTTGGAGCGATCGGCAAGGATGGTATCGGCAAGCGGGCCGAGGCCGCGCTCCCTGGCGATTTCGGCGCGGGTGCGACGCTTCGGCTTGTAGGGCAGATAAAGATCTTCCAGCTCTGCCTTGGTGGCGACCACGGCGATCTTGCGCATCAGCTCGTCGGTCATCTTGCCCTGGCCGGTAATCGACTCGACGATCGCCGCACGGCGGGCCTCCAGCTCGCGCAGATAGACGAGGCGCTCCGCCAGCGTGCGCAACTGACCGTCGTCGAGACCGCCGGTCACTTCCTTGCGGTAGCGGGCGATGAATGGCACCGTCGCGCCTTCGTCGAGAAGCTCGATCGCGGCCTTGGCCTGATCCGCACGCGAATTGATCTCAGTGGCGATGGTTGCGGCAAGGGAGCGAATATCGGCGGCCATATGATTCTCTGAACTTGATAGAAGTGCGGGGACCATAGTGCCACAAAAAGGCGTGGCAATGTTGTAGCCTGGGCCTCCACAGGATTTGCCGCTTGACCTTTGGTCCAACGGCCCTTAACCGCGCAAGTGGACCTAAGAGCAGTTCCAGGAAAAGTGTGAAGCGGTTTTTCGTCCGGAATGCGGAAAACAAATGGATAGAGCGGGAAAGCGATTCCGTGAAACGCTGACCACTCTACAGAAGGGCAAGCCATGAAAGTTCTGTTGATCGGATCGGGCGGACGCGAGCATGCGCTGGCCTGGAAGCTGGCGCAATCGCCGCTGATGACGGAATTCTACGCCGCGCCCGGCAATCCCGGCATTGCCGAACATGCGACGCTTGCCGCCATCGATATCGAAGACCACGGCGCGATCGTTGTCTTCTGCAAAGAAAAGGCCATCGACTTCGTCGTCGTCGGCCCGGAAGCGCCGCTGGTCGCCGGGCTCGCCGATCGCTTGCGCGCCGAGGGCATCGCCGTGTTCGGGCCATCGGCTGCAGCCGCGCAGTTGGAAGGCTCCAAAGGGTTCACCAAGGATATCTGCGCTCGCTACGATATCCCGACCGGCGCCTATCAGCGTTTCAACAATGCGCCGAAAGCGAAAGCCTATATTCGCGCGCAGGGCGCCCCGATCGTCGTCAAGGCCGATGGGCTTGCCGCCGGTAAGGGTGTTACCGTCGCCATGACGGTCGAGGAGGCACTCGCCGCTGTCGATGATTGCTTCGAAGGTGCATTTGGCGCGGCCGGCGCCGAAGTCGTGATCGAAGCCTATCTCGATGGCGAAGAGGCGAGCTTCTTCTGCCTTTGCGACGGCAAGCATGCGCTGCCTCTCGCCACCGCCCAGGACCACAAGCGCGTCGGCGACGGCGATACCGGCCCGAACACCGGCGGCATGGGCGCTTATTCCCCAGCTCCGGTCATGACCACAGAGATGGTCGAGCGCACGATGAAGGAAATCATCGAGCCAACAATCCGCGGCATGGCGGAAAGCGGCCATCCCTTCTCGGGCGTCTTCTTCGCCGGGCTGATGATCACCGCCAAGGGACCGGAATTGATCGAATACAATGTCCGCTTCGGTGATCCGGAATGCCAGGTGCTGATGATGCGGCTGAAGAGCGACCTGCTGCCGCTGCTTCTTGCCTGCACCAACGGCACGCTGGATCAGGTCAGTGCCGAGTGGAGCGACGACGTGGCGCTGACTGTGGTCATGGCCTCGAAAGGCTATCCCGGCTCCTATGCAAAGAATACGCCGATATCAGCCCTGCCCGCCGACAGCGACGGCGCCAAGGTGTTTCATGCCGGCACAGCGCTGCAGGATGGCGCGCTGGTCGCGACCGGCGGGCGGGTGCTGAATGTCACCGCGACCGGCAAGACCGTCGGCGAGGCGCAAAAGCGTGCCTATGCCCTTGCTGCCGAGGTGCAATGGCCGAATGGCTTTAACCGCACCGATATCGGCTGGCGCGCAATCGGACGCGAAAAGATTTGAAGTAAAAACCGCTCGTCTGTCCCGATTTCTGCGGTTCCGCTAAACTTTTAGCAAATCTTCTGACGGGATGGAAACAAAGGAACACTAATCTCTCCATCATGTAAGACGGAGTGGTTTTTTATGCGTCTCTTGTTCCTGACTTTGGCATCTGTGCTGGCCGCCGGCTCGGCCATGGCGTCGTCGATCCAGCCCATCGACAGCAAGACGGAAACTGACGGCGACAGCATCATCCAGCAGGTTTGCACGGATTGCCCGGCGCTTAAGCCGCAAACGGTCAAAAAGGATTATGTGGTGCCGGACCTGACGCCGGGCACACAGTCCATCGTCGTGCGCGATATCGATGGCCAGAAGAAGGTGGTGCGCACCGAAGCCTGGATGGGCGGCTCGCCGGTCGTCTTCATCTCCAAGCCGACGCCCGAGGCTCTCCAAGCTGCCGGCATTTCGAACGACGGCATCGACCTCACAGCAAAAACGGCTGCCCTGCCCGAATCCGCCAAGACGAAGGCACCCGTGCCGCTCGATGTCTCCGGCTTTGAACTTCGCCAGTAACAATAGCCGTTCGACCCTGTTCCCTGCCCCGCCCGGCCAAAGTTTCGGTCGACGGGGTCTGCCGCGAGGCGGACCAATGCGCCCCTGAAGAGAAGCAGGGGCGCATTCGTTTTGTATAGCAAAGCATAAAACTTTGCCGCCAATTCTGGATAAACTTGAAAGCCAGTTAGTATTATTTATTGCGATGCAACTAAGCGCTTGATTAAATCCGCTTAAATTCTGATCGCGCGGTTTGATTAAAACTTTCTTAGACATAAAGCGCGACTTTGCTTGCACCGGACAGCAGCATGTCATTTCGAGCAGCGGCAAGCGTATTGGGGGTCTCCCAGGCGATCGCACAGGCGGTAGAATACCGCGCCGGTATTCACCGTACCCTGTTGCGAGGCATTATGAAGAATCTCAAGATCGCCCATCAACTCTTCGCGCTTCTGGGCGTGCTTATGGCCGCTTTTGCCGTGGCGACCTATTTCCAGATCCGGTCGCAGGCAGACTCCATCTATGACGACCGTTTCGACATGCTCCGCACGCAGGTCGAGTCCGGTATTTCGGTGCTGAATCAATATTATCAGCGCGAAAAATCCGGTGAGATGACGCATGAGGCCGCCCAGGCCGAGGCCTTCAAGATCCTCTCGCATGTCAGCTTCCAGCCGTCGGGCTATCTCTTCGGCTTTGACTACAGCGCCATTATGCGCATTCATCCGAACCCGGCCAATGTCGGCAAGGACATGTCCGGCCAGGTCGACAAGAACGGCACACATTTCAGCAAGGAAATGGTCGAAAAGGGCATCAAGGGCGGCGGCCGTACAGTCTACTACTGGGGCAAGCCCGGCCATCCCGACGGCGAGCTTTTCCTGAAGGGCAGCTATTCACTAGCCTTTGAACCCTGGCAGATCGTTCTCGGCTGCGGCGTCTACCTGGACGACCTCGAGGTCCAGATTCGCGCAACCATGTGGAATGCGCTGCTGATCTGCGGCATCGTCTTCCTGGTCGGCATCGGTTCTGCCCTCTATTTCATCCGTGGCATCACCAAGCCGCTCGCCGACGTCCATACCGCCCTCAAGGCGGTGGCCGATGATGACGTGAAGATCGTCATTCCGCATGCCGATATGCGTAACGAAATCGGCCTGATGGCCAAGGCCACCCTGGCGCTGCAGGAGAAGGTCCGCGAACGCCATGCGCTGGCGGATCGTCAGGCCGCACAAGAGCTGGAAATCAGCAATGAGCGCGAACAGAACCTTCGCCAGCAGCAAGACGAAGCGCATGAGCAGGCGCGTGTCGTTTCCACCATCGGCCGGGCGCTCGAAGCGCTGGCCGCGGGCGATCTGACCGTACGCTGCGGCGATATCGGCATCGGCTATGCCGGCCTGCGCAACAACTTCAACGAGGCGCTGTCGCATCTGGAAGCCGCCATGGGCCGGGTCAATGCCAAGGGCAATGACATCGGCGTTTCCAAGGAAGAGATCCGCCGCGCCTCCAACGAGCTGTCGCAGCGCACCGAACGCCAGGCCGCAAGCCTCGAGGAAACCTCGGCGGCGCTGGACGAATTGACCGTCGCCGTGCGCCAGACCGCCGAAGGCGCCCATGAGGCCAGCAAGCGCGTGCATGCCGTCTCGACCGAAGCCTCGCGCAGCGACGCCGTCGTCGCCCAGGCGATCGATGCGATGAGCGGCATCGAAAAGTCATCGGAAGAGATCAGCAAGATCATCGGCGTCATCGACGAGATCGCCTTCCAGACCAACCTTCTGGCGCTGAATGCCGGCGTCGAGGCCGCGCGTGCCGGCGAATCCGGCAAGGGTTTTGCCGTCGTTGCCCAGGAAGTGCGCGAACTGGCGCAGCGTTCTGCCGCCGCCGCCAAGGAGATCAAGGACCAGATCGCCCGCTCCTCCGGCCAGGTCGACCAGGGTGTCCGCCTTGTCGGCGAGGCCGGCGAAGCGCTGAAGCGCATCTCCGACCAGATCAAGGCGGCCAACGAGATCGTCTCGAAGATCGCCCACAGCGCCTCCGAACAGGATACGACGCTGCGCTCGATCTCGTCTTCGATGAACCAGCTCGACGCCGCCACGCAGCAGAACGCCGCCATGGCCGAAGAGACGACGGCATCGGCCGAAACGCTCGCTGCCGACACCGAAGATCTGCTCGGGCTCATCCGCGGCTTCCGCGTCAATGACGGCCGTCCGGCCACACAGAACCGCCGCGCCGCTTAAGGCGGCAAGACAACGGTTATCTCAAACCGCCGGGCGCAAACCCGGCGGTTTTTCTTTGTTGGCTATGAATGGTTGCCTCAGTCGGCCGTCGCCAGCCGCTCGACCAGCCTGTCGATCTCGCTGTCAGAATAGACTTCGATGCCCGCCTGCTTCAGCAGAGCCGCCGTGACGCCATGACCCGCATGCCGGTCGCCGGAGAATGCGCCATCATAGATGAAGCCCGAACCGCAGGATGGGCTTCCGTCGATCAGTAAAGCGTAGCGACAGCCGGTTTCCCGCGCGAGCGCCAGTGCATTTTCGGCGGCCTGGAGAAATCCCTGCGTGACATCGCCGCCGGTGATCTCCATCACGCTTGCGCGGCCGGCAAGCACGTCCTCGCCGGTGGCGCCATCGGCAATTTCGGCCGGCGGTCGCGGTACCACCATGCCAGCGGACATTTCCGGACAGATCGTCACCAGCCTGCCCTCCTCGCGCCAGCGATCGATGGCCGGATGGAGAAGCGGCTTGGAACGGCCGTCATAGCGGACGGCATGGCCCATGAGACAGGCGCTGACGAGAATTTTTCCAGTCATCGCGCCCTCGCCTTACCCCGCGATCTTCGAGAAGTCCGCGACCGTTCCCGTCGCCTCGCGGATCAGCCGCAACAGCGCCAGACGATTGGCGCGGATGGCGGCGTCTTCATCGTTGACGAGCACGTCTTCGAAGAAGCGGTCAACAGGCGCGCGCAGCTTGGAAAGTGCTGCCATGGCCGAGCGGAAATCTTCCTTGGCGATCGCATCGGAAGCCTCGGCGGAGGCTTTGGTGATGGCGGCAAAGAGGTCCTTTTCCGCATCGAGCTTCAAGAGGTTTTCGGAGACGCCATCGGCAACGACGGTGCCCTTCTTCTCCTCGGCAGCGAGAAGCTGCGTGGCGCGCTTGGTGCCTGCAAGCAGGTTCTTGCCGTCTTCCGAGGTGATAAAAGCGGTGAGCGCTTCGACACGGCGAGCGACCATCAGGAGGTCGTCGGCTTCCGGCGTCAGCACGGAGTCAATGAGGTCGTAACGAGCGCCCTGATCGCGGAGATAGACCTTGAGGCGATCGTGGAAGAAGGCGAGGAGATCGACGTCCTTTGTCGTCGCCAGAAGCGGTAGGCGTACCTTGCGTTCCAGCAAAATCCTCACCACGCCCAAAGCCGCGCGGCGCAGCGCAAACGGGTCCTTCGAACCCGTCGGCTTTTCATCGATCGCCCAGAAGCCGATTAGCGTGTCCAGCTTGTCGGCGAGAGCGACCGTGATCGCCACCTTATCCTCCGGCACGCGATCGGATGGGCCCTGCGGCTTGTAGTGGTCTTCGATCGCAGCAGCGACGGACGCGTCTTCGCCCTGCAGCGCTGCATATTTGCGGCCCATGAGGCCCTGAAGCTCGGGGAATTCGCCAACGGCTTCGGTGCGCAGATCGGCCTTGGCGAGGATCGCGGCGCGATCGACCTTGGCCGGATCGGCGCCGGTAATTTTCGCAAGCTCGGATGCCAACGCACGAATGCGGGCAACACGTTCGCCCTGGCTGCCGAGTTTGGCATGGAAGGTGACGTTCAGCGCGTCGAGCTTCGCCATGCGCTGGTCGAGCGGCTTTTTCAGATCGAGGCCGAATTTGACCGCGGAGGCTTCCAGCGTTTCGAGATCCGGCAGGTCACCCTGGTCGCGCTTCCAGAAATGCAGTGCGTCGGAAAGGCGGGCGCGCACGACCTTGCCATTGCCGTGGATGATCTCCTTGCCGCCATCCGTCGCCTGGATATTGGAGACGAGGATGAAACGGTTGGACAGCGTCTCGCCGACCTGCGGTCGGGTGACGAAGCACTTCTGGTTGGTCTTGATCGTGAGACGGATGATTTCTGAGGGGATCGACAGGTAATCCTCCTCGAAGGAGCCCATCAGCACCTGCGGCCATTCCACGAGGCCGGAAACCTCTTCCAGCAGGCCCTCGTCCTCGACAAGCTCCAGGCCATTGGCAAAGGCGACATCACGGGCATCGTGCAGAATGATGTCCTTGCGGCGCTCGGCATCGAGAATGACCTTCGCCTTCTCCAGGCTGGAGACGTAGTCATCGAAACGCTTGACGGTGATCGCCTGCGGCGCATGGAAACGGTGGCCGTAGGTCACATTCGAAGCGATGATACCGTCGATCTCGAAGGGGATGACTGCGGTTTCTTCATGCTCGGTGCCGAAGAGACAGACGATCGACTGCAGCGGGCGCACCCAGCGCAGCGAGCCGGGCTTGGCCGACGCCTTGCCCCAGCGCATCGACTTCGGCCAGGGGAAATCGCGGATGATACCGGGCATGACGTCGGCGACGATCTCCTCGGCGGCGCGGCCGGGCTTGGAAATGACCGCAACGTAGAAATCGCCCTTCTTCGGGTCGCTACTTACCTGCGCTTCCGAAATGGAAGACAGGCCGGCGCCGCGCAGAAAGCCCTCGATCGCCTTTTCATTGGCATCCGTGCGCGGTCCCTTGCGCTCCTCGCGCACATCAGCCGAGCGCGCCGTCAGGCCGCGAATGTCAAGCGTCAGCCGCCGCGGCGTCCAATATTCGCGCGCACCCTCATAGGACAAACCCGCTTCGACCAGCGCGTCGGTGACGAGCTTCTTCAGGTCGCCGGCAGCCTTGCGCTGCATACGGGCAGGAATTTCCTCGGAGCGGAGTTCGAGAAGGAGATCGGGCATGTCAAGGTTCCTCACCCTCCCCTTGAGAGAGAGGGTCGGCACGGCGTGCCGGAGTGGGGTGAAAATGGTCGGCCTCTGCTAGCAAAATTTGTCGCTGCTGCACAATGGCAAATATCGTGTCCAGAACAGCCTCGATCTCATCCATGACTTCAGCATTCCAGAATCGGATGACATGATAGCCTTGGCTTTCAAGATATGCCGTTCGCTGAGCATCATAACGTCTTGCCGCATCTTCTGCATGCTGGCTGCCGTCAAGCTCGATAATCAAACCTATCTGATGACAGGCGAAATCAGCAAAATAACGCCCAATTGGAACCTGCCGCCGAAAATGCGTGCCTTCAATGGGGATGCGCCACAAATGCTTCCAGAGCTTGGTTTCCGCATCAGTCGAACCTGCGCGCAAGCACCGGCTATTGGCAACTTTAAAGCGATCCAGTTTGGAGGGCTTTTTGGGCACGGGATCTCCGATCTGCTGAAATACCGAAACTAATACATCGCGACAGACACCCTCCCCTTGAGGGGGAGGGTCGGCCGCAGGCCGGGGTGGGGTGATCGCGGCTAGCTCCGCAGCCAAGCAATTGTCACCCCCACCCGCCGCTTCGCGGCGACCTCCCCCCTCAAGGGGGAGGTGATCAACTACCACCCACCCCCGCCTCCGCCGCCTCCACCGCCGCCGGAGGAGCCGCCGCCATCGCCGCCGCCCGAAAAGGCTGAGGACGAGCTGGAGACCGGCGCGGGAATGGTGGAGGCGATGGTGGATGCCATGGAGGAGGAAAAATCGCCGATCGTGCCGCCGATATTGCCTGGATGGAAATCACCGGAATACCAGGCCGGCGCATAGGCGGCCGCGGCCGCACCCGCAGCGGTGGCGAGCCAGGTCTCGAAGGCGCTCGACCAAGGCTTTTCGACGCCGAGCGCGACCGCATAGGGCAACAGCTTTTCGAAATGCTGCGGCGACATCTGCGGCGCGCCCTGCATGTTCATCCGGTCGCGTTCGGCAAGCGTCAGATATTGCCGTAGCCCCGCGATGCCATCCATCATCTTGCGCCCGAGCGGCGTCGGCGCCCCCATCAGGAAAAAGAAGACGACGTTGAGCGCGAAAATGCCGACGATGCCGGCGAGCAGAGGCAGTTCACCCGCCTCCCACAAGGGGACGACGGCGGCAGCCAAGCCGCCGACCGCAGCCGAGACGAACAGAAAGCCAAAGAAAGCTGCGATCAGAACGGAAAGAATTCGCCGTCCAAGACCGGCATCATGACGGCGAAACCTGCGGCCGATCGTGCCGGCAAAGATCGTCACCACAATCGACAGGAAGCCGGGCACGATGATGAGAGGCAGCGCATTCTCGTGCAAGCGACCGAAAATCACGATCGCAGCAAGGATGAGGACCGACAAGGCAATGCCGGCAATCACGTAGAGCGCATTAGCTTTGTAATATTCGCCGCGATGATCGCGCTCGATGGCGCTGCGGAATGTCGAGCCAAGCTGCTTTACCGCCTCGCCATTCGCCTTGTCGATGACAAGCGGGGAAAATGGGCCGACGGCCTGCATGAGCACTTTGTCGCCGCCGCTGAGATCGCTGCCTGCCTTGCCGGTCGGGCGAATGACCACCTTTTCCTTCAGATTGTCGAGAATAACATAGCCGTGCACAGCAAGATCGATCGCCGTCGCCGACAGCGCCGTCCAGCCCGCACCGGAAAAACCTCTGTTGTCGATGTAGTTGACCAACGCCGGCGAAATACCGTCCGGCGGGTCCCAGCGCGGGACCATCACACCGCGTGGGGGATCACGGCCGACGGCGATCCAACTGCGGAGATAGTAGGCGAATACCAATATCAAACCGCCGATGGCGATGATCGCGTCTATATGATCGGTTATGAACCAATGCCATTGTTGGCTGCTGCTCGGCGCCGCAATCGCGTCCTTCGGCAGCCTGATGGCGATCGTCAAACCTTCGGCCGGGGCCAAGGGCCGCGTGGTGACGAACATGACCTTGTCCGCCTGCGCGCTGGCGCTCGCGTCCTGGCCGGTCGCGCCGATCGGCCCGGTATAATAGGCAAGCTGTTGCGGCTTCACGCCGTCCGGCAGCGTAGCGGTGGCCGAGACGTGAAGGATCGGAAATTGCCAGCCATTACCGGTGACGTTCCAATAGAGCTCGTCGTGATCGTCAAAATAGCGGATCTGGCGATCGGTGGTGTAGACGATGCGGTAGACGTGCTGGCCACGGTTTATGATCCGATCGGCATTTCCGATATAAATGCGTTCCCCGCCCTCGATCTGCTCCTTGTGCCAATCTTCCGGCTGTCCATCGCGTTCGACAGAGACAACATTAAAATCCACCTGCGCCTGGCGGCCCGCAGAATCGACAAAAGTCAGCGGAAAATCCCGGAATATGCCGCGACGGATGGCGCGGCCTTCCGCGTTCACCGTAATTGTCTCGGTGACACGCATTGAGCCGTCGCGATCGAGAATAATCGCCTGATCGAAAGCGTTGATGACTTCGGCGGCTGACGCGATCGATGCGGAAAACAGCAGGAGCAAGGCGATAGAGAGTCCGGAAAGCCAACGCGTCATCACAGCTCCTGCGATCCGACGGCACCCCATTCAGGATGCCGCACATGCCGATATATTTACGCGCCTCCCGTTGGGGCGGCATCAGTCGTCGCAGGCAACTCCCAGTGACGCAAGGACGTTCCAATAGGCCGGGAAGGTCTTGGCGACGCAATCGGGGTCGAGAATGGTGATGCCGTCGATCTTCAGCCCGGCCAGCGCAAAGCTCATGGCGATGCGGTGATCGGCGAAGCTGTCGATCTCGGCCGGCAGCGTCTTGCCGGCAAGGCTCGGGTCGGAGGCGACAATCAGATCGTCGCCTTCCTCGGTGCCGAGGCCGGGAACGATGCGCGACAGGCCGCTCGACAGCGCCCGGACGCGATCGCACTCCTTGACCCGGAGATTGGCGATGCCGACGAAACGCACCGGCGTTTCGTTGAAAGCGGCAAGGACAGCGAGCGTCGGAATGGCGTCCTGCATCTGCGATCCGTCGATGACGGCGGGGAGATGCGGAAACTGCGAGATCATGTCATAGGCGCGGGCGTCCGGCTGCGAGAATTCGCTCGCCGGCGTGCCGAGATCGATCTTCCCGCCGGACAGCACTTCCGCCGCCCAGAGATAGGTCGCGGCCGATGCATCCGGCTCGATATGGAAATCGGCTGCGTGATAGCCAGTCGGCTGAACCCGCCAGGCAACGGCGCTGACGCGCTCCACCTTGGCGCCGAAGGCACGCATGGCGGCAACCGTCAGATCGATATAGCCGAGAGCGCCGATATGTTCGCCAAGCAGCACGACATCGACCGGGCGATCGCCGCCGGCCGCCATCATCAGCAGCGCCGAGACATACTGGCTGGAGAGGCCGCCATCGATCTCAACCCGGCTCGCCTCGAAACGGCCCGTGCCGTTGACGGTCACGGGCGGGCAGCCGGTCTCGGCCGAGGCATCAATGCCCAGGGAGCGCAGGGCGTCAACCAGCGGGCCGATCGGCCGCTTGCGCATATGTGCATCGCCATCGACCACGACCTTCCCGTCAACCAGAGCAGCGGCGGCGGTCAGGAAGCGGGTCGCGGTGCCGGCATTGCCGAGAAACAGCGGCGCGGCCGGCGACTTGAGTTTGCCATCGCCGGTGACGATGAACGTGGTGTCGTCGGGCTCGTCGATCGCAACGCCCATGGCCCGCAGCGCTTCGGCCATATAACGCGTATCGTCGCTCTTCAGCGCACCCGTCAGCCGGCTGGTTCCCTTGGCGAGGCCGGCGAGCAGCAGCGCGCGGTTGGTGATCGACTTCGACCCCGGCGGCATGGCGCGTCCGATAAGCGGCTTGCCGGGGGGGATAATCGTGAGTTTGGCTCTACCCATCATCAATCTCTTTGGTCAGTCCAGAAAGCGGCCAATGGCCTGCGGTCGGCTTCCTTTACCGCCTGGAATGCAAAACCGATAGAAGGAATCTTAGAACTTGACCGATGGAACAGCACGGTCCGTCTCGTTGGTGATTTCGAAGAAGGCGCGCTTGGTGAAACCGAAAGGGCCGGCGAGCAGATTGTTGGGAAAGCTCTCGACCTTGACGTTGAGATCGCGGGCTGCACCGTTGTAGTAGCGCCGCGACATCTGGATCTCGTTTTCCGTCGTTTCCAGGGATTGCTGCAACTCGACGAAGCCGACATTGGCCTTGAGGTCAGGATAGGCTTCGGAGACAACCATCAGGCGACCGAGCGCCTGCCCGAGCACACCTTCGGCAACAGCGCGGCCGGCAACATCCCCTGCAGGCACTGCCTGAGCTCTGCTGCGTGCCTCGACAACTTCCCTCAACGTCTGGTTCTCATGGCCGGCATAGCCTTTGACCGTCTCGACCAGATTCGGAATGAGATCAGCGCGGCGCTTGAGCTGCACATCGATGCCGGACCAAGCCTCCTCGGCCACCTGACGCGCGCGAACGAGGCCGTTATAGGTGAGGACGGCGTAAAGCGCGATCAGAACGATGATCGCCAAAATAATATACATCGCGAACCCCGTGGCAAATGCAACCACGAGGCACATTATGTGGCTTGACGGGCGTTGTCATCCGCTTTTCGCCGCCAGGCCAATACCTTAGAGATTAGGAATGTGCCTTAAGCCGCCTGCTTGCCCCAGTTCGCACCACCGGCATCCGTGAGCAGGAATGCCTCGCCACAGGCTTTCGCCAGCGTGCGGACGCGCAGGATATAGCTCTGGCGTTCGGTGACCGAGATCACGCCGCGCGCATCGAGCAGATTGAAGACGTGGCTGGCCTTGATGCACTGATCGTAGGCTGGAAAGACGCATTTGTGCAGGAGCTGATTGGCATTGTCGCCCGGCGCGCCGGCGGCAAGCAGCGCTTGGCATTCCCGTTCGGCATCGATGAAATGGCGATGCAGCATTTCCGTGTTGGCATATTCGAAATTATGCCGCGAATATTCCTGCTCTGCCTGCAGGAAGACATCGCCATAGGTGATCTTCTCGTCGCCTTCGAGACCGTTGAAATTCAGGTCGTAGACGCTGTCGACGCCCTGGACATAGGTTGCCAGACGTTCGAGACCGTAGGTCAATTCGCCAGCAACCGGCGCGCACTCGATGCCGCAAATCTGCTGGAAATAGGTGAACTGCGACACTTCCATGCCGTCGCACCAGCATTCCCAGCCAAGCCCCCAGGCACCAAGCGTCGGGCTTTCCCAATCGTCCTCGACGAAGCGGATGTCATGCAGAAGTGGGTCGAGGCCGATGGCCGCGAGAGAGCCGAGATAGAGCTCCTGCAGGTTCGGCGGGTTCGGCTTCAGGATGACCTGATATTGATAATAATGCTGCATACGGTTCGGGTTTTCGCCGTAACGACCGTCGGACGGACGGCGCGAGGGCTGCACATAGGCAGCCTTCCACGGCTTCGGTCCAAGCGCGCGCAAGGTCGTCGCCGGATGGAACGTGCCGGCGCCAACTTCCATGTCGTAGGGCTGCAGAACCGCACAACCTTTGTCGGCCCAGTAATTGTGCAGCGTCAGGATCAACGCCTGAAACGAGCGCTTCGGATTCATGTTATCGGGCGGGGTCGCGGTCATGGAGATTGATTTCTTCGGGTAATGGATTGTTTGGCGGACAGGTGCCACGGCAGAACGGAAGGGTCAAGGCTTTCAAGCGCAAACTGTCATAGTCACCTTTTCGTATTTCCACGATCTATCGGAGGCTACTCATCCTCCCGCTTCACCCTATACTCCCCTGTCTTCGGGTCTTTCACCAGTGTGCCGATGGCGCCCGTGCGCCGTTCGCTTTCGGCGCGGCGTGATTTCTCGGTGAGTTTTCGGGCGTCGCGCAGGAAGCGTCGATAGAGAAGCCAAATACCGCCGACAGCAACGATGAAGAAGATGATCTGCGGCATCACGCAGCGCTCCCGATTACAATCCGTACCGCCCCCACAATGCCTTTTCCTCTGCCACCTCTGCAAGTCCGGAGGCGAGGCCGGCGCCGATGCCGTCCATGCCCGAAAGGGAAATGCCGGGTGCGCGGCGGCCGAAGAGGCTACGTGGCGTGGTGACCAGCTCGAGCTTGATCTTGTCGCCGTAACGCTTCTTGAGTTCCTGGCGCATATCGCCGAGCCCGTCGATCAGGCCGAGTTCGAGACCACGCCCGCCGGTCCAGAAGAGGCCGGAGAACACGACCTCGTCCGCCGCCAGTTTACCCGCCCGACGCTCACGCACCATATCGATGAAGACCTTGTGGATCTCGACCTGCAGGCTCTTCAGATATTCGATGTCCTTTTCCTTCTCCGGCTGGAACGGATCGAGGATCACCTTGTTTTCGCCGGCAGTATAGACCCGGCGCTCGACCCCGAGCTTCTTCAAAAGCTCCGGAAAACCGAAGCCGCCGGAGACGACGCCGATGGAACCGACGATGGAGGTGGCATCGGCAATGATCTCATCGCCGGCGAGCGCGATCATGTAGCCGCCGGATGCCGCTACATCCTCGACGAACACCAGCACCTTCTTCTCTTTCTCGCGGGCAAGATCGCGGATGCGGTTATAGATCATCCGCGATTGCACCGGCGATCCGCCGGGCGAATTGATGACGACCGCGACTGCCGGGGCAGCCTTCATGCTGAAGGCCTTTTCCAGCGCTTGCGAGACGCCCGCAAGATTGAGCGACTGCCGGAGAGGACCGCCGCCGGAGGCGATGACACCGCTCAGCCGGACAACGGGAATGATCGCCTTTTCCTTGCGAAACCGCTTCGGAAGCATGCGCCTAAAAAATCCAGCCATTCGTCGTCCCTGATTCATGATGTTTGCTGCGTGTGATGTATGCACGGAAACGGCAAACGCAACATCCAGCATCGCATTTCGCGCCCGGATTCCTCGAGCCGGCATACATTTTCATCGATATGAAGAGGGGATGGGGTGACGGGAGGACTGCCTTTTGCCGTAAACACGGCACCCGGGAAAAACATTTCTCCGCGTCCATCAGGATTGGGCCGCCGCTCTCCCTCTGCTCCCAGCAGATCGGATCACCCGAGGCTCTTTCCGCTCGTCTATTCGTCTGGCGCATGCCAAAGTGACGGACTGAGGCGGGTTCGGCTGCAACCAAGGTGAAGGTGGTCCATGTCGGCAATACAGGTCCCAGGACTGCTATCGCTTACCATTGCGATCCTCGTGTTTTTCATTGGTGCAAACCTCAACCGTTTCATTCCCCTCCTTGTTCGGTGGAGCATACCCAAAGCGGTGACAGGTGGCCTGCTTGCCGCCCTGATAACGCTGATCGCGTACGAATACTTCGGTTTGGACTACTTCTTCACCGGGGTCGGCCTTAACGCCAGGCTCTCCGACCTCATGGCTGGAGGCAAGCCGTTTCTTATCTTGTTGGCTGTCACGCTTGTATTTCTCGTCATCCAGAACGCAATCGCCATCGGCGTCAGCGACATGCTCGGCCTCCCCGATGGCGTGGCAATCTTACTTGGCTCCACGTCGCTAATCGGCGGTCACGGCACAACGATTGCCTGGGCACCGATTATCACCGGACGTTTCGGACTGACGAATGCGCTTGAAATCGGTATTGCGAGCGCAACGCTTGGCCTTGTCATCGCCAGCCTCATCGGCGGACCAATTGCGCAATACCTGATCAAACGCCATGGCTTGAGCGGCCCCGCCACCGAAGAGTTGGTGATCGGTGTATCGCGTGCTGCAGTCAGCAGCCATGAAGATGATGTCAGCTATGTCAGCCTGCTGCGAGCCTTGCTGGTAACCAATATCGCTATTCTCACCGGGTACGCCTTGCATGAGATCATCGTGGAGGCTGGCATCAATCTTCCATTGTTCGTCGTCTGCTTGCTGGTCGCGATTGTGATGACGAATACCGTTCCGCTGCTCGCACCGCGCCTCCCTTGGCCGACACGCACGCGAGCGCTTTCGCTCATCTCCGATCTCTCGTTGAACATCTTTCTCGCAATGTCGCTGATGAGCATGCAATTGTGGGCCCTCAGCGGGCTTGGCGCCGCGCTTCTGATCGTCCTCGTCGTGCAGACTGTTGCGGTTGTCGTTTATGTCCTGTTCGTCGTTTTCCCCGCGATGGGGCGGACATATGATGCGGCGGTGATTTCCGCAGGCTTTTTTGGTATCTCGCTTGGAGCGACCCCGACGGCAATCGCCAATATGACGGCGGTAACCAAAACTCATGGGGCCGCAACCATCGCATTCATCATTCTGCCGCTCGTCTCTGCGTTCTTCATCGATCTGGCAAACGCAGCAGCGCTTGGGTTCCTTGTTCGGTAATTGGTCCTGTTCAGCGGCGTCCAAGAACGGCGATGTCCTGAGATGGAATGAAGCCGAGATTGTCTATCGAGAAAGCCCATCGCCACTAAAGCTCGTCGCGATCTTTCAGATTCGCTCCCGCGCTTTAGCTCCTTGTTTGTGCATGTCGTGTTCGCAAAACCGCCGCACACTTTTGCGCGACATGCATTAGAGGTCGCAGATATCCGCCGTTATTGCAGATTGCAGGAATGCCACAGCCGATGCGAACGAGAGCGGGAACGGCTTTTCTTGTTGCGAATGAATTGCATTATCATTCTAAACCGCTAACTTCTCGCGGTATTGAAGCCTGCGGAAGCCCCATGGATCTTATGAAACCCAAGCCCGATGCCGGCTGGCGCCATGACCGAGAAGAAGCCACTCTTTCCGATGTCTATCGCTCGGTCGAAACCGCAAAGGGCGGTTCGGTGCTGCGTCGCGTCGCTGCCTTCGCAGGTCCGGGCTATCTTGTCGCGGTCGGCTATATGGACCCCGGCAACTGGGCGACCTCGCTCGCCGGCGGATCGAAATTCGGCTATGCGCTGCTAACCGTTGCATTGTTGTCCAACATTATGGCCGTGGTGCTGCAGGCGCTTTGCGCGCGCCTCGCGATCGCCACCGGCCGCGATCTGGCCCAGGCCTGCCGGGACGCCTTTCCGAGCTTCGTCTCCGTGCCACTGTGGGCGATGGCGGAGATCGCCATTATCGCGACGGATATCGCAGAAGTCGTCGGCACCGCCATTGGCTTAAATCTCGTTTTCGGCCTGCCGCTCGAACTCGGCGTGCTGGTGACCGCCTTCGACGTGTTCCTCATTCTTTTCCTGCAGCGGCTGGGCTTTCGCTGGGTAGAGGCGCTGATCATCACCCTGCTCGGTGTGATCGCCTTCTGTTTCGGCATCCAGGTCTTCCTTGCCGATCCAAATTGGGGCGACGTCATCAAAGGCTTTTTCCCGACGACTGAGATCGTCAGGAATCCGGACATGCTCTATCTGGCGCTCGGCATCCTTGGCGCGACGGTCATGCCGCACAATCTCTATCTGCATTCCGGCATCGTGCAGACGCGCGCCTTCGGCCATACGCTCTCGGAAAAGAAAGAGGCGCTGACCTATGCCACGCTCGATTCGACGATAGCGCTGACCTTCGCTCTGCTCATCAACGCTTCCATCCTCATTCTTGCCGGCGCGGCGTTTCACGCGCATGGCCACACTGATGTCGTGGAACTCGCCCAGGCGGAATCGCTGCTGGCGCCGCTTCTCGGCCTGGCGATTGCGCCGACGCTCTTCGGGATCGCGCTTCTCTGTTGCGGCCTCAACTCAACTGTAACGGCGACGCTTGCCGGGCAGATCGTCATGGAGGGTTTTCTGCGGCTCAAGGTGAAACCTTGGCTGCGCCGCCTAGTGACGCGCGGACTGGCGATCACTCCCGCCGGGGTCGTCACCATATGGTACGGCGATTCCGGTACGGCGGATCTGCTGATCCTGACCCAGGTCGTGCTCAGCCTACAACTTTCTTTCGCTGTCTTCCCGCTGGTCATGTTCACCGCCGACAAGACCAAGATGGGCGCTCTAGTCGCGCCGCGCTGGCTGAGTACCGTCGCCTATATCATCGCCATCGTTATCGCCCTTCTGAACGTCAAGCTGATCTTAGATGCGTTCCAAGGCATACACTGAATTCGGATGATCTTCCTAAAAAGCGCGTCATGCGTTCGGGATGACGCGCTACTTTCGGAAATAGGCAGCGCGACCATTGTTGAGGTCGTCGACGAAGTCGGAGAATTTGTGCGTCCCCTCGCCATGCATGATCAGCGGCGCGCGCAGCGCCAGCCGTGCGCGTGAGCCCTTGATGGCCGTCACCAGGATGCGAACGGCATTTTCACCCTCGCGCGGATGGATGGGCGTGATCTCGATGCCGCCGAAACGGCGGCCGCAGGCTGCAATGATCTCAGCGATCGATTGCGGCCGAGCGATCAACGACAGTTGCCCGCCGGGGATCATGATTGCGCCTGCCGTTCGCACCCAGCTTTCGAACAGGCCGTCGGTCATGGCATGCGCCTGCGCTTTCAATGCATCCGGCGTCAGCCTGTCGCTGGCATCGTTGAACGGCGGGTTCATGATGACATGATGGAAACTGTCATCGACCAGACCGGCGTCATTGCGGGCCTTCGCGGTCAAGGCGACATCGGCCTCGACAACGGCGACACGGCTGGCGAAGCGGGCATTTTCCGAAAGTGCCAGGCTCTTGCGGGCGAACTCGGCCATTTCCGGCGAGCGTTCGAACAATACCACCTCCGCCTGCTCCAGCCGCGAGGCCACCGCCATGCCGGCGGCACCCGCTCCCGCACCGAGATCGGCCACCCTGATGCTACGGTCATCGGCCACAAGAGCAGCAAGCAACATGGCGTCCATGCCGGAGCGATGGCCCCTGCCCTTCGGCTGGACGATATGGAACGCGCCGCGATGGAAGGCGTCGATGGTTTCGGAATGGGTATCGGCCATGGCGGAACTCAGCCGCGCGCCGGGCGCAGCTCGTCGCCGAGACCGGCATCGATCAGAATGCGCCGGGCCTGATCGGCGCGCTCGTCCTCGACCATGAAACGGCGCGGCAGCATGCCGAGAGAACCCTCGAGAATGCTCATGGCTTGATCCGCGACGAAACAATGAATCCCGGCGTCCTTCATCAGACTCTCGGCGAAGGAGAGTAAAACGGGATCGTTTGTGCGGATCAGCTCGTGCATAAGCCTTGGGTTTCCTGTCAAATTTGCGAGACGAGACAAATCGCCTCTTGCCGCCTCTTTCGCCCCTTCTTATTGTGCTTTGCAGAAAATGAACAGGAGTCCGGATCGTTGGGCGTCGTGATACCGCTTGAAGAAAGCAAGAATAAACTGGCCTCCATCAAGCCATTGGTGGACCTGACCAAGGCGGATATGGAACGCGTCAACCAGCTCATCCTGTCGAAAGCCGGCTCCGATGTGCAGATGATCCCGGAAGTTGCCGAGCATTTGATCTCTTCCGGCGGCAAGCGTCTGCGGCCGATGCTGACCATCGCCTCTGCCGCACTCTACGGCTATCAGGGCGACAATCACATCAAGCTCGCGACCTCGGTCGAATTCCTGCACACGGCGACATTGTTGCACGATGACGTGGTGGATGAAAGCGATCTGCGCCGCGGCAAATCCACGGCCCGCATGATCTGGGGCAATCAGGCCAGCGTTCTTGTCGGCGACTTCCTGCTTGGACAGGCTTTCCGGATGATGGTCGAAGTCGGTTCGCTGGATGCGCTCGACGTTCTGTCATCGGCAGCTTGCGTCATCGCCGAGGGCGAAGTGCTGCAGCTTTCCGTCTCCAAGAACATGGAGACCACCGAAGACGATTATCTCTCCGTCATTCGCGCCAAGACGGCTGCGCTTTTCGCCGCCGCCGCCGAAGTCGGCCCGATCGTCGCCAATGCCGGCAAGGCCGAGCGCAATGCGCTGAAGTCCTACGGCACCAATCTCGGCCTCGCCTTCCAACTGGTGGACGACGCGCTGGATTACGGCGGCAAGGCTGCCGATCTCGGCAAGAATGTCGGCGACGACTTCCGCGAGGGCAAAATCACCCTGCCCGTTATTCTCGCCTATCGTCGCGGCACCGAGAAGGAGCGCGCTTTCTGGCGCGACGCCATCGAGACCGGCAACAACAGCGACGAGAACCTGGAAAAGGCGTTGGGTCTGATCACCAAATACGGTGCGCTCACCGACACCATCGCCCGTGCCGTTCACTACGGCACCATCGCCCGCGACGCACTGGCGCCGCTACCGGAAACGCCGTGGAAATCTGCGCTCATGGAAGTGATCGATTTCTGCATCGAACGTGTGAACTGATCACAGCCGCCCGAATTTCTTGCAGGAGCGCTTCAAAAAAGCCATCCTGTTGTGAATCAATTGACACGAACGTTTTGTGCCGCCGGCGCTCTTCCGGCAAATCCCTTGATGAAAGGCTTTCTAATGCGGCAGAGACTTGCCATTCGTTTCCTCTCGGGCGCAGCTCTGGCGGCGGTCCTCTCGATGGGCGCGCTGAACAGCGCGCGCGCAGAGGATGCCCCGGCAACGCCGGAGGCCAGCGCCCTGGTGACCTTCGATGCGGAAGGCGTCGACACCTTCGCAGGCGCCTTCCTTGCCGCCCGGACCGCCGATGTCGACCATGACTATGAAACTGCGATTTCGCTTTATAAAAAGGCGCTGATGATCGAGCCGGGCAACCCGGAGATTCGCCAGCGGCTGATGATCTCATTGCTGCTCAACGGCAATCTCGAAGAGGGCGTGAAATACGCCAACGAGCTGAAGAACGATCCCTCGGTCGAACGCGTCACCACGATCGTGCGTGGCATGGACGCCATCCGCCGGCATGACTACAAGGCCGCGCAGGACATCCTCAAATATGACGGTCCGAACGATCTCGACCGGATGATGGCCGGTCTTCTGCTTGCCTGGGCGCGCGCCGGCTCCAATCATGGCAAGGAAGCAATCGCCATGATCGACAAGATGAAGGGACCGGACTGGTTCAACATCTTCAAGAACTACCATGCCGGCGCCATTGCCATCACCATCGGCGATACGAAGTCTGCCCGCTCGCACCTGAACGACGCCATTCTCGACAAGGCGGGCGGCGCTACGGCCCCAGACACATTCATGCGCGCTGTCATGGCGCTGGCGCGGCTTGAAGCCAAGGCCGGCGACAAGCAGAAGGCTCTGGATGCCGTTTCGGTCGGCGACAACCTGATTAACAATTACGCGCCGCTGAACGCGCTGCGCGACAGCATCAACAAGGGCGAAACGCCGGACCAGCAAGTGACCGACAGCACGCAAGGTGCAGCCTCGGTGCTCTTTACCGTCGGCGCGGCGCTCAACCGCGACGGCGCCGAAGATGTCGTCTCGCTTTACCTGCAGATCGCCAACACGCTCGATCCCAAGAGTGCCGACACGCTGGTTCTGCTGGGTGGACTTGCGGAAAAGCAGGAGCAGATGGATCGTGCCATCTCCTTCTACAAAAAGGTGCCCAACAACTCGCCCATGGCCCGCATCTCCGAGCTGCAGCTCGGCCTTGCGCTTGCCCAGTCCGGCAAGGTCGACGATGCGCGCAAGCATCTGAAGGCGCTGATCGATTCCGACCCGAAGGATATCCGCAGCTATCTCGCCTATGGCAGCGTTCTCTCGGACGCCAAGGACTTTCAGGCCATGGCGGACAATTACGATAAGGCTGCTGAGGTTATCGGCGCCGTGCCGAACCGCGGCGACTGGGCCGTGTTCTTCCAGCGCGGCATCGCCTATGAGCGGCTGAAGCAATGGGACAAGGCAGAGCCGAATTTCAAGAAGGCCTTGGAGCTGAACCCCGACCAGCCGCAGGTCCTGAACTATCTCGGCTATTCCTGGGTCGACATGAACATGAACCTCGACCAGGGCCTGAACATGATCAAGAAGGCCGTCGATCTGAAGCCGGATGACGGCTACATCGTCGACTCGCTCGGCTGGGCCTATTTCCGCCTCAACCGCTTCGACGATGCGGTGAACGAACTGGAGCGTGCCGCACAGTTGAAGGCCGGCGATCCCACGATCAACGACCATCTGGGCGATGCCTATTGGCGCGTCAACCGCAAGCTGGAGGCGGTTTACCAATGGAACCGCGCGCTGGCTTCCAAGCCCGAGGACGCCGATATTCCGAAGATCAAGGAAAAGATCGCCAACGGTCTGCCGGCGCTCGACAACGACCCAAGGACGGTCGACAAGACCAAGCAGCCTGATCCGGCGCCCGCGGTCACTCCATCGCCCAACACGACAACGCCACCACCGGCCGATAAGAAGTCCTAAGACTTTCGATGAGCGTGATCTTAGCGGCTGACGATTTCGACGTCTCGGAGGAAGCACCCGCCAAGATCAACTTGGCACTGCATGTGACGGGCCGGCGGGCCGATGGGTATCATTTGCTCGACATGCTCGTCACGTTTGCGCGGCATGGCGATCGTCTCGGTTTTCGCGCAAGCGCCCGTGATGAATTCAGCCTGTCCGGGCGCTTCTCTCCTCTTCTTGCCGAGGAGGGTGCGGGCGGCAATCTGGTGCTAAAGACGCGCGATCTGCTGCGACAAGCGGCTCATGCGGCGGGTTTCGTGGCGACGCCAGTCCACATCCATCTCGAAAAGAACCTGCCCGTCGCCTCCGGCATCGGCGGCGGCTCGGCGGACGCCGCGGCGACCCTGCGTGGACTGACGCGGCTCTGGGGCCTCTCCCTGCCCGCCGACACGGTGATGGCGATTGCGCTGAAGCTCGGTGCCGATGTGCCGATGTGCCTTGCCAGCCGTCCGCTGATCGCACGCGGCATCGGCGAGGCGATCGAGTTGCTGCCGGATTTTCCGTCCTTCGCCATGGTGCTCGGCAATCCCCTCGTCGGCGTTTCGACGCCCGAGGTGTTTCGCTTGCTTGCCCGAAAGGACAATCCGCCGCTCGCACTTCCCTTGCAGCTAACAAACGGCCGCATGCAATGGATCAAGACCATTGAGGGATTGCGCAACGATCTGGAGCCGCCGGCGCGGGCGCTCTGCAACGAGATCGCCACGCTCTCGCAATTGATCGAAAGCCAAGGAGCGCTCACCATTCGCATGTCCGGCTCCGGTGCCACCTGCTTCGGCCTGTTCGATAATCTTGAGCAGGCGACGGCTGCGGCGGCATCGCTTCACAGCTTGAAGCCGGACTGGTATTTCCAGGCGACGGAAACGATAAAGGGAGACGCATGATGGCCGGTGCAAGCGAAGCAAGATCCTTTATCCCGGTGGGAATCGCGGTGTTGACTGTTTCCGATACGCGCACGCTCGCTGATGACAAATCCGGCGACACGCTGGTTACCCGCATTGCGGAAGCCGGTCACAACTTGATTGCCCGCGCTATTGTTACGGACGACAAGGAGCGTATTCGAAGCCAGGTGGAAGCCTGGACGCGCGATGACGCCATCGACGTCGTCATCACCACCGGCGGCACCGGCTTTACCGGCCGCGATGTGACGCCCGAAGCGCTGGAGCCCTTGTTCGAAAAGCGGATGGACGGGTTTTCCGAGGTGTTCCACCGTATCTCCTACGACAAGATTGGTACGGCGACGATCCAGTCGCGGGCAACCGGCGGCGTCGCCAACGCCACCTTCATCTTCGTGCTGCCGGGCTCTCCGGGCGCCTGCAAGGATGCCTGGGACGGCATTTTGAAGCCGCAGCTCGACTATCGGCATATGCCCTGCAATTTCGTGGAGATCATGCCGCGGCTCGACGAACATCTAAAGCGCGGTGCCGGCTCAAAATAAGCGGCGCTTTGCTGGGGAATATCCCGGCTTTCCAATTCCTATGCCTTCGATCCGGGCAAAGCAGGAATTGATTCCCAATTCTGGCCCGTGAGGATCACGCAGCTTCGGCCGGAGATACTGGTGATCATCATTGTCCAACTGCCGCTTTCGGCGGCGAAGATTTCGATGATATTCTTTGGATCAAGCTGACCAATGGCCGAGAGCTTTTCGGAATAGTGCGCTTCCAGGAAAGCGACAATATCGCCGCGCTCTGCGCATGCAAGCATCGCCTGCGAAGCTGCTGAGTTCGGATAAAGGATTGCCGTTGCCAGAAGGGCCGTTCCGATGAGGCGGTAGAGCATCGTGCGTCCCATGACGCACCTCCTTTCGCCGGAAACCGGCAGAAGAGGAGAGTTCTGCTGACCTGCTCTGCCGCATCCCGGCATCTTCATGGTCGGCCGCCCGACGCGACACGCGAGGCGCGCCGCCACATGAAAATTATGACAGTAATTCCCTTATTTTCAAATGGAATCTGGATTGATCACAAAGCCGCGCTACCGCGCCGCGCGCGCGACCCAGGAGGGAATCAGTTCGCTCGACAGTTGGCGGCTTTTCTGCCCCTTGGCGAATTCGGCGAGCCGCATGCCTGTTTTGGCGGCGGCGATGGCTTGTCGTTTGGAGAGGAGCAAACCCAGTTCCAGAGGCGGCAGACTGCGGCCGATGCGCTGCAGCAAAGGCCGGCGATAGCCGCGCGACGCGGTGAAGCGCGCCGGCACCTTGTTGAGCGAGACATATTCGGCAATCTCATCGATCCAACCGGCCTGCGGGCGGGCACCGGGTTCGACGAAAAGCAGCCATTCGCCGCGCGCCGAACTTAATATGTCTTTGATATCCCATTGCGAATAGAAACGGCAGCCGGCAGCGTCGGCAACATGTGAGGTGCCGTCACGCGAGCCGTGATCAAGCACGACAACATCGCACACGAGCCCCTCGATCGCGCCGGCCACCAATGCCGCCAATGTCTGCGCCAGTTCAGGTTCCTGGTCCTGGCATTCAATGATTACCGTCAACATTGCCCATTTATAGAGCGACGCACAAATTATTGCCAGCGCATAAGCTTTAAAACCGGAAGGTCTAAAGTAAGGCTTTGATGGGGTTCAAAATGTCCCCACGACCTCTCGGCCAGACGGCGTAGCGGTGCGCAATCGCGCATTTTGTTCTTGCATTGTTCTCATTTGTCGGATAGGAATTTAATCATCTTAGACGCGGCATGCGACGCCATGAACCGCCCCGGAGTTACCGATGAACGAGCAGTCCCTTGCAGGGCAGGCCGCATTCGCGCCTGCCAATACGGCAGATGTTGCCAATGCTTTGATCGCCGACACCGGTCTCAGAGTCGAGATCGACCGCAGGCGCGGCCGCGGTGCCGGGCTGAACCCCAGCGGCCGATTCGAGGCCCTGAAGCGTGAGACATTCGATGACGGCTGGCAGACGCTAGAAGAGCTGCCGCCTTTCAAAACCGAAGTGCAGGTGGAGAAGCCGCGCACGGCAATCACCCGCAACGACTCTCCCGATATAGGCTTCGATCGTTCCATCAATCCCTATCGCGGCTGCGAGCATGGCTGCATCTATTGTTTCGCGCGGCCGACGCATGCCTATATGGGCCTGTCGGCTGGGCTCGATTTCGAATCGAAACTCTTCGCCAAGCCAGACGCGGCTCGGCTGCTCGAACGGGAACTGGCAAGGCCGGGCTACAAGCCGCGCGTCATCGCCATCGGCACCAATACCGATCCCTATCAGCCGATCGAGAAGGAATGGCGCGTCATGCGCCAAATTCTCGAAGTCCTGAACAAGGCGAACCATCCGGTTGCGATCGTCACCAAGTCGGCGCTGATCATGCGCGATATCGACATTCTTAAGGAGATGGCCGCCAAGAACCTGGTTCGGGTCGGTATTTCCGTGACCACGCTCGACCGCAAGCTGGCGCGCACCATGGAACCGCGCGCAGCGACGCCACAGCGGCGGCTGGAGGCGATCCGGGCGCTCAGCGAGGCCGGCATCCAGACAGCCGTCATGGTGGCGCCGATCATTCCGGCGCTCAACGACCACGAAATCGAGCGCATCCTTGATGCCAGCAAGGCCGCCGGCGCCATAGAAGCGAGCTATGTCATTCTGCGCCTTCCGCTGGAGGTCAGCCCGCTCTTCCGCGACTGGCTGCTGCAGAACTATCCGGATCGCTACCGCCACGTCATGTCGTTGATCCGCTCGATGCGCGGCGGCAAGGATTATGATGCCGAGTTTGGCAAGCGCATGAAGGGCGCGGGTCCCTATGCCTGGCAGATCAGCCGCCGTTTCGAAATGGCGATCAAGCGGCTGGAGCTCACCCGTCGCAGTATCGCGCTGCGCGACGACCTGTTTGTGCCGCCAGATGGCAGCGGCGTGCAGCTTTCACTGCTCTGAGCGGCTCAGCTTTTCACGGAATCTTAGAACCGCTCTCTCTTTTTGTTTTTCCGCAATTCCGGACGGAAAGCGGCTCACGCACTTTTCCTGAAATTGCTCTGACCCTTTCCCGCGGGTTTCCCTGCCCGCCGGAAGAGCCCCCAGGTTCGCCGCCTTGATCCACCGGGGGCTTGCAGGAGATCGGGTGGTGTGCGAGCTTGCCGCATGCCACGCAGCACACCATCCGATTCTCCCATGCTTTTCGACGAAGGCCCGATCGTTCCGACTTTCGAACTGGAGCTGATTGCTCGCCGCGCAGGTCACTGGCCCGTTGCCGGTGCCGACGAAGCGGGACGCGGGCCTCTGGCAGGCCCGGTCGTTGCGGCGGCTGTCATTCTCGACCCGGAGCGCATTCCTGAGGGATTGAATGATTCCAAGCAGCTTTCGGCCATGAGGCGTGAGGCGCTGTTTGTCGAAATCCTCGCGACCGCCACCGTCTCCATTGCTTCCTCGAGCGCGGCCCGCATCGATATCACCGATATTCGCAAGGCTAGCCTGGATGCCATGCGCCGCGCCATCTGCAGCCTTGCCGTGCCGGCAAGCTATGTCCTGACGGATGGGCTGGATGTGCCTGGCGGTCTCGCCTGTCCGGGAAAAGCCGTGGTCAAGGGCGACGCTCGCTCCTTTTCCATCGCCGCCGCCTCGATCGTCGCCAAGGTGACACGCGACCGGATGATGGCCCGCGCTGGCGACGTCTTTCCGGCTTACGGTTTTGCGTCCCATGCCGGCTACGGTACGCCGGAGCATCGCGCCGGTATCAAGAAGCACGGCCCCTGTTCGCTGCATCGTATGAGCTTTCGCCCCCTTCGAAGGGAAGAGGTCTGACAGCGCCTTTCCCACCCTTCAATCCATAAGACCGGCTATAATCTCGTCCCGATGTTCGCTGATATAGGCGACATCGCGCCGGTAAATGCGATCGTGGCCCTCTTCGATGTTGCGGCGATACCGTTCCACGCCATTGGCCGCCTCGCGTTCCATGAAGCCGACCAAGGCATTCAGACGGTCAATGATCATGCCGGGCAATACCGGTCGTTCCTTGGCGGGTAAGCCGTAAGCATCAAGAAAAAGGCGAGTGCGGAGAATTTGCGTATCCAGTCCGCCGAGATCTTCGATTGCGACGCCGGCGGACAGAGGCGCCCAGCGATAGATGGCATAAGCAATGTCCCAGTCACGCGGGCCAGGATGGGCAGTCTCAAAGTCGATGATATCGGTCACCTCGCCGCTATTCAGAACAACATTATAGGGTGCGAAATCGCCATGGCAGATCACTTCGAACGGTGGTCTCGGCGGCAATTGCCATGTCTGATCTTTCTCCAGCATCGGCGGCATAAACAGCGCAGTGCAATCATGATAGCGCCGCAGCAGCCGCGCCGCCGACCGCAGAGCGGTCATCGACCTCATATTCTCATTCTCATCCAGGTCGCCGGTCTCGCCCGGAAGAAAGCTCACCCTCTCCCAAGCCGCGTCATATCCGCCAGAAAATGGCGCGTTCACAAAGCCATGTGATTGAAGTGTGGAGAGTAAGGCGTGAACGCTCGCTGTCCAGGGACGGGTGCGCCTATAGATAAGATCACCATGGCGGAATGGTCCTTCGCCGCCGTCCACGCTCGGTATCACCAGATCACTCCTTAAAACGAGGCGGAAATCTAGTTTGGATTCGGGACCATCGTCAAATGCTGCCGCAGATGAGTGTGCCACAAACGCAAAAAGCCCGGCTGAAGCCGGGCTTTTCCTAGAGATCGATTGCTTGCGCTTAGTTCAACCGCGCCTTCACTTCGCCAACGGCGTTGCTGAAGAGTTCGGATTGAACCTGGCCACCGGCCTTCTTGGCGAGCACGGATTCGGCGGCAGCGATAGCCAGATCGACGGCAGCGGAACGGACCGCCTTCATCGCATCGGCTTCCGCCTGCTTGATCTTCTGCTCGGAAAGCGCCGTACGATTGGCGACGAATTCTTCCGTCTTCTTGCGAGCTTCCGTCGTCAGCATTTCAGCTTCGCGCTCGGCTGCCGCAACGATATGAGCAGCTTCGGCTTCGGCTTCCTTCCGCTTGCGCTGGTACTCGGCCAGAAGATGCTGGGCCTCTTCGCGCAGACGCTTGGCTTCAGCCAGATCGTTGCGGATCTGATCGGCGCGGTCGTCCAGCGACTTGGCCATCATGCCCGGCACCTTCAGATAGACGACAAGGCCGAGGAAGAGGATGAGAGCGACGAAGGCAAAGAAAGTTTCGTCGAGACCGAATTCCATGGATCAACCCTCCCGCTTGGCGGATGCTTCGGCAACAGCCGATGCGACATCGGCCTGACCGGCAACGTTGCCGACGAGCTGCTCGACAACGGCAGCCGCCGTTTCTTCAGCAATGGCGCCGACATCACCAAAGGCCTTCGCCTTGATCTCGGCGATACGAACCTCAGCGGCCTTCAGCTTCTCGGAAAGACTTGCTTCGATCGTCTTGCGATCTTCCTCAGCCTTTGCCTTGGCGGCATCGCGGGCGGTGGCACCGATCGAATTCGCCTTGGCGCGCGCTGCAGCCAATTCGCTTTCGTAGGTCGCAACAGCAGCATCGGCTTCGGCCTTCAGACGCGAGGCTTCGTCGATATCCTGGGCGATGCGATCGTGCCGGCTTTCAATGATGCTGCCGACGCGCGGAATAACGATCTTCTGCATGGCCACGTAGAAGATGACGAAGGTGATCACCAGCCAAAGAAGCTGTGACGGATACGTCGTATGGTCAAACGGCGGGAATACGCCTGCGTGATGGCCCTGATCGGGCGCACCCGTCTCCGTATGCACCGCGCCGGCTGCCGGCGGTGCTTCTTCAGCATATGCCGGGGTCACAAACATGCTCACCTCCAGGTGGTCTGCAAATATAAAGAATCACGGCCCGCTGTCCCGCGAACCGTGATCTATCATGCCGTTGATATCAGACGGCGAAGAGCAGGAGGAGAGCGATGAGCAGCGAGAAGATGCCCAGAGCTTCCGTAACGGCGAAGCCGAATACCAGACGGCCGAACTGGCTGTCAGCGGCAGACGGATTGCGAAGCGCGCCGGACAGGTAGCTGCCGAAGATGTTGCCGAGGCCGAGAGCCGTACCGGCCATACCAAAGCAAGCCAGACCTGCGCCGATGAACTTTGCTGCTTCCGCTTCCATGTTGAACTCCTTTGAAATGGTTGTTGCGGCGAATGACTGACGCCCTGCAGACGTCAATGTCGGTAATCCTTAGTGGCCACCCGGATGGATTGCGTCATTGATGTACATGCAAGTCAGTACCGCAAAGACGTAAGCCTGAAGGAAGGCGACGAGGAACTCGAGACCGGTCAGGGCGACGGTCATGATCAGGGGAAGAATGGCGCCGCCGATGCCAATCGCGCCAAGGGCTCCGAGCGAGGCAACGAAGCCTGCGAACACCTTAAGCGTGATATGGCCTGCCAGCATGTTGGCGAAAAGACGAACAGAGAGCGAAATCGGCCGGGACAGGAAGGAGATGATCTCGATCGTCACCACCAGCGGCAACAATACGCCAGGCACGCCCTCCGGCACGAAGAGCTTCAGAAAGCCGAAGCCATGCTTGATGGCGCCGTAGAGGATGACCGTCAGGATGACCAGAAGCGCCAGCGCGAAGGTAACGATGATCTGGGCAGTGACGGTGAAGAAATAAGGAACCATGCCGAGCAGGTTCGCCGTCAGCACGAACATGAAGAGCGAGAAGACCAGCGGGAAGAATTTCATCCCCTTGGTTCCCGCCCCTTCTTTCAACATCGAGGCGATGAATTCGTAAGCCATTTCCGCGATGGATTGGGCGCGGTTCGGAATCACGCTGCGGGGCGCCGTGGCAAAATAGAGGAAGCCAGCGGAGATCACTGCGGAGGCAACCATGAACAAGGAAGCATTGGTGAACGAAAAATCAATTCCGCCGATGTCGATCGGGATAATCTTGAAGATCAGGAACTGATGGGTAGGTCCGTTTGCCACCGCTTGTTCTCTTTCATTTTCCCGCTCGTCAAAGCGGATGCCTCTCACCAGGAAACCGCGCCGCAGCGCTGCTTCCGCCTCACTTCTTATCAAGCCCGTGCTTTTCAAGCATCGGCGTCGCCACCTTGCCTGCAGAGCGCAGAACATTCAGAACGCCGGCACAAAATCCGAGAAGCAGAAAAACAATCATGCCCCACGGCGCCGTGCCGACAAAACGGTCCAACAGATAGCCCAGAACAGCGCCGACGATGATGGCAGCAATGAACTCACTGGAAAGCTTCATCGCCTGAGCATAGCCTTTGCGGCTTTCCTCGGCGCGAACCTCCCCTCGTTCATCCTCTCCCAACGCAGAGCGCTTGTTTGCCAGTTCGGCTCCCAGTTGCTCCCGTCGCTTTTCCAGACCTTCGTCGCGGTCATCCACCATGGCGACGTCCTCCTATTTTCGCTGCGCGCAGCCCCATTACCCCGGTCAACGCGTAAACGAACAGCAGGTTTCGTCACCTTTTCGGCCCGTTTTGAAGTCGCGCGCAACATAGTTTTAGGAAAAAGCATAGTCAAGGCGTAGACGTCATCTGTCCAGCCATAAATTAGCCGAATTAAATCATGATCTTAGGCTGAATATGCGATGCGGGCGGAAAACTGGGCCGAAGAATCCTCTTCAGGCCGGGTTTTTCTGTGGCCTTTTTGTCGCGCAGCCCGCGCTTACGAAATCGGATTAGTCCCGCCGCGCAACAGGCCGTCAGCTCCAGCCGCCGCCATAGGTGCGATAGAAGATGTGCATGCCAATGCGGCCGACCTTTACCATTTCGGCCGCCCATTTCGGCCGGACGTAGACGGCGTGATAGTGCGTGGCGGAGCCGACTTCCGGCAGCCAGATCCTGCCGGCGGTCACGGCCATGGCGACCTGGCGGGCGACCTTCCAATGTTCGGGTGAGTTGACCCGGTCCTTGACGTTGTCGCAGGCAAAGGAAAACTGGCATGCATTGTGCCAATCGTCGTTCTGATAAACGACGCCGCAGATGGTTTTCGGATAGGCCGGGTTGCGGACGCGATTGAGGATGACCTGGGCTACGGCCGCCTGTCCCTTTACCGATTCCCCGCGCGCTTCAAAATAGATACCGGTGGCGAGGCATTGCTGCTCGTCCGAGGAAAAGACTGAGGGCGGCAGGACATTGGCGGCCCAGGCGTGATCCTGTGGACCGATCTGCGGCACGAAACGGCCCTCACCGTCCTGATCCTTGGCGAGAATCGAATCGAAGGGTGAAACGCGGGCATAATCCGGCGGCGGCGACGCGTAGGCGGCAGCGAGGACATCGGCATCCTGGCTTGTTACCAAGCTCGCAAGATAGGACGGCACGCTATTGTCGGGTTTCGGTGGCTCTTTCTTATAGAAGGCCGTAGCGATCTGAATTTCCTTGCCGCCGATCTTCGGCTTCAGGAATGCCGTCTTGTCCTTGTTATCCAGTTCGGGACGGAACAACAGGCTCTCGCGCTGCAGCACAGAGCCAGCGGAAAAATCCTTGGGCGGCTGCATGGGCGCGACCGCAACCACCCTGCTCTTCTTATCCTGGCGATTGATGCGATCTTCGTCCGGCTTGGGATCGCTCCCCTTTTGCTGCGACAGGAAAGCGACGCGACGGCCGTCGGGCAGGACGAGACCGCCATCGCCAATGGCAGCAGCGGTCGATGCGTCGCCAAAGGCAAGTTCGGCCTGATGCGTCGAGCCTGCCGGCGAATTGGTGATGACCATGCGCCAGTTGCTGCTACCCCTGTCGATACCCGCAAGCAGACCTGCAAGATCGGCATAGGCCACCGCCGAAGGAAAGATCAGCCATGCGCAAAGCCCGAAGACGGCTGGCGAAGTCCAGTTTTTCGGCAAAAGACCAAATTTACGAGGGACACGACGCGGGCGAGACAATACCGGACTCCACGGCACTCTGGGTTAGGAGCCGAAATAATCTCGCATTAACCTTGATGGATGGTTAATTCTGGCGGCCGTGCCATCACCATCTATTCACGAAGACGCAAGCAAAAGGCCCGGCGGATATTCACCGGGCCTTTGATGTAAACAAGCTGAACTGAGCTGCGTCAGATGATGACGTGCGATCCCAGTTCGACGACGCGGTTGGCCGGCAGGCGGAAGTAGTCTGAAGGATCGGTCGCGGCGTTGGCGAGCGCGATGTAGAGCCGGTCCTGCCAGTGCGGCATGCCGGATTTCGCGTCCGGAACCAGCTTACGGCGGCCGAGATAGAAGGAAGTCGACATGATGTCGAACTTCAGGCCGGTCTTGCGCAAGGTCGCCAGTGCCTGCGAGACGTTCTGCGATTCCATGAAGCCGAAGCGCAGCTCGACGCGCGAGAAGCGGTCGGAGACCTTCTCGACCGAGTAGCGGTCCTCCTGCACAACGCGCGGCTTATTGATGGTGCGGATCGTCAGGATGACGTTTTTGTCGTGCAGGACGTGATTGTGCTTCAGATTGTGCAACAGCGCCGCGGGTGCCGATTCCGGATCGCTGGTGAGGAAGATCGCCGTACCGGGCACATGCGCCGGCGAATGGTCGCTCTTGCGCTCGATGGAGCTGACGAAGGACGACAACGGAATATCCGTATGGCGCGTCTTCTCCATCAGGATCGCCGTACCGCGGCGCCAGGTCCACATGATCACCGTGAAGGCAGTCGCGATCAGCACCGGAACGTAGCCGCCGTCGTGGATCTTCAGCAGGTTGGCGCCCAGGAAGACGAATTCCAGCAACAGCAGCGGCGTGAGCACGGCAATTGCCATGGGCAGCGTCCAGTTCCAGCGCACACGCACGAACTCGAAAGCCATGATCGAGGTGACGACCATCGCGCCGGTCACCGAGATGCCGTAGGCCGTTGCCAGCGCATCCGAGGTCTTGAAGCTCAAGACGAGGAAGATGACGCCGAAGAACAGCACCGTGTTAACCGACGGCAGGAAAATCTGGCCGGTATTGGTCTCGGAGGTGAAGAGGATTTCCATGCGCGGCAGGAAGCCGAGGTGAATGGCCTGGCGCGTGAGCGAGAAGGCGCCGGTGATAACCGCCTGACTGGCGATGATCGTCGCGAGCGTGGCAAGAATGACCACCGGCAGGATCGCCCAATGCGGATACATCAGGAAGAACGGGTCGGACATCGCGAGCGGCTGGCGCAGGACGAGAGCCCCCTGGCCCAGATAATTCAGCGTCAGCGACGGAAACACCAGGGCGAACCAGGCCCATTGAATCGGCCGACGGCCGAAATGACCCAGGTCGGCGTAGAGTGCTTCGGCACCGGTGACGGTCAGGAAGACCGCGCCAAGCACGACGACACCGAGGAAACCCTCGTTCATCAGGAAGGTGACTGCATACCAGGGGTTCAAGGCGGCCAGGATGCCGAAATCGTCCGAGATATGCATGATGCCGGCCACGCCCATGACGATGAACCAGATCGCCGTGATCGGGCCAAAGAACCGCGCGACCGCACCGGTGCCGTGCGACTGGATGGCAAAGAGCAGCGCCAGGATCGCGACCGAGATCGGCACGATATAATCCGAGAGCGTCGGTGTCACCAATTTCAGGCCTTCGACGGCCGAAAGAACCGACAGCGCCGGGGTGATCATCGCATCGCCAAGGAAGAGCGCGGCGCCCATCAGGCCCAACAGCATCAGAACGGCGGTATGGCCGTTCGCCGTCTTCATCAACAGCGCCAAAAGCGACAGCGTACCGCCTTCGCCATCGTTGTCCGCCCGCAGCAGAAAAAGGACATATTTGATGGTGACGATGATGGTGAGCGCCCAAAACATCAGCGAAACGAGGCTGATGACTTCGCCGCGCGTCAGGCCGTCGGCGGCCACCGGCTTCAGCGCCTCGCGAAAGGCGTAAAGCGGGCTCGTACCGATATCGCCGTAGACCACGCCAATCGACCCCAAAGCGAGGTAGAAGAGTTTGCGTGTATTCATTTTCCCGTCGGGAGAATGATGGGTTTCGTCAGACATTCAGGATCACTAGACTCTCAGAGCCAGCCTTTCCAGCGAAAAAAGAGAAACGGAACGACCGCAGACACCACCATCAATAGCAACGAGGCCGGGTACCCATAGGCGAAATGCAGCTCGGGTATGAACTCGAAGTTCATACCGTAGACCGAGGCGACAAGCGTCGGCGGCAAGAAGACTACGGAGGCGATCGAGAAAATCTTGATGATGGCATTCTGCTCGATATTGATCAGGCCGAGCGATGCATCCAGCAGGAAGGTAATGTTACCGGCGACGAAGGATGCATGTTCGGATAAAGACTGCACATCCCGCGAGACATTGCGGCACAATTCCTTGGCCTCACGGTCCTGCTGCATGGCGGGGATGGTTTGGAGGAAGGTCAAAACCCGCGACAATGAACTCAGGCTGTCGCGCACCTTGCTGACCGTGCGATGATAGCCTGCAACGTCCTTCAGCTTTTCTTCCAAATAGTTCGACGGACGGCGGATTTTCTTCACGCGATCGCCGAACACATGCACCGACAATATATCGATGCTGGAGACCGTCTGTTCAAGGATCTCGGCCGTGCGGTCGACTATTGTTTCGAGAAGTTTCGCCAGAAGCGCAACGCCCGTGCGCCGCTCCTGCGGAATGCGCTGCAGCGCCGCAATGAACAGCGCAAAGGATTTCGGCCGCGCATAGCGGATGGTGATCAGGCGGTGACCCGTCAGGATGAAGGCAACGTCGGTCAGCGTCGGCAGGTTGGTATCGGCCTTCCACAGCAGCGAAGCCGTCAGGAAAACCGCGCCGTCTTCGACATAGAGCCGGCTTGAAGGCTCGATGTCCTTCATATCCTCGCGCGTCGGCACCTCGAGCCCGAGCAGGCGCTCGATAGTCGTCTCTTCTTCACGCGATGGCTCGACCATGTCGATCCAGATGGCATTGTCCGGCAATTGGGCAATGGTCGACAGATCTGCCAATTCGAGCGGCTTGCAATCGGAGCAATAGGCCGTGATCAACGGATCGTCCTCGATGCAGCGAAGGCAAAGCTATGACTGCGGCGCTTTGTGCGCTCCCGCCGAGATCCTACCAATGGCCAATGAAAAAAATTCATAAAACTCCGGCCGTATCCCGCCGGTTTGGCAGGGAATCCGTGTCCATGCTCCATTGCGCTGCTGTACCAATCCTTCGTCCGTCATGACAAAGCCGATTGCTCAGGCGAGACGAAGTCACCATTTGGCGGATGGCCGTCATCGGATATGGCCGACCAAATTCACGCCGGCGGCGCATATGCAGCAAAGCTCGCAAAGAATCAAGTCACAACCCCTTCGATGCGCGCTTTCACCGCAGATTCAAATCGTGCGAAGTCATAGCACACGGCGCGGGCAAGGCAATCGCTGCGCAGCACACGCCCTTGTGAATTATTCGAAGACGATGGAGGGTGCGGCGCGCTGAGGCGTGTTGCTGACCTGTGCCCAGACTTTGGTCGCGATATCGCGATAGATGCCGGCGACAGTGCCATTGGGGTCAGAAGCGACCAGCGGCGTTCCGGCATCGGAAGTCTCGCGGATGCCCATGGTCAGCGGCACTTCGCCGAGGAAGGGTATGCCGATGCGCTCGGCCTCCTTCCGCGCCCCGCCGTGACCGAAGATGTCGTAACGGGCGCCCGTGTCCGGAGCGATGAAATAGCTCATGTTCTCGACAATGCCGAGAACGGGCACTTCCACCTTCCGGAACATGTTGAGGCCCTTGCGGGCGTCGATCAGCGCCAGATCCTGCGGCGTCGAAACGATGACGGCGCCGGCGAGCGGCACTTGCTGCGCCATGGTAAGCTGGGCATCGCCAGTGCCTGGCGGCATATCGACGACGAGCACATCGAGCTCACCCCAGGCGACTTCCCGCAGCATCTGCAGGAGTGCCGACTGCACCATCGGCCCACGCCAGATCATCGCCGTCTCCTCTTCGACGAGGAAACCCATGGACATAACCTTGAGGCCGTAATTCTGCATCGGGTTGATGATGCGGCCGTCGATCTGCGTCGGACGGCCGGAAATCTTCAGCAGGCGCGGCATGGAAGGCCCATAGATATCGGCATCCAGAATGCCGACGCGCAGGCCGTTGGCGAGCAGGCCGAGCGCGAGGTTGACGGCCGTGGTCGACTTGCCGACGCCGCCCTTGCCGGAGGCAACCGCGATGATGGCGCCAATGCCGGGTACACCGATCTTGCCAGCGCGTGGCGGCTGTTGCGGCGCATGGGTATGGGGATGGTTATGGGCATGCGGCTGAGCAGCCGGACGCGGAGCAGGCGTGCCAGCAGCGTTGGCCTTCTTATCCGCGGTCAATGTGACCAAGGCACCTTTGACGCCAGGTAATTCCTTGACCACACGTTCGGCAGCAAGTCGCAGCGGTTCCAGTTCCTTGGCGCGCTCTGCCGGAACCGTGATCGAGAAATAGACCTTGGCATCGGAAATGAAGACATCCGAGACCATGCCGAGCTCAATGATGTTGTGCTCCAGGTCCGGGCCACGAACGGTCCTCAGCGTTTCCAGAACCTGTTCCTTGGTGATGTCCGTCATTCCATCCTCACTGCACCATTTCCATTCGGATCGCCGCGCATGGACGCCCACGCAGCAAACGCGCCAAATCTCTCAGGCTTAGATAGTGGAGTGAGGGAACTTCGCCAAACGAAATTAAGGGAATATCGACACAGAACTCAGTCCGTTGCGGCCGGCAGGTCCGCCGGGCTTATAGCCCTACCAGCCGCAACGCTCCCTTGGAGACTGAAATGTCAGCGGCGGACATAAAGCAATGCTTTGAAAGAAGTAGGGCGAGGATGCGAAAAATCGCGCCTTGGACCCTGTTGATTTTGAGGACGTGCCAAATAAGCAACAGCCGCTGCCGATACCTGCCGCTGGGAAAAGCAACGGCTATAATATCGGCAGCGACGGCCGGATCCGCGCACGTTTGTCGGCGCTGTCATCAAAGTCCCCTCTGGACCTCTGACTATTGAAATGCAGAAAGCGTGCCAGTTCCCCGAAATCAAAAAAGGCCCTTTTTTTCAATTGATTAGCAGGCCATCGCCCGTTACGCCCGCAAATCGGCGCAAAAGAAGTCAGCAAATTTTATGGGCAGCGCACAAAATTCACGCAGAAAATTGCCGGGATTTCGCTCGCTCTATCCGTCTCTGCGGAGGATGCCCTACTTTATCAATCCGACGCGCAGCGCCTTGGCGACTGCCTGGGTGCGGTTGACGGTGTCCAGCTTCTTGGTGGCCCTGTTCAGGTAGTGATTGACCGTATGTTCGGAGAGGGTCAGGATTTCGGCGATTTCCGCGCTGGTCTTGCCGGCGGCCGTCCAGTTCAGGCAATCGATCTCCCGGTCCGTCAGCGCGTCGGTGACGCGGATGTCCATATTACGGATTTCGGCGAGCCGGTCGAAAACATAGATTGCGACATAGCAGAGGTCCTTGATCTCTTCTGCGGTGAAGAGTTCGCGATCGCCGGCAAGCGATATCGCGCCGCGAAGACCGGACGCGTCGTGGGTCGGCAGATAGAGGCACCTCGTCATGCGGAAGCGTTCGAACAGGGCAGCGATGAGTTGAGCCCTGGCATCGTCGCGATTGGTGTTCGCCGTTGTCTCATGGACGAAAGGCAGTGTGGAACCGCGCAGCCGCCGCAGCACGGGGCTGCTCGTCATCAGCCCTTCCTGGTCGTACGTCGCCAGGAGTTCGGCGGGCCAGTTGTTGATGACTGAATTGCTCTGCAGTTCGAAGGATGTCACCGGCGGCAGATTCAGGACCATGAAAGCCCGGCAGCGATAGGCTTCGGTCAGCCGCTTCATGAAACGAAAAACATCGAACTGTGTTTTCAGACCGGTAATTTCATCAATGTAATCTTCGCCCCGAGGGGGCTTTCCCGCCTGCACCAATGCTGCCATCATTAGTCTTCTTTGTATATTAAGGGAGGGGCACAAACGCGAAACCGCCGCCTCCAAGCCTCCGGGTCATTACATGAACGCCGACAAGCGGGCGTTTGATCAATTATAAATTTTTAAAAATTTCGCCTGCTGCGACACTGTTTACTGCGGCGCCGGGGTAACCGGGTCGCCAACCTCCTCCGGATGTAACAGCAGGTACTAAGGAGAACGGCAGTTTATCCGCGATTCTCACAAGCAAATCAGAATAAGCGTGCAAGTTGGCCAAGGTCCAGCGTACGAAAGGCCAAATTGGTGAATTTCACATGACAGTCGAGAAAAGCGGGCGCATTTAGCGCCGGGGACCGAGCCGACTTTGCATATCCTGCATGATCGCGGCCGCCGCTGCTCTCACCAAAGGCGCCCATTCCTGCAATTTTTCCGACGTAACGCGGTATGCGGGGCCGGTTACGGAGACGCCGGCCAGCATTTCGTTGTCGTCCGAGTGGATCGGCGCGGCGACGCAGCATATGCCGCTCTCATGCTCTTCACGGTCAAAGGCGCAGCCGCGCCTCCTGATGTCCTCGATGTCGGCCCGGAGACCTGCCACGCTGCGATGGGTATGTTCGGTGTAAGCGTGAAACTCGAGCCCGGCGACACGCGCCTCGAAACTGATATCGTCGAGCGCGGACAAAGCGGCCTTGCCGACGCCGGTACAATAGGCCGGCGAGGCATTGCCGATCTGCGAATACATCCGCACGGACTGCCGACCCTCGACCTTGTCGAGATAGATGACCTCGGTGCCGCGCAGGACGCCGAGATGCACGGTTTCGCCGGTCTGCGCCTGCAGCAGACGCAGATGCGGCTCGGCGACGGTGCGAAACTCGTTGCGCGCCCAACTGCGGGAGGCAAGGCTCAAGAGCCTGATGCCGGGCAGATAACATCCGTCGCGATCGGTCTCCAGCAGCCCTTCTTCGACGAGGTGAGACAATTGCCTATGCAGCGTGCCACGCGGCTGGTCAGAGAGGGACAGGATGTCGGTAAAACGCATTGGACGATCGGCCAGCGCAACGAGATCGACGAGCGCCATGAGCTTGCCGAGCGTGCCGGTCTCCCGGCCGCGACGGATTTCCTTCATGTCGTCGCCCTGCCTCGAATTCACGATTGCCTCCGCGCGCCTCTGACACACCCTCATGTCCTTGACACGACGGAATGGTAATCGGATAATTCCATATAGTCAAATTGAGTTCCAAATAATGGAACAAGAAGGTATTTTCAATTCCGGGAGGAAACGAACTTGACCGAGGCACAGGCACAATTTCCCGATCTTAAGGATCGCACCGTCCTGATCACCGGCGGTGGTTCCGGTATCGGCGCCGCACTTGTCGAAGCTTTTGCCCAACAGGGCGCCAAGGTCGCCTTCATCGACATAGCCGAGGAGCCGAGCAAGGCGCTTGCCGCCCGGCTTTCGGCGCAATCGGCGCATCCGGTCGCCTTCTATCATGCCGACCTGCGCGACATCAGTGCCGTGAAGAGCACGGTCGCCGCCGTCGAATCCGACCTCGGTGCGATTCGCGTCCTGGTCAACAACGCCGCCTGGGACGACCGGCACGAGATCGACACGACGACCGAGGAGTACTGGGACAACAACCAGGCGATCAACCTCAAGCAGGTTTTTTTCGTCTCGCAGGCGGCAGCGCCGGGCATGCGCGCAGCCGGCGGCGGGGCGATCATCAATTTCTCATCGATCGTCTTCAAGATGAACCCACCGCATCTTTCCGCCTACGCAACCGCAAAGGCGGGCATCATCGGCCTGACCAAGAGCCTTGCCGGCCGCTTTGGACCGGAAAATATCCGCGTCAACGCCGTTCTGCCGGGCATGGTCGTCACCGAGCGGCAGATGGAGCTTTGGCTGACGGAAGAAGCCATAGCCAGCACCGTCGCGCGCCAATGCCTCAAGCATGTTCTCAAGGCCGCCGATCTGGTCGGCCCGACGCTTTTTCTCGCATCCAACTGCTCAGGCAGCATCACGGCGCAGTCCATCATCGTCGATGGAGGTATTTTCTGATGAAAAACCGGCGGTATTTTCTGATGAAAAACCAGTGGCATTTTCTAGTGAAAAATCAGGGGTATTTTTAAATGACACGGCCCGCATACATAGCGGTCGATTGGGGCACCAGCAGTTTCCGGCTGTGGCTGATCGGCGAAGATGACAGCATTCTCGGCGAGCGCCGCAGCGGCGAAGGCATGACGTCGGCGGCTCAGACAGGTTTCGCCAAGGTGCTGCAGTCGCATCTCGATGCCCTTGCAGCTCCGGAAGACCTTCCCGTCATCGTCTGCGGCATGGCCGGAGCACGCCAGGGCTGGGTGGAAGCCGGCTATATCGATACGCCGACGTCGCTCTCTGCCATCCTGACCGGCGCCGTCTCCGTGCCGGGTCAATCGCGCGATGTCCGCATTTTGCCGGGCCTCGCGCAGCGCGCCAAGGAAGCGCCGGACGTCATGCGCGGCGAGGAGACGCAATTGCTCGGCGCGATCGCCGCCGACGCCAAGGGCGAACAGCTCGTCTGCATGCCCGGCACGCATTCGAAATGGGTGCGTGTCGTCGACGGCCAGGTCACCGGCTTTTCGACCTTCATGACCGGCGAACTCTTCGACGTCATCACCAAACACAGCATCCTGTCGCACGCCGTTGCCGGCGCAGCCGACATGCCCGCAGACGTCTCCGCCTTCGAAACCGCGGTCAAAGCCGCCTTCAACAAGCCGGCCCTCGCGACGAACATGCTCTTTACCTCCCGCGCCGGCCAACTTCTGCATGGCCTGACGGCAGCCGGGGCGCAAGCGTTGATCTCGGGCACACTGATCGGCGCCGAATTCGCGGGCGCGCTGTCATCCGCCGGACAAGGGGCTGCGATCACTCTGGTTGCCTCCGGACGCCTGCAGGCGCTCTATGAAGATGCGTTCCGCATCCTCTCCCTCAACTATACGACTGTTGATGCCGATGCTGCCGTTCGCCGCGGGCTTTCCGCCGCTGCGAAGGCGATCTGGCCGAATTAACGAAAGAAAAGATGATGACGACCCGCACTCCCTTCCCTGCCATGAAACGCCCGCTCATCGCCATTCTCCGCGGCATCAAGCCCGAGGAGACGGCTGATATCGTCGGTGCGCTCATCGACGCCGGCTTGACCGCGATCGAAATCCCGCTGAACTCGCCGGAACCCTTCCGCTCCATCGAAATCGCCGCCAAGATGGCACCTGCAGACTGCCTGATCGGTGCCGGCACGGTGCTGACCGTGGAGGATGTCGACCGGCTAGACGCCGCCGGCGGCAAACTGCTGGTGACGCCGAATGTCGAGCCCGCCGTCATCAGCCGCGCCCGCGACAAGGGCATGGTGACGATGCCTGGCGTGTTCACCGCGACGGAAGCGCTTTCAGCCGCCCGCGCCGGCGCGACAGGTCTTAAATTTTTCCCGGCCGGCGTGCTCGGCGCCTCCGGCATCACCGCCATCCGCGCCGTGTTGCCGCCCGAACTCGTCATCGCGGCGGTCGGCGGCGTTTCGGACAAGAATTTCGCCGATTACACCAAGGCTGGCATCCTAGCCTTCGGTCTCGGCACCAGCCTTTACAAGCCGGGAATGACGACAGCAGAGGTTGCCGAACGCGCCAAGGTGACCATTTACGCCTATGATGCTGCCGTAGGAGCCTGATCCATATGACCGACATTCATGATTTCCAGGGCAATATTCTCTGCAACACCGCATCTGTCCTGGGCGAAGGGCCGACCTATGATCCCGATACGGATACGGTCTGGTGGTTCAACATCCTCGGCAAGGAGCTGCATGAACTGCATTTGGCGACGGGCAAGAAGGAAGTTCACACCCTGCCGATGATGGCGAGCGTGCTCGCTCGCGTCGACGCCGAACGGCAATTGATTGCCACTGAAGAAGGGCTGTTTCTTCGCGATATCAAATCCGGCGAATTGACCTTCTACGCCGCGATCGAGGCGGATAAGCCGGAAAACCGCTCCAATGACGGGCGCACGCATATCTCCGGTTCGTTGTGGATCAGCACCATGGGCAAGCGCGCCGAATTGCAGGCCGGCGCGATCTATCACGTCGCCGCCGGCAAGGTGACGAAGATCTTCGATCAGCTCAGCATTCCGAACTCCATCTGCTTTTCACCTGACGGCACGATCGGCTATTTCACCGATACCCGCATCAGCCAGTTGATGCGGGTGCTGGTCGACCCGCTGACAGGGCTTCCGGTCGGCGAACCGATCGTCATGGTCGACAGCATGGACGACCCAGGCGGCCTCGACGGCTCCGTCTGCGATGGCGACGGCTATATCTGGAACGCCCGCTGGGGCTCTGGTTTTGTCGATCGCTACAGCCCCGACGGCTTGCGCATCGAGCGCTATCGTGTGCCCGCCATGCAACCCTCCTGCCCGGCCTTCATCGGCCAGAATGGTGATCGCCTGGCCGTGACCACCGCCTGGGAAGGTCTCGATGAAGACGCCCGCTCGATGCAGCCGCAAGCCGGTGCGCTTCTCGAACTCGGCCCCACGGTCAAGGGTGTTTTCGACCCAGTCTACAAGATCTGATTGTATTTTGTCGTCTTCCCACTCCGAGGGAGACCATGCGGCCGGCAAAAGACTTTGCCGGCCTGCACTGACAAAAGCGTCGTCTGGCGTTGAACTCAGCCCGCTCGTCGCTGCAACCGGCCCGGATAATCAATTGCTTCGGTTGTACAAAGTGGCACATCACCCGTTGATTTTTCGCGTTATTTCGCTCTAACCGCGACGATATACAGCCGTTTCCCGCAACTCTTGCCGGAACTAAACCCTCGTTCGACCATTTTTCCTTAACGAACCGGCACGGTGATGGTCAGCCAATGGAATGGCCCCGCCCGAGCTGGTGAACATGCCCATCTGAATGAAAGGTAGGTTCACGATGACCGGCAAATTGTTCACTTCCGCCGCTGCTGGCGCAATCTTTGCTACAGCATCGGTTCTTTCTCCGATGGCTTTGGCGCAGCAGCAGCCGTCAACCGACAATAACACTGCGCCGATGACGAAGACCGCTCCGGCAACGCCGGACACCACCAAGCCGGCTGTCAAGACGCCGCAAAATGATGCTAAGGCTCCGGCTCCTGCACCGACGACAACCACGGCGCAGGCCGGTAGCTATCTGACCGAGCAGTCGGCAGATCAGATCAGCGCCAAGACCTATATGGGCCAGTCGGTCTATAATGGTAAGAATGAAAGCATCGGCAGCATCAACGACCTCATCCTGATGAAGCAGGGCGGTGTTGTCGCTGCGGTCGTCGGCGTCGGCGGTTTCCTGGGCCTCGGCCAGAAGAATGTCGCCGTTCCCTTCGACAAGATCACTGCGACGCAGAACGCCCAGGACGGCAGCATCAAGCTGACGACCACCGAAACGGCCGACTCGCTGAAGGCCGCTCCGGAGTTCAAGACGCTTGCTATGCAGGCTTCTGAAAAGGCCGCCAAGACGCCGGCAACGGCGGCGGTGCCTGGAACGGACACCACGACGACCTCGTCGACCAACAAATGACGAAGCCTATCGCGTAACGTTGAAAACGGCGGTCTTCACAGACCGCCGTTTTTGTATCCGTCGCAGCCGTCAACGTTCAGGCGTTTTCGCGCTCGCCGGCCAGTTCAAAATAGTTTTCGTGGAGATATCGCAGCGTCGCGACGCTGTCGGCAGGTTTGCCGTAGTAGTAGCCCTGCCCCATGGCGCAGCCGAGCGACCGGAGCGCTGCCGCCTCGGCATAGTCCTCGATCCCCTCTGCAACCACTTGCAGATCAAGCCCTTCGCACATGGCAAGGATCGCCTTGATGATGTGTTCGGAGGCCCGATCGGAATTGATGCGCGAGACGAAGGCACGATCGATCTTCACCTTGTCGAAGATGAAGTCGCGCAGACGACCAAGGCTCGATTGGCCGGTACCGAAATCATCCAACGAGATGCGCACGCCGGCCGCCCTGAGATCGGCGATGATGCGGTGCGCCGTGTCGGCCGAACTCATGACGGCCGTTTCAGTGATTTCCAGTTCCAGCCGGTGCGGATCGAGGCCGACGCGGCCGAGAATAGCGAGAATGCTGCTGCTCGTGCCCGGGTCCATCAATTGCGCGGATGACAGATTGAAGGAAAGGAAAAGCTCGCGCGGCCAGGAGAGCGCAGCCTCCGCCGCCTTCCGCAGCAGAGTCTCGGAAAGAGCGTCGATAAAACCGCGCTCCTCGGCAAGCGGCACGAAGACGGCGGGCGAGACGAAGCCGAGATCGGCGTCGTTCCAGCGAGCCAGCGCCTCGAAACCGACGATCAGATTGTTGGCAAGCGAGACGATCGGCTGGAAATGTACGTCGATGGCGTTGGAAATGATGGCATTGCGCAGCGCCTGTTCGAGCTGCGTCGCGCGCTTCATCTCCTGGGCGATCTCTTTGGAATAGACGGTGATCTGGCCGCGGCCGCGCCGCTTGGAACGATAAAGTGCCGTTTCGGCGCTTTTCAGCAGATCTTCGAACTCCTCGCCGGCGAACGGATAGATGGCGAAGCCGAAGGAGGCGGAAAGGCGGACGTTGCGGTCGCCGAGATCATAAGGCGCCGACAGCACCTCGCGGATCATCTGCCCGAACTTCTCCGCACCGACACGCTCAAAGACCAGCGGCAGCACGAAGGCAAATTCGTCGCCGTCATGACGGGTGACGGTGGCGCCGTCGGGAATGCAGGCTTTCAGGCGATGCGCCACCTGGCAAAGGATCTCGTCGCCGGCTTCGACACCGAAGAGGTCGTTGATCGGCTTGAAGGAATCCAGATTGGCGATGCCGATGGTGAAGGGTGCAGGATCGCTTGCGCGTTCGACGGAAAGCACACGCGCGCGGTCGCGCATGCGATAGCGGTTCCCCAAGCCGGTCAGCGGATCGGTATAGGCCATCGCCTGCAATTCGTTGTGACTGACTGGCGCAAGCGGTATTTCAGCCGATTTCATATTCAGTCCCGACACTTTCCTCCACCCGCAAAAGAGCATGACGGCGAAGTCTTAACAAAGGATGGCCGGGCGACAGTCATTCGATGGGAGGTAAATCTATTCATTAGAAGTTACAAAACTATGAATCTTATTTGACTTGAGCTTTGCTGCTGCCGCGCATGTATTTCTGAAATACAGTCTCAAGAATATCCGGGCTGACGGGCTTCATGATGATATCGTCCATGCCGGCCTCGACGCATTCGTTGCGGTCCCGCTCGAAAGCCTGGGTGAGTACGCCGATGATCGGGGTGTGCGATCCGCCCCCTTGCTCCGTGCGGCGGATCAATCTTGCGGCTTCGAAACCGTTGAGACCCGGCAGGGAAATATCCATCAGGATCAATTGCGGGCGGTATTCGTTCCACAGCCGCACCGCCTCGTCGCCGCTAGTGGCGATCATGTAGCGATAACCGAGCCCTTCCAGGATCTGCGAGAAGACGATCTGATTGATATCATTGTCTTCGGCGACGAGGATCTGGAAGCCGCGATCCTCGCCGCCCGGCGCGATCTGCCAATCCTCCGCCCTGCCTTCGACGGGCTCGCCTGCTTTGCCGCGGATATTGCGGTTGAAATGCCGTGCAATCAGGAAGGTGAGCTCGGTGGAGAGCTGCGAGCCATCCAACGATAGAGCCGGCACACTCTGCCGTTCGGCCAATTCTAGGCCGCGGTTGCCGAGCTGATTGTCGACGATGACGAGATCGATCTTGATGCCGAGGGAGCTTGCGACATCCAGAAATGCCGCCTCCTCGTTTTCATTGTGGACCGAACATGCCTCGAAGCCGTATTTGGCGAGCATCTTCAACGCCGCCGATTCCGCGGCAAGATCCGCGGTAACCACGAGGATCTTGCGGCCAGAGAAATTCTCGGGAACGAAGGTCTCCATCGCCGGCGGACGACGCGAGGCGGTCTGAAGCGCTGCCATCGGCACGTAGGCGCGTCGATAGGACCGGTCGCCGTTCTCCTTGATCTGCGAGGCGAGAGCGAATTCATCGAAATCCGCGCCGTCTTTCGGCAGGTCCTGCATGGTGGCGACCAGGAAATAGCGGCCGGGCTTACCGATACGCTGTTTCCTGGTGACCACTTCGCGCTCGATACCGTCACGGGCGATCTGCCGCTGGCGCGAGATCGACATTTCGCCGGTTTCCAAGACATGCCGATCGCTCTCCTCGAAGCGGTTGGCAATATCCGTGGAAAAGAGATCGATACCCCTACGGCCCAGCACTGCATCCGCCGAGGTCTGGTATTTGTCGCAGAACGCCTTATTGACGGCGACATAGGCCATGTTGCGGTCTTTGACGAAGAGCGGAAACGGCAGATGGTCGAGTATGTCCTCGGTGAGCTGCACGCGCTCCATGTCGAGGCGCCATTGCTCCTCGCGCTTTTTCACCTCCGAAACATCCGAGAGGATGCAGACGCCGAAACCCGACGGCAGCCGGCGCTTGACGAAGCGGACCCAACGATCCCCGCCGCAATGTTCCGTCGTCTCAAAACGCTCGCGCCAGTGCGAGGCAATCCGCTGCGAGATCCAATCGTCGCGCGTTGCCGATTTCGCACGAGCGTCGTGATGCCGGACGCCGCTGTCGAACACAGCGCCGAGAAAATCGCGGAGCCGTGTCGACGGCTGCAGGAATTGTGACGGGATAGGGAAGAAATTCAGGACCTGGCGGCTGGCGAACAGCAGCAGATCGTTCTTGTCGTAGATGAGGAAAGCACTGGAGAGCCCATCGCAAACGGCATCGAACAGCGCCGCCTGCAGATTGCCATCAGACGGCACATCTTCGGTCATTGCTGTAAAAGCTGCCTTGTCAATCTCGGCAGTCATTCGTCCGATTCCTACATCTATCCGGTACTACGGCATATTGGCTTGAGAGCGACGACGGCTCCCGAGGAAAATTGATGGAAATATCATGCTGGCCTGAACACTTGAAACAAGCGGAAACCGACTGCTGCATGACGGCCGCCAACCTGCCGCCAAAAGCCGAAACGTGCGCACGAGCGCTCCACCTGCAATCATTTCAAGTTTTGTGAATGCAACCTGTCATCATTCCCTTAAGCTTTGATTAAATTTCTAAACAAAGCTCCCGCTGAATCGGGTGGATGACGAGAGATGGTATGCCTTTTCTCTTTCCACCTCGCCACGAATCCACGAAAATGCAGATATGGCCATCAAGCAACTCTCCGAAACCCTGATCAACCAGATCGCCGCCGGCGAAGTCATCGAGCGGCCGGCGAGTGCTGCCAAGGAGCTGATCGAAAACGCTCTGGATGCCGGCGCGACGCGCATCGAGATCGCGACCGCCGGGGGCGGCAAGGCGCTGTTGAGGGTCAGCGATAACGGTGCCGGCATGGAGCAGGCGGATCTGGAACTGGCCGTCAGGCGGCACTGCACCTCGAAGATATCGGACACGCTGGAGGATATCCGCACGCTGGGTTTCCGCGGCGAAGCCCTGCCCTCGATCGGCTCGGTGGCGAAGCTCTCGATCGCCAGCCGGAGGCCCGGCAGCGATGGCGGCGCTGAGATAGCCGTCGCCGGCGGCAGGGTGCTGCACCTGCGTCCGGCAGCGGCCAATCCCGGCACGATCGTCGAGGTGCGCGACCTGTTCTTCGCGACGCCGGCGCGATTGAAATTCCTGAAGACGGAGAAGGCCGAGGCTGCGGCGATCAGCGAAGTCGTCAAACGTATGGCGATCGCCTTTCCGCAGGTGCGTTTCGTGCTCTCCGGCAGTGACCGCTCGACACTCGAATTTCCGGCCACCGGCGACGATCACCTCGCCCGCATGGCGCAGGTGCTCGGCCATGAGTTCAAGGACAATGCCATCGAGCTCGACGCCGAGCGGGAGGATGTGAGCCTGACCGGCTTCATCGGCGTGCCGACCTTCAATCGCGGCAACTCGGCGCATCAATATGCCTTCGTCAACGGCAGGCCGGTGCAGGACAAGCTGATCCTGTCGGCGATCCGCGGCGCCTATGCCGAGACCATACCCTCCGGGCGCTATGCCGTCGCCGTTCTTTCCATCAGGCTCGACCCGGCCCTTGTCGACGTCAACGTGCATCCGGCGAAATCCGATGTCCGTTTCCGCGATCCCGGCCTGGTGCGCGGCCTGATCGTCGGCGCCATCCGCGAGGCTTTGGCGCGCGAAGGCGATCGCGCCGCGACGACGGGTGCCGACGGCATGCTTCGCGCCTTCAGCCCCGGCCGTTCCGGCTTCCAGCCTGCCTGGCGGCCGTCGACACCATCGGCACCATGGACACCACAGGCTTCGCCATCGCGGCCGTATCAGTCCTCGGCCACGAACGGATATAGCTTCGGCGAGCGACCGCAGGCCGCCTTCGATGGCCTCGCCATGCCAACCGCCCGCGCCGAACCCGCGCCTGTTGTCGAGCCCATACGCGCAGAGGAGCCGGCCCGCTTCCCCCTCGGTGCCGCCCGGGCCCAACTGCATGAGAACTATATCGTCGCCCAGACCGACGACGGCCTCGTCATTGTCGATCAGCATGCGGCACATGAGCGGCTGGTGTTCGAAGAAATGCGCAAAGCACTGCACTCGAAGCAACTGTCCTCGCAGGTCTTGTTGATCCCGGAGATCGTCGACCTGCCGGAGGAAGATTGCGACCGGCTGATGGTGTTTGCCGACGAGCTTGGCAAACTCGGCCTTGCCATCGAGCGTTTCGGTCCCGGAGCCATTGCGGTGCGTGAGACGCCTGCCATGCTCGGCGAAGTGGATGCGCAAGGGTTAATCCGGCAATTGGCCGACGAGATCGCCGAGTGGGAAACCGCCTCGGGTCTTGCCGCAAAGCTGGAATATGTCGCCGCCACCATGGCCTGCCATGGCTCGGTGCGCTCCGGCCGAAGGCTGAGGCCGGAGGAGATGAATGCGCTGCTGCGTCAAATGGAGGCAACGCCCGGCTCAGGCCAGTGCAATCACGGCCGGCCGACCTATATAGAACTGAAGCTCTCGGACATCGAACGGCTGTTCGGACGGAGCTGAGAACAGATACCACCGAAAGAACTGGAAAAGTCAGGCTTGCCGGGGTATGGCAAAGAGATGACAGAGATCGGGGACGGCATCAGATGAATCTTTTCGAGGGACACGGAAACCGCGAGGCGAAGATTCGCTATCTCGACGGCGATTTCCAAATCCTCATGCCCGGCTCCTACGTCATCTGCGCCATGACCGGCAAGCACATCGCGCTTGACGAGCTGCGCTACTGGAGCGTCGCCCGGCAGGAACCCTATGCCGACGTGATGTCTTCGCTGGAAGCCGAAAAACGCGCCGGCGCGCTTCCAAACCAGAAGCGCTGATAGCAGCGTTCCCTATTTCGCTTTCTGCCCTTCCCGTAACCGCCGTTCGCGGGCGGCGGCGATCGCTCGGTCGATGATCAAGGCCGCTGCGCGATGATCATCGAACACCATGTCGATCTCGATGACACGGCACGCCGCTAACAGCTCGTCAGCCCGGCCGTGATGGCCGATGAGGCGGACATAGTCCTTGGAGGTGGTGACGATCTCCAGGCCATCCCGAGCGGCGATATCGAGAATGTCGGCTATGTCGTCTTCGCCCAGATGTTCGTGATCGCCGAAGGTACGGCTGACGGCAATGCTGGCCCCCAATGACTCGACCGTGCGGAAGAATTTGGTGGGATCGGCGATGCCGGCAAAGGCGAGGACATTGCGCCCGCGCAGATCCTCCTGGCCGCGCACCTTGATCGATGCCGAGAAGAACGGTTTTCCGGCTCTTGCTGCCATGCGCACGAGCCGGTCGGCGGCGTTACCTTCGCCGACTTTCAACAGAGCCGAGGCATAGCGCAATTGCGTCCGCAGCGGCGCACGCACCGGGCCGCCGGGAACGAGATGGCCGTTGCCGATGCCTCTCGTCGCATCGATGACGACCAGAGCATAGTCGATGGCGACTTGCGCACTCTGGAAGCCGTCGTCCATGATGATGAGATCGGCGCCCTCGCGCACCAGCCGCTCCGCGCCCTCCAAACGGCGGCGCGAGATCACCGTCAATGCCTCACCGGCGAGCAGCAGCGGCTCGTCGCCGACTGCGGTGGCGTGATGGTGGTGCGGATCGACCACGGTCGTCACATCCAACGAACCACCATAACCGCGGCTAAGGAAGCCCGGCTTCAATCCCTTCGCCTTGGCGGCACGGGCGATCGTCAGCGCTGTCGGTGTCTTGCCGGCGCCGCCGACCGTGAAATTGCCGACGCAGATGACCGGTACCGGAACGGAAGCACGGCGACCATGCACCATGCGATGGCCGGCAATGCGGCCGTATAAGAAGGAAAAGGGCGAAAGGCCCCAAGCGCGCCAATCCGGCTTCCGCCACCAGAACGGCGGTGCTTCCGATACCATAATCTAATCCCGCCTTGCGCCCGCTCTTGCCCCTATATCTCAGCAAGGCCGCAAGAAAGGGCAGATCGGACGAAAAAGCAAGCCTTTGCGTTGGCTACACCGGTTGAGCAACCGGCAGCAGGCTTTCCAGCTCGGTGATGTCATTCAGGCAATAGTCGGAAGCCGCAAGCGATTCACGCGATCCGGTGCCGGTCAGCACGCCGACCGTCAGGCCCGCACCGGCATTGTGCCCCATGTGCAGATCGTGATTGTTGTCGCCGACGACGGCGATTTGCGAAGGCGAAAGGCCCGTCGCTGCGCAGAAGCCGAGCACCATGCCGGGCTCCGGCTTGGTGCCGAAACCGCTGTCGTAACCCGCGATAAAGTCGAGATAATCGAGAAAGCCGAAGCGGCGCGCCGTCTGGCGGATGGAGCGCTCATTGTCGCTGGAAGCAACGCCCAGCCTATAGCCGCGCTCGTGCAGGCGGCGGAAGAAACCGGCGAGATCAGTGACCGGCGCGGAGAAGTCGGCGGCATGGGAAAATAGCGCATCGAGCTTTTCCGTCAGCTCCATCACATCCACCATGGAGCCGGCGGCGACAAGACCCTCGGAAATCTGGCGGGTATTGCCGGCGGCGAGCAGGCTGTCGGGCACGATATGGCCGGTGACCGGGTCCATGCCGCAGGCCAGAAGCAAATGATCGGCAAGCGCGGCATCACCCTGGGCCGCAATGCTGGCAAGTTCGCGATTGACCGGCAGCCAGCTCGCATCATAGTCGAGCAGCGTGCCGTCCTTGTCGAAGAGAATGCCCGCGATCGCACCCAGCTTGATCGATGTCATGTAGAGCCCCTTATCCCTGCGCCATCGTCTTCGGCAGCAACCGCGCCTTCACCGTCAGCGGGTTGATGTAGGGTTCCAATCCCTTGATGGTCGCCGCCAGCGCCCCGCGCATCTCGTGCACGGCGACGTAGCCGGCATCGATCATGTCGCGTCGCACCGCATCGTTGGTCAACAGGTAATGCACGCCCCTCGCCAGCATCTCGGTGTCGCGCACCATGCGTGCGCTGCCGCGACGGGCGAGCAGTTGATAGGCGTCGCGGAAATTCTGGACGTGAGCGCCCGTCAGGATGGCGCAGCCGAGCATGGCCGGTTCCAGGGGGTTCTGTCCGCCCTCATTGAGCAGCGACTTGCCCATGAAGGCGACTTCGGTCATGCGCAAATAGAGGCCCATTTCGCCGATCGTGTCGCCAAGGAAGATATCGACATCGGGCGACAACACATCGTTGCGGGTGCGGCGCGCCACCTTCAGCCCCTGCTCGGTCAGCATCGCTTCGATTGCGTCGCAGCGTTCGGGATGGCGCGGCACGATGATGGTCAATTGGCCATTATGCTCCTTCAGCGTCTTGTGGACGATGGCGGCGGCATTCTCCTCGCCTTCGAAGGTCGAGACGGCAGCCCAGGTCTTGCGGGCGCCGATCTGCTTCATGTAGCTGGCAAGGGTCGGCGCGTCATAGGGTGGCGCGTCGGTATCTACCTTGAGATTGCCAGACTTGATCACCTGCCGCGCACTGAGATCGCGATAGCGCTCAGCGTCGAGATCGGATTGCGCGACGACCAGTGCGAGGTTTTCGAACAGCGCTTCCGACAGTGCCGGATGCCGGCTCCAGCGGGCAAAGGAGCGATCCGACAATCGGGCATTGACGAGGATCTGCGGGATGCGCCGGCGGCCGAGTTCCATGATGGTCATCGGCCAGATCTCGGATTCGGCGATGATGGTGCAATCGGGCTGCCAATATTCAAGGAAGCGACTGACGGCCGGCTGCAGGTCGAGCGGCACATATTGGTGGATGACCTCGTCGCCGAGACGCTCCTGCGTCACCTTGGCCGAGGTGATGGTTCCCGTGGTCAGAATGACGTGGATGTCGCGGCGGCGGATTTCGCGGATCAGCGGAATGACTGCCGAGGTCTCGCCGACGCTTGCGGCATGAAACCAGACGAGCGGCCCCTGCGGACGGTTGGCGCTCGCATAGCCGAAACGCTCCAACCGACGGGAACGGTCTTCCTTGCCCTTGGCGGCGCGGACGGTAAGGTACGTCCCGACGAGGGGATAGACTGCAATCCCGCCAAAGCGGTAGGCACCCAAAGCGAGGCGCGCCCTAAGGCTGCTCATCTCGATTGCCTCCGATCCAAGCTGATCGTCATCGATGCCAAATCCCACTCATTCCACGGCCGAAAGTTCGGCCGATTCTTCGTTCTGATTGCGTCAAAAATACTGCGCCATAGCCGGATTAAAAACGAGAACACCGTCCGGACGGGAACATCAAATATTAAATGGGCAAAACGCGACCTTAGGAGGAAGCCTTTTCCTGTGGATCGAGCAAACGATGCAGATGGACGATGAAATAACGCATGTGGGCGTTGTCGACTGTCTGCTGCGCCTTCGACTTCCAAGCTGTCAGCGCACTCGCATAGTCGGGATACATGCCGACAATATCGAGTTCGTTCAGATTGCGGAACTGTACTTCTTCGAGATTTTCCAGTTCCCCGCCGAATACGAGGTGCAGGAGTTGCTTTTTGTCGCTGGTAACAGTCATTTTCGTCTCTTTCTGCTGTCATCCCCCTCTACTCTTCCTCTGAGGGATTTTGACCAAAAGGTCAACCGTTTCGTCTGTGGGAGAGCTGGCGCAGGAATTCCGGTAGCCGTGCCGACGACGCGCCGCAGAGTTCGCCATGCGAGACATCGGCGCGATTGTAGTTGAGCGGATGGCCGAAGAGATCGACCAGCGCCCCGCCTGCCCGCTCCAAAATGAGATCGGCGGCGGCGACATCCCAGTCATGAGAATTGCGTTTGACGATCGTTCCTTCCAACCGGCCATCGGCAACCATAGCCAAACGATAGGCGAGCGAGGGCACATGCTTTGCCCGTTCGACCGTCTTGCGGAAATCCGGATCGAAGCCGCTCAACATATCCTCACCGGCGGCGAGCCTGTGGATATCATGTTCCGGCCTGTCGGACACTGCGATCGGCTTGCCATTTTTCAGCGCCGGGCCGTCAGCCGTTGCAACGAACAATTCCTCCAGTGCCGGCGCATAGAGTACACCCGCCGTCGGGCGCCCATTGGTCACCACCGCGACGCTGACGCACCAGAGTTCTAGCCCGGACAGAAACCCGCGCGTGCCGTCGATCGGATCGACGACGAAGAGGGTCTCATGCGACAGCCGCTCGGCATCGTCGTCGGTCTCTTCCGAAAGCCAGCCATAGTCCGGCCGTGCGGGACGCAGGATGGCGGCGAGCTTTTCGTTGGCCGCGAAATCGGCGGCGCTGACGGGGGAACGCCCCTCGTTCTTCCACCAGACTTCCGGCGATTGGCGGAAAAAGCTGAGAGCGATATCGCCCGCTTGGCGTGCCGCTTCAACGATCAGATCAAGATCGTTCAATTGGCCGACTGCGTCTCTATCGCTCATTGCGAAATTCCAATCTCCGTCTCAGCGCCCAGCGAGCGTCATGCCTTCGATGGCGAGCGTCGGAGCTGCGACGCCGAAATCGCGATCGATATCGCTTGCCGGCGTCACACGCATGAACATGTCCTTGAGGTTGGAGGCGATCGTCACCTCCGACACAGGGAACGTCAGTTCGCCGTTCTCGATCCAGAAACCGGTGGCGCCGCGGCTGTATTCGCCGGTAATCATATTGACGCCCTGGCCGATCAGCTCAGTGACGTAGAAGCCGTTGCCGACATTGCGGATCAGCTCTTCTGGGGAAATATCGCCCGGCTCCAGCGCCAGATTGGTCGAGGACGGGGAAACGGCCGTGCCGCCACGCGATCCGCGGCCATTGGTCTTGAGACCGCCGATCTCGCGCGCCGCCGACGTGGACAGGAACCAATGCTTCAGCACGCCGTCCTCGATCATCACCAGGCGCTTGCCCGAAACGCCTTCGCCGTCGAAGGGACGCGAGGCAGGGCCGCGCACGATCAAGGGATCGTCGGTGATCGACAGGCCGGCCTTCAGCACCTGCTCGCCCATCTTGTCACGCAGGAAACTGGTCTTGCGTGCGACGGAGGCACCGTTGATCGCACCGGCGATATGACCGACGAAGCCGCGCGCCACGCGCGGATCGAAAACGACGGTCACATTCTTGCCGGTCGGAACCTGGCGCGGATTGACGCGCTTGACCACCCGCTCGCCGGCACGGCGGCCAATCTCCTCGGCTGCGTCCAACTCGGCGAAATAGAGGCGGCTGTCGAAATCATAGTCACGCTCCATGCCGGTGCCTTCGCCGGCGATGACGCTGACGGAGCGGCTGAAGCGCGAGCCCATATAATGACCGGCAAAACCATGCGACGTCACAAGCACCATGCCGCCCATTCCGGCGGATGCGCCCGCACCCGAGGAATTGCTGACGCCGGGAACGGCGAGTGCCGCCTCTTCCATCGCAAGGGCTGCCTCGCGCAGTTGAACCGACGAGACCTCGGTCGGATCGAAGAGTTCGAGATCGGGATAGGTCTTGGCGAGATCGGCTTCGTCTGCGAGGCAAGCGAATGGATCTTCCGGCGAGACCTTTGCCATGGCGACGGCGCGTTCGGCCAGGGCCTGCAGGTCGAAGCCGGGATTGGCCGAGACATTGGCAACGCGGTTGCCGACAAACACCCTCAACGAAAAATCATCGCTTTCGGAGGATTCGGTGCCCTCGACCTTGCCGAGGCGGACGCTGACGGATTGCGCCCGCGAGCGCACAACAACGGCATCGGCCGCATCCGCACCGGCTTTCCGGGCGAGGTCTATCAATTGGCTGGCGCGGGAAAGCAGAGTGGCGGAATCGATTTCTGAAGACATGATTTGGCCTTTCCTTCGCGTTCCATTTATTGTGCACTACATAAAGCATCAAGGGCGGCCACGCCGATTCTTGTCCGAATGTCTTCACGCATGGTTGTTTCTGATGGCTATGCGCTGCAACACCGCCTGCCCCACAGAAAGAAACAGACGATGTCCGCGCCCAATGCCCTCTTTACCGAAACCCTGATGCTGCTCGGAGGCGCCGTCGTCACTGCGCCGATCTTCAAGAAACTGGGGCTCGGCACCGTGCTCGGCTATCTCGCCGCCGGCGTTGTGATCGGCCCGGTGCTGCATGGTATTGGCGATGGCGAATCCGTGCTGGCCGTCGCCGAACTCGGTGTCGTCTTCCTGCTGTTCATCATTGGCCTGGAGTTGAAGCCATCGCGCCTATGGCAGATGCGGCGCGACATTTTCGGCCTCGGCACGGCGCAGGTGATCTTGACCGGACTGGCGCTGACGCTCGCCGCCTATCTCGCAAACATTACCGGCTGGCGCGGCAGCATCATCGTCGGCTTCGGCTTGGCGTTGTCCTCCACGGCCTTTGCCATGCAGATCCTGGAGCAGGAGGGCGACGTCAACACGAAATACGGCCAGCGTTCCTTTTCCATGCTGTTACTGCAGGACCTGGCGATCGTGCCGCTGCTGGCGCTGATCACCGTTCTCGGCGGACCGACGCAGGTTTCCAATCCGATTCTAGACCTTGCCATCGCCCTCGGCGCCGTCGCGGCGATGATCATTGCGGGCCGTTATCTGCTGACGCCGCTGTTCCAGGTCATCGCCCGCACCGGCGCGCGCGAGGCGATGATTGCCGCCGCCCTGTTCGTCGTCATGGGATCGGCAACCCTGATGCAGCTTGCCGGCCTTTCCATGGCAATGGGCGCCTTTCTCTCCGGCGTGATGCTGGCCGAATCCTCCTATCGCCATGAGCTGGAGGCGGATATCGAGCCGTTCCGCGGCGTGCTGCTCGCTATCTTCTTCATCGCTGTCGGCCTGTCGCTGAAGCTGGATGTCATTGCCGACAATTGGCTGCTGATCGTGCTCGCCGTGCCGGTCGTCATGATCATCAAGGGCGTCATCATCTATGCGCTCTGCCGCGCGACCGGCTCCTCGCATAACGACGCCATTCGGATCGCCTGCCTGCTTCCTCAGGGCGGTGAATTCGGTTTCGTGCTCTTCAGCGCGGCCAGCATCGGCGGGGGGCTCTTTTCCGCCAGCACGGCATCGCTGCTGATCGCGATCGTGACGCTCTCCATGGCGCTGACGCCGCTCGGCGCTGCACTTTCGAAGCGCATGCTGACCGGCGATGCGCATGAGGAGCTGGACGAGGATTTCGAGGGGGCCGGCTCGGACGTGCTGATGATCGGCTTCTCGCGTTTCGGCCAGATCGCCGCGCAGATCCTGCTTGCCGGCGGCCGCGACGTCACCGTCATCGACTTTTCCGCCGACCGCATCCGCCAGGCCTCCAACTTCGGCTTCCGCATCTATTTCGGCGATGGCACCCGCAAGGATGTGTTGCGTTCGGCCGGCATCGATCGGGCCAAGCTCGTCGTGGTCAGCACGCATCAGCGCGAAATCACCGACAAGATCGTCGAACTGGTGCAGACGGACTATCCGCATGCCCGCATCTTCGTCCGCTCCTACGACCGCATTCACTCGATCGCGCTGCGCAACAAGGGCATCGATTACGAGCTGCGCGAAACGCTGGAATCCGGCCTGCTCTTCGGCCGCCGCACGCTGGAAGCCCTCGGCGTCAGCGAGGCCGAAGCTTTCGAGATCGGCGAGGATATCCGCAAGCGCGACGAGCAGCGGCTGGAACTGCAGGCAAGCGAAGGATTGCAGGCCGGGCGCGACATGCTCTACTCACGGCCTGTCAGGCCGGAGCCGCTGGTCAAACCGAAGCGCGCCGCCGATATTTTCAGCGACGACGACGATCTCTCCGCCATGCCGGCGGAGGAGCCGGAGCGGGCTTAGTTCTTCGCGGTCATCACGCGGTCGAGGGCGAATTTCAGTTCGTCCTTGACGCCGGCCGACATCGCGAGAATGTCGCGGGCCTTCAGGAAATCGAGCACGCCGGTGCGGCCGATAGTCGGGCGCAGGAAGATTTGGGGTGCAAGCAGCCGCAGCTTCAACGCGATGTTGGACTGCATCGTCAGTTGTCCGGCACCGAACAGGCTCTCGATGCGGTTCGGGATATGGGTGCCATCACCTTCCGGTCCGCCGACGACGTCGATGCCGATGAGGATATCGGCAAGTCCGGCCAGATGCTCGTAAGGAACCGGATTCATGATGCCGCCATCGATCATGACGCGCTCGCCGACCTTGACCGGCATGAAGACGGCGGGAATGGCGGCTGAGGCGGCCAGCACCGGAAAAAGCTCGCCTTTTTCGGTCACCACCTCGTTCTGATCATAATAATCCGTCGTCACCACCTTCAGCGGGATATGCAGCTCGGAGAAATCCTCCGGAAAGGTGGAGGGCAAGAAAGCGCGCAGGATGCGTTCCAGATTGAACTGGCCGATCCGGAAGCTACGCATGTTCGGGGGCCGCAGGCTCCAGATCTTGTTCAGCACAGCCGGGCGGTTGCCGACGGTGGCGAGCGTATAGTCGCGGATCTCCGCACCGCTCATGCCGGCTGCCATGGCAGCGCCCATGATCGAGCCGATGGAGGCGCCGGCGATCGCGACAGGACGGATGCCGAGCTCGTCCAAGGCTTCGATGATATGGATATGGGCAAGTCCACGGGCACCACCGCAGCCGAAGGCGACCGCGACGCTCGGCGTGCTCGATGTCGCGAGCGTATAGTCGCTCCCAACAAAATCGGCGTAGTCGCCCATGTTCCTCTCCCTCCGCCGCTAGGCTTGCCGCGGCTGATAACGGAAGAAATGCATTTTACTGTCGCCGAAAGTCCGCTCTTCGAGAAAAAGAAAATCCGGTGCGACGGCAACCGTGACATCGGCGCGTTCTTCCAGAATCGCCAAGGCTCCCGGCACCAGCCAGCCGCCGGCAGCGGCAGCGGCGAAGGCCTTCTCGCCCAGACCCTTGCCATAGGGCGGATCGGCGAAGAGAAAATCGAAAGGCTCCAGATTGCCGACGCTGCCCAGATCTGTCGCGTCGCGCCTCAACATGCGCGTGCGGCCGTGCAGGCCGAGGGCATCGATGTTTTCCCAGAGCAGACCACGACCCTCGACGCTGCTTTCGACGAAAAGCACATGGCGGCAACCGCGCGACGCAGCTTCGAGCCCGACCGCGCCGGTGCCGGCAAAGATATCCATCATCCGCGTGCCGTCGATGGCCGCAGAATAGGCATGGCTCAATATATTGAACAGACTTTCGCGCGTGCGGTCCGCCGTCGGACGAATGTCGTTCGACTTCGGCACCGCAAGCGACCGACCGCGAAATTCACCGCCGACGATCCGCACCGCGCGTTAACCTCTTCCGCCCTTGGGGCCGCCCTTGCCGGAACCGCCGCGATTTGGGCCGCCGCGGCTGGGACCGCCACGACCGGGACCGCCGGACGGACGACCGCCGCCACCGGGCTTACCCGAGAAGCCGCGTGCACCGCCGGGCTTTCCACCCGGCTTGCCGCCAAAGGACTTTCCTCCACCCGGCTTCTTGCCGAAGGGCTTACCTGCGGGGCGGTCACCGTAAGAACGCTCGCCCTGCGGACGGTCACTGCGAGGACGTTCGTCTCCCTCAGCGCGCGGTCGACGATCACCACGAGGTTTGTCGCCAAAAGGCCGATCACCACGCGGCGGACGATCACCGAAGGGGCGATCACCGCGAGGACGCTCGGAGCGCTGCTCACCATCGAAAGATCTGGCGCGCGGACGCTCGTCCCCTTCGGCGCGCGGGCGACGATCACCACGCGGTTTGTCACCAAAAGGCCGATCACCACGCGGCGGGCGATCACCGAAGGGACGATCACCGCGAGGACGTTCGGAGCGGGCTTCGCCCTGGAAGGATTTTGTGCGGGGGCGGTCACCGCCCTCCGACCGCGAGCCACGTTCGCCGCGCGGACGGTCACCAAACGACCGATCGCCGCGGGGTTTGTCGCCAAAAGATCTCTCGCCACGTGGACGGTCGGAGCGCTTGCGGTCAAAACCCTCATCATCGCCACGCGACCTGCGCGGAGCTTCTTCGCTCGAACGAATCCATTCGCCGTCACCCTCGTCGACGCGGTTGATCCGAACGCGCGGGCCTTCATCCGGGCGGTCGAAGCCGCTGCGCTGTGGGCGCTCCGTCTCGCCACGCTTGGCGGCGGTTTTTGCATTCTTGGCGGCCTTCAGCGCTGCCTTTTCGCCGAGCGGACGGGCGCCGGGCGCCATCCAGACATTGGCGCTGCGGCGCGGGGCGAGCGGCTGCCGCTTCGGACGGTCGTCCTCGCCATGGCGCGAACCTTCGCGACGATCGTCCATACGGCGGCCACTTTCGCGGCGGTCGTCGCGCTTGGTGTCGAGACGGCTCAGCGCACGCTCGCGCTTGTCCTCGGGCCGCTCGCGGCGCGGACGTTCCTCTTTCGCGGCGCGGGCTGGCTTAGCGTCCGCCTCGTCGTCGGCGGCGGCAGCGGCCGACGTATTGTAAAGCGGCGCATCGAAATTCGCCTTGGCGTCTTCCACCAGACGGGGGCCGAGCTGATCGCGCAATGTGCGGCCGCGCACTTCCAGCACCCGGCCTTCCGGCAGCTCGCCGAGCTGGAACGGGCCGTAGGAAATACGGATCAGGCGGTTGACCTCCAGGCCAAGCGCGCCGAGCACGTTCTTGATTTCGCGGTTCTTGCCTTCGCGCAGGCCCATCGTGATCCAGACGTTGGAGCCCTGCGTGCGGTCGAGCGTCGCCTCGATCGAGCCGTAGAGCACGCCATCGACGGCGATGCCTTCCTTCAGCTTGTCCAAAGCTTCCTGATCGATCTCGCCATGGGCGCGCACGCGGTAGCGGCGCAGCCAGCCGGTGGTCGGCAGTTCCAAAACGCGGGCAAGGCCGCCGTCATTGGTCAGCAACAGCAGGCCTTCGGTGTTGATGTCGAGACGACCGATCGACATGACGCGCGGCAGCTCTTCCGGCAGATTGTCGAAGACCGTCGGACGCCCTTCCGGATCGGCATTGGTGGTCACCAGGCCGGCCGGCTTGTGATAAAGCCACAGGCGCGTGCGCTCGATGCCGCGGATCGGTACGCCATCCACTTCGATCTTGTCGGCGAGCGTCACGTTGACGACCGGCGTATCCAGCAGCACGCCGTTCAGCGTCACGCGGCCGTCCATGATCATGCGCTCGATGTCGCGGCGCGATGCCACGCCGGCGCGCGCCATCACCTTGGAAATGCGCTCGGCTTTTCCATCTCCGCCGTCTGCCTCTGCCGCCACTTTGGCGGGCGCAGCCTTCATCGGCTTGGCGTCGTCGCGTGACTTCGCCGGCTTCGTCTTGGCATCGCGGGTAAAGGGTTTGGACCCAGGCCGCTTGGGCTTGTCATTCATTGTCATTTGTTGTTTGCCTGAATTTTTAAGGCGTGTTCCTATCAGGTCACGCCCCCGCGGTTAAGTGGAAAATCTTAAATGGTGAATACAAATCACTTCATGGAGCTGGCGCTCGCCGAAGCGCGAAGCGCCGGCGCGCGTGGTGAAGTGCCGATCGGGGCCGTCCTCGTGCTCGACCATGCCGTCGTCGCCAAGGCCGGCAACCGCACCCGGGAACTCAACGACGTCACCGCACATGCCGAAATCGCCGTGATCCGCATGGCCTGCGTGTCACTCGGCCAGGAGCGGCTGACGGGTGCCGATCTTTATGTGACGCTGGAGCCATGCACCATGTGCGCGGCCGCCATCTCATTTGCTCGCATCCGCCGCCTCTATTACGGCGCGGAAGATCCGAAGGGCGGCGGGGTCGATAACGGCGTGCGCTTCTATCGCCAGCCGACCTGCCACCACGCACCGGACGTCTATTCGGGCATGGCCGAGCAAGATGCGGCCGACATTCTCAGGGAATTCTTCCAGCAAAAGCGTATAGAAGACTAGAGTGGCTCAGCGTTTCGCGGAATCGCTTTCCCGCTCTATTCCTTTGCTTTTACGCATTCCGGACGGAAAACCGATTCGCACTTTTCCTGGAATTGTTCTAAAAAGCGGCGGTTTTGACCGCCGCCACAGCTAGAAAAGACTTATTGGAAAGGCTTCCACCAACTGCTGTTGTTGGACTGCTGCGCGGCCTCGGCGTCCTTCTTGCGCTGCTTTTCCTTCTTGCTCTCGGGTGTGCCGAGATCGTTCAGCGCTGCCTCATCGGTGACCTGACGATATTGCTGCGGCGGGTCGATCAGGTAGCGGCGCTGATCGATATAGGTGCCGTCCTGATCCTGGCGCGCGGCGCGATAGGCGGCCGTCTGCTGCGCTTCGCTCACACGGTTGCGGCCGCTGTCGGCCTGAGCGAGCGGAGAGCGATAGTTGACATTGTTCTTGTTCTGATCGGCTTCGTCCGCCAGACGCTTGCGCGAATCTTCCGGCGATTCCAGCCAGGCCGGATTATCCTTGCTGGCGAGCGACTGCTGCGGCGAGGTCAGGCTTTCCCTGTCCTTGTCGGCGGGAAGCACCAGGCCCGGACGGTTCGGATATTTTACACCCTTGTCCTTCGGCGTGGCGGCCGAAACGGAAGCGATGTCGCTGATGTCGTCGAAGAGCTGCTCGCCGGCCGTCTTGTCCGTGCCGTAACGCGGGCTGCTCATGCAGCCGGACATCAGACCGCAGCCAATCACGAGTGCCGCCAAGCTGACGCCGACACGAACCCTATGCATCGCTCTCATGAATACCCTTCCCAGCCAAGCCGGTACAACTATCGCAGAACCCCATTCACGGCAACTGCCGCCAAAATCGGGCCATTTTCAGGCAGCTTTTACCGGATGAACGCCCCAAAGGCAATTCATCCGGTAATTTTCTTCAGTTGACAGCCATCAACTCGCGCAAGGCGGCCGCATCGCGCGCCGAAACCTCGGGATATTCCGGGTCGGAACCGACATCGGTGGTGATGCGCCAGGAGCGTGCGCACTTGCGGCCTTCGGCCAGCTTCGGCACGACGGTCACCCTGGCGGCGTCATCCAGACGGAACGCATCGGAGGGGCCTTCGCCGCCCTTGATGGTGATATCGGAGGTGATGCAGATTTCCGCGAAATCCTGACCTTCCAGCACCTTCAGCAGCTCCGGATCGGCGATATGGACGACGGGCGCGGCTTCCAGCGAGGAGCCGATGCGCTTGTCCTTGCGCTCGATTTCCAGAGCGCCGGTGACGACGCTGCGCACGGCGCGGATCTTCTTCCACTTCTCGGCCAGCACCTCGTTCTTCCATTCGCTGGGAATGGTGACGAACTGTTCGAGATGCACCGAGACGGCCTGTGGATTACGCGACAGCCACGCTTCTTCCGTCGTGAACGGCAGCATCGGCGCCAACCAGGTCACCATGCAATCGAAGATCGTGCGGATGACGGCCAGCGCTGCACGGCGGCGCAGGCTCGACGGCGCGTCGCAATAAAGCGTATCCTTGCGGACATCGAAATAGAAGGCCGAAAGCTCGACATTCGAAAAATCGATGAGAGCACGGGCGATGCGCTTGAAGTCGAAGGCGTCATAGCTTTCGCGCACCAGCTCGTCGAGTTCCGCAAGACGGTGCAGCATGAGCTGTTCCAGCTCCGGCATATCGGCAGGGGCTATCACCTCGCCCTTATCATGCGCGAGTGTGCCGAGCATCCAGCGGATAGTGTTGCGCAGCTTGCGGTAGGCGTCGATGTTGGTCTGGATGATCGTCTTGCCGACGCGCAGATCCTCGGCATAGTCCGATGTCATGACCCACAGGCGCAGAATGTCGGCGCCGGCATCCTTCATCACCTCCTGCGGCGAGGTGACGTTGCCCTTGGACTTCGACATTTTCTCGCCCTTCTCGTCCATGGTGAAACCATGGGTGAGAACGGTGTCGTAAGGCGCGCGGCCGCGCGTTGCAGCGCTTTCGAGCAGCGACGAATGGAACCAGCCGCGATGCTGGTCCGAGCCTTCGAGATAGAGGTCCGCCGGCCATTTCAGGTCCGGACGGTCTTCCAGCGTGAAGGTGTGGGTCGAGCCCGAGTCGAACCAGACATCGAGGATGTCCATGACCTGCGTCCACGGCTCATTGGCCTTTTCGCCGAGGAAGCGCTCGCGCGCACCTTCGCCAAACCAGGCATCGGCGCCTTCCTTCTCGAAGGCCTCGAGGATGCGGACGTCGACGCCCTCGTCCTGCAGGATCTGGCCATCGTCATCGACGAAGATGCAGATCGGCACGCCCCAGGCGCGCTGGCGCGACAGAACCCAGTCCGGGCGCTGCTCAATCATAGCGCGCAGGCGATTCTGGCCGGCGGCGGGCACGAAACGCGTATCGTCGATCGCCTTGAGGGCGCGCGAACGCAGCGTCGTGCCATCGGCAAGGTCCTTGTCCATATAGACGAACCATTGCGGCGTGTTGCGGAAGATGACCGGCTTCTTCGAACGCCAGGAATGCGGATAGGAATGCTTCAGCCTCCCCCGCGCGAACAGCGTGTTCGTCTCGATCAGGGCCTTGGTGACCAGCTCGTTGGCATTGCCCTTCTTGCCATTGTCATCCATGACGCGGCCGCCTTCGAAGCCGGGGGCATCGGCGGTGTAGAAGCCGGCGTCATCGACCGGGAACGGGATGCGGGAGGAGATGCCACGCGCTTCAATCTGGCGGGCATGGCTCGTCCAAGCATCGAAGTCCTCGCGGCCGTGGCTGGGAGCCGTATGCACGAAACCAGTACCGGCATCGTCGGTGACATGATCGCCGTCGAGCAACGGAACTTTGAAGTCGTAGCCGAGCGAGGCCAGCGGATGGGCGCAGGTGATCGCAGCCAGATCGTCGGCAGTCACGTCGCGCAGGCGCTTGTACTGCAGCTTCGCCTTGGCAAAGGATTCCTCGGCAAGCTTGTCGGCAAAGATCAGCTTTTCGCCCGGACGCGGGCCGAAATCGTTCGCGGCTTCCGTCACTTCGTAGAGGCCGTAGGACACACGCGACGAATAGGAGATCGCCCGGTTGCCGGGGATCGTCCAGGGCGTGGTCGTCCAGATAACGACGAAAGCACCGGCAAGTGCGGCCGGACCTTCGACGACTGGGAACTTCACCCAGATCGTGTCGCTCTCGACATCGGCATATTCGACTTCGGCTTCCGCCAGCGCTGTACGCTCGACCACGGACCACATGATCGGCTTGGAGCCTCGATAGAGCTGGCCGCTGCGGGCGATCTTCAAGAGTTCGCCGGCGATGCGGGATTCCGCATGGAAGTTCATCGTCAGATAGGGATTGTCGAAATCCCCTGTGATGCCGAGGCGCCTGAACTCCTCGGACTGGATCTTGATCCAGCCGGCGGCGAAGTCACGGCATTCCTGGCGGAATTCGTTGACCGGAACCTCGTCCTTGTTCTTGCCCTTCTCGCGGTATTTTTCCTCGATCTTCCATTCGATCGGCAGACCGTGGCAGTCCCAACCCGGAACATAATTGCTGTCATAGCCGCGCATCTGGAACGAGCGGGTGATGACGTCCTTGAGGATCTTGTTGAGCGCGTGGCCGATGTGGATGTTGCCGTTGGCATAGGGCGGGCCGTCATGCAGCACGAATTTTTCGCGCCCGGCGGCCGAAGCGCGCAGCTTCTTGTAGAGGTCCATTTCCTGCCAGCGCTTGACCAGCTCCGGCTCCTTTTGCGGCAGGCCGGCGCGCATCGGGAAGTCGGTCTCGGGCAGGTAAAGGGTTTTCGAATAGTCGATCTTTTCAGCGGTATCGGTCATTGTTCTGACAATTGCCTCGGCGTCTCGGGCGTTTTGCGCCGGAAAGGCGCAGCCATATGGGGATTTTTCGGCGGCGGAAAGCGCCTCGGGAACAGGCGCCCAAAACCCGGACCTTCCGGCAACTTACAGCGCGCGGAAGGCCGGGCCAATAATTCGTATCGATGGGCTCAGCCGAAATTGGGTCATGGTTGGCGGTTCATAGGCGCTTTTTGCATGGAAAGAAAGAGGGATCAGCCGCCGCAAGGTATAGAAAAGCCGATCGGAGCTGGCCCAACAGGCTGTGCTGCTGCCCTGCGAACGTGGCGCTCAAGAAAAGGCGATGAACAGGTCGATGTCCCCAAGTGGCCGCACGCCGGCGAGGAGCGCCCTCGCCTCTTCCTCGTCCTTCCTGATCTGGGCGACCAGCGGGTCGAGGCCGTCGAACTTCAGTTCGGGCCGGAGATAGCCGAAGAAGGAGACGGAGCAGACCTGGCCATAGAGATCGCCGCTGAAGTCGAACACGAAGGTTTCGAGCAGCGGCGCGCCATTGTCGGTCACCGTCGGGCGCCGGCCATAGCTGGCTACTGCATCGCGAATGACGCCGTCGGCGGCGCGGAAGCGCACAGCGTAGATGCCGGCCTTTAACTGCACCTCGGGTGGCAACCGCATATTGGCAGTCGGGAAACCAAGCGAGCGGCCGAGTTTTTCGCCGCCGATGACCTCTGCTTCGACTGTGTAGCGATAGCCGAGCAGACCTGCGACCTCCGCCACCTCGCCTTCCGCCAGCAGTTCTCGGATGCGGCTTGACGAGACCACCTCGGCATTTTCATCGCGGTAAGCATCGATCAGCGTGACGCCGAAGCCGTTTTTGCTGCCGGCGTTCATCAGGAAAGCCGGGCCGCCCTGGCGGTCATGGCCGAAATGAAAATCGAAGCCGGTGACCACTTCCGACGCATGCAGCCAGTCGATCAGAATCGAATGGACAAATTCGTCGGCGGAACGCTGCGAAAAGGCACGGTCGAAGGGATATTCGATGACGGCATTGAAGCCGATTGCCTCCAGGAGGCGCGCCTTCAACGGCGCCGGCGTCAGGCGAAAAACAGGCTGATCGGGCTTGAAGACGGTTCGCGGATGCGGCTCGAAGGTCAGAACCAGCGCCGGCACGCCGCGCTCCCTGGCGATTTCCAGCGCGCGATCGAGTACGGATTGATGGCCGCGATGCACGCCGTCGAAATTGCCGATGGCAATGACGCCGCCTTTGAGATTATCCGGCAGCGGTTCGCGGGTCTCATTGCGATGGAAAACCGTCATCGGCTACCACTCTCCTCAGACAAGGCGCGGCATCCACCACTTCGGCGACGCCTGTTCGCGCGCCAGAAAGGCGCCAAGCGCTGCCTCGTCGGTGTGACCGTCGACAACATATTCGCGGGCATGAATGCCATGGCTTATATAAAGAAGATCGAGGCCGTAATCGAGCGCGCCGCGCACATCGGTCGGCATGCCGTCACCGATGGCGACAACGCGCGACAGCGGGAACTCGCCGCGCGCTTCGCGGGCGGCAGCAATCGAGGCATCGTAGATCGGCTGATGCGGTTTGCCGGCAATCCGCGTCTCGCCGCCGAGCCGATCGTAATAAGCGGCCATGGCGCCGGCGCAGGGGATCATGCGGTGGCCACGCTCGACAACGAGATCGGGATTGGCGCAGATCAACGGCACATTACGGGCCGACCAGGCCTTCAGCATGTCGGTATAGTCGTCGGGGGTCTCGGTTTCGTCATCGAAAAAGCCGGTGCAGACGATGCTCTCGGCCTCTTCAGCCTCGACGCGCACGACATCCAGCCCCTCGATGATGGCGATGTCGCGCTCGGGACCGAGCAGAAATACCTTTTTCGGACCCTCGGCAATTAGGCGGCGGGTAACGTCGCCGGAGGTGACGATGCGGTCATAGGCACTGTCGGGAACGCCGATCTCCCGCAGTTGCTGGACCACCTTCGGCGCCACGCGGGGAGAATTGGTGATGAGGACGACCGTCAGTCCTTCGGCCCGTGCAGCTTCCAGCGCAACCGGCGCGTCCTTATAGACGGAGACGCCGTTGTGCAGCACACCCCAGACATCGCAGAGCGCGACGTCATAAAGTTTGCCGATCTCGCGGAAGCTTTCGATACGCTGGCCCATGCAGTCCTCGTGGTCAAAGAAATCACGGGCTGACATCGCAAACCGGCCGGCAAATTACAAGAGCGGAGCTCAGGTTTTTGCATCGCACACAAACTGCGTTCGTTTCATCCCGCGAAGCGCAGCAGGCAACCGACCAAGGCAGATATGCCAAGCACGGTTGCCACCCCTGCCCGCTGACGGAAGACCAGCACAATGGCGAGAATGAAAAGCAAAAGCGCGGAAATATCCAAGGTAACCCAGGCTGGCCAGGCGACGGCAGCGATCGGAACATTCGCATAGTCGCCACCCTGAATCTTCACGCGATGGCTCAAAAGAATGAGCCGCCCGGTATCGGCGAAGAGCACATGCAGGCCGAACCAAACCGACAGATTGGCCATGACGCCGACGATCGCAGCCGTGATCGCGGCAAGAGCCGCCGACAGGCCAGAATGACCGCGCAGCCGCTCGATGAAAGGGGCGCCGGCGAAAATGAAAAGGAAGCTCGGCGTGAAAGTCGCCCATGCCGTGAGGCCGGCGCCGAGGAAGCCAGCGGTCAACGGATCGAAGCCGAAGGGGTTCCGGAAGCCGGCGATGAAGCCAACGAAACAGAGAACCAAGATCAGCGGTCCCGGCGTCGTCTCCGCCAGCGCCAAACCATCCAGCATCTCTCCCGGCCGCAGCCAGGCGTAATGCTGGACGGCGGTCTGCGCGACATAGGCAAGCACGGCATAGGCACCGCCGAAGGTAACGACGGCCATGCGGGAAAAAAAGGAGAAGATGGTGCCGAAGACATTGCTTCCGCCGCTGAGCGTTTCGGCGATGATGTCCCTCGGACCATCTATGGCTTGGATCAGCAACAGCGGCGCCTGCCAGATCACCAGCCAGCATAAGAGTGTGATAATGGCGGTCCGCAGGCGGTCACTTCGCAGCGCTCCAATGCCGATATTGGCGACGGCAGGCCGCGGCAACCGCGGCCGCCAGTGGTCATCCTGGTAAGCCCGATAGAGCACGCGGCTATAGCCCGAGAGGCCGGCCAAAAGCACCACCAACGGAAATGGCAGGTCAAAGACGAAGAGCAGAACGAAGCTTGCGATCGCGACCGCGATATGGAACCGCGTCTTCAAGGCCCGGCTGCTCAGCCGGATCAGCGCCTGCAGCACGATCGCCAGCACGCCGGCCTTGATGCCGAAAAAGACGGTCGCAAGCAGGGTTGTATCGTGAAACACGGCGTAGAAGGCCGATAGCGCCAGGATGACGGCGAAGCCCGGTAGGATGAACAGGAGCCCGGCTATCAGACCGCCGCGGATGCCGTGCTGCAGCCAGCCGATATAGGTGGCGAGCTGCTGTGCCTCGGGGCCCGGTAGCAGCATGCAATAGCTCAGCGCATGTAAAAAGCGCTCTTCATCGATCCAACGCTTCTCATCGACCAGGATGCGATGCATCAACGCGATCTGCCCGGCCGGGCCGCCGAAGCTCAATACGCCGATGCGCGCCCATATGCGTGTGGCCTCGCTGAGGGAGGGAGGCGCGGCGAGAGCGTCAACCAAAACGGTTTCGCTCACGATCTTTTAGCTCCATGCGAGACCCAATCATGCTTTTCCTGCGTCGCGTCGCGCGCCCAGCGATAAAGCGCGTCATAACACAACATGCCTGCATCCAACTGTTCGATGTCGTCAGCGTACATACGCGACAGTCCGAGCGAAATCGCAAGCAAGCCGGCCGCCTGCGGTTCGAGATCGGGCCGGTTGGTATCGGCGCCCCTGACGATGCGGGAAAGATGATGAAGCGCCGGGAGTTCGAGCCGGAATTCCTTGACCATCGTATCGAAAGTGCATTCCTCCTCGCGATGGCTCCAAAATACCCCCTCCACGTCGAAGGGCGTCGCGCCGAAACGTTCGGCAACACCGTCGACTTCCTGCGGCGTGACAAAGAGAAACGACGCGCCGGGATCAATGAAACGGCGGATCAGCCAAGGACAGGCGATGCGATCGATCTTCGGCCGGGCGCGGGTCACCCACACGGTTGCACCCGACGCATTGGCCCCGGGCAGGATCGAAACAGGGATCAATGGCAATCCGGCTGCCCGCCAGGCATCGAGGCCACCATCGAGGATTTCCGCCGCAGCGCCGGCCAACCGCAGCCAGGCGGCGACGCCTTCGCTGAGCTTGCCGCCATGCTGACAGAGGCAGACGACATTTCGGTCGCGAAATTCGGCGGCCCAAGCCTCGACGTTCTCATGATCCCGGCGTCGCGAGGCCGGCAGCAGATAAGGATCGGCATCGAAATCATCGGTGTCGCGAACGTCCAATATGGCGGGCGCTTTCGGCGTACCGAGCAGACGAAGAAGCTTTTCGGGGGTGATGGCGTTGAACGAAGTCATGTTACGTCCCTTCCAAAAGAGATGGACGCGAAACTCCGGCATGACGCCTCGTGGGGTATTCGCAAACCCCATACTTCAGATTTTCCGGCAAAAGCCGCGGCAAGTCAACGAAGAGCTGTCCGAAAAAATTCACGGACACATTCTTGACTCGTTTAGCGGCCAATCCTAAATCACCGTCCGCTAGCACTCGCTAAGGCAGAGTGCTAACAAAGCCCCATACGGATCCCCCGCTGATCCGTGAATGTCATTTGATCGAGGGATTAGACAATGGCAAGCACCAATTTCCGCCCCCTTCATGACCGTGTCGTCGTTCGTCGCGTCGAGTCGGAAGAAAAGACCAAGGGTGGCATCATCATTCCGGACACCGCCAAGGAAAAGCCGCAGGAAGGCGAAATCGTCGCCGTCGGCTCTGGCGCCCGCGATGAATCCGGCAAGGTCGTAGCACTCGACGTCAAGGTTGGCGATCGCGTTCTGTTCGGCAAGTGGTCCGGCACCGAAGTCAAGCTCAACGGCGAAGACCTTCTGATCATGAAGGAAGCCGACATCATGGGCATCATCGGCTAATCCGGCCGATTTCCCCTTTTCCGATAAAGCTGACGGGCCATAAACCCGGACAACGCGAATTCAGGAGTTTCAAACATGGCAGCTAAAGAAGTAAAATTCGGCCGCAGCGCCCGCGAAAAGATGCTTCGTGGCGTCGACATCCTCGCTGACGCAGTGAAGGTCACGCTCGGCCCGAAGGGTCGTAACGTCGTTATCGACAAGTCCTTCGGCGCTCCGCGCATCACCAAGGACGGCGTCACCGTCGCCAAGGAAATCGAACTCGAAGACAAGTTCGAAAACATGGGCGCTCAGATGGTCCGCGAAGTTGCTTCGAAGACCAATGACATCGCCGGCGACGGCACCACGACCGCAACCGTTCTCGCCCAGGCCATCGTTCGCGAAGGCGCCAAGGCTGTTGCAGCCGGCATGAATCCGATGGACCTGAAGCGCGGTATCGACCTCGCCGTTGCTGAAGTCGTCAAGGATCTCCAGGCCAAGGCCAAGAAGATCAACACTTCGGAAGAAGTCGCACAGGTCGGCACGATCTCGGCAAACGGCGAAAAGCAGATCGGTCTCGATATTGCTGAAGCCATGCAGAAGGTCGGCAACGAAGGCGTCATCACGGTTGAAGAAGCCAAGACCGCTGAAACCGAACTCGAAGTCGTCGAAGGCATGCAGTTCGACCGCGGCTACCTCAGCCCCTACTTCGTGACCAACCCGGAAAAGATGATCGCCGACCTCGAGGACGCGTTCATCCTCCTGCACGAGAAGAAGCTCTCGAACCTGCAGGCCATGCTCCCGGTTCTCGAAGCCGTCGTTCAGACCGGCAAGCCGCTGCTCATCATCGCTGAAGACGTCGAAGGCGAAGCTCTCGCAACGCTCGTCGTCAACAAGCTGCGCGGTGGTCTGAAGATTGCTGCCGTCAAGGCTCCGGGCTTCGGCGATCGCCGCAAGGCCATGCTGGAAGACATCGCCATCCTGACGGGCGGCACTGTCATCTCCGAAGATCTCGGCATCAAGCTCGAGTCTGTCACCCTCGACATGCTCGGCCGCGCCAAGAAGGTTTCGATCTCCAAGGAAAACACCACGATCGTCGACGGCGCTGGCGCCAAGTCCGACATCGAAGGCCGCGTTGCCCAGATCAAGGCTCAGATCGAAGAAACCACCTCCGACTACGACCGCGAAAAGCTGCAGGAACGTCTTGCCAAGCTCGCTGGCGGCGTTGCCGTTATCCGCGTTGGCGGTTCGACGGAAGTCGAAGTGAAGGAAAAGAAGGATCGCATCGACGACGCTCTCAACGCGACGCGCGCTGCTGTTCAGGAAGGCATCGTACCGGGCGGCGGCACAGCTCTGCTGCGTTCCTCCGTCAAGATCTCCGTCAAGGGTGAAAACGACGATCAGGAAGCCGGCGTCAACATCGTCCGTCGCGCTCTGCAGGCTCCTTGCCGCCAGATCGCTGAAAACGCTGGTGATGAAGCTTCCATCGTTGTCGGCAAGATCCTCGACAAGAACGAAGACAACTGGGGCTACAACGCTCAGACGGGCGTCTATGGCGACATGATCTCCATGGGCATCGTCGACCCGGTCAAGGTCGTTCGCACGGCTCTGCAGGACGCAGCTTCGGTTGCTTCGCTGCTGATCACCACCGAAGCCATGATCGCCGAGCTGCCGAAGAAGGACGCTCCGGCTATGCCGGGCGGCATGGGCGGCATGGGTGGAATGGACATGATGTGATAAGGCATTAGCCTTATTACGACTGTTCAATCCGGCATCCGGAATTGACGAAGGGCGGCTCTCGGGCCGCCCTTTTCATTTATGTTGAACCGGCTGCCACGCAAGTTTCAAAAGATATTGCAACTATGCAAATTTACGCAAATTGCCCCATTGCCGTTTTTATAAAAGCCCCTATAAATCGCAGCGCAATGATGTTCGAGGGATTGTTGCAGAGCACGTAAATTTTACTTGTTTTTGTTTCGCGTTAGCCGCAACAAAGCGTGATCCTAACCTTTTATATAGATTGCGCGCGTAGCTTCATTACTTGAAATGACTTGATAGATTGAATTGACGATCCGGAAGCACGCCTGGGCGTGAATGGATTCGGCGAAGGTGGGGTTTTGCCGGTCCATAGCTGTGCAACATGCAGAGCGGCGCTCCGCCCCATAATGCATGAAATTCGGTTGAAGCGCGCGCAGGGGAACCCGCGCCTCAGGGTGGGGAATATCTTGTTCAAGATCGCCAAAGCCAATCTTGCCGCGCCTTTCGCTCCGGGGTCGTTGGAGTTTAGCGGACATGGCCCTGATCTTCTGGCGCAGTTCTGCGTTTCCGAAGGTTGGACCGGCGATTTATCGAGCGGCGTCATCAAGCTTGGTCAATGGGGCACCATGCTGCATGGGTTGACCTCGTCCGAATGCGGCCTGTTGAGCCTGATGCATTGCTACGAAGCCCATGACCGCGCCCGCATCCTCGACCTGTTCGAGCAGGCAGCAACCGCATCCTCCAGCTTCTGCTACTCCACCACCGCACTCGGCGTCGGCGGGCATCGCCAACCTATCTTCTGCGTCGGTGAATCTATCGGCGCGGAAGGAAAACATGCCGGTAGCATGGTGGGCGTCTTCCTGTTTCCGCGCTTCAAACTCGAGCCGGGCAGCCAGTTGGCGAGCCGGCAATAGGGCATCGTTGTTGATGACAGTCAGGTGAGGTCTGTCACCGCCTCATCTCTGTGCCTGGCCCCTCACCCCCACCCCCTCCCCGCTCGTGCGGGGAGAGGGAGCCCATCGGCTTCGTATCTGTCGAAGAAACCCTATTGAAAATTCGGATCGATCCCCTCGCCCCGCAAGGCGGGGAGAGGGTTAGGGGCCAGGCACACAAGCGCGGCAAAGTTGGACGCGCCTGACCTGCCTTAAGCCCATCAATCCCGCTTCGGAATATTCAGCCCGCGCTGGCTCGCCGGGCGGGCGATGGCACGTTCAAGCCAATCCATGACCGCGGGGAAACTTGTGAGTTCGAGAACCTCCCGGCCGCCATAAAAGACGTCGACGCCCCGGACCCACGGGAAGGTGGCAATGTCGGCGATGGTGTATTCGTCGCCCATGATCCACTGGCGGCCCTGCAAGCGGCTTTCCAAGACGCTCAGCAGGCGCTTGGCTTCATCGCGATACCGTTCGACCGGATAGGGATTGTTGGCGACCTTGTCGGCGGCGAATTTGAAGAAGTGGCCGAACTGACCGAACATCGGACCAATGCCCGCCATCTGGAAGAATACCCATTGCAGCGTTTCATAACGCCCGGCCGCGTCCCTGGACATCAGCTTGCCGGTCTTTTCGGCGAGATAGACGAGGATCGCACCGGATTCGAACAGGCCGATCGGCTTGCCGTCAGGGCCGTTGGGATCGATGATCGCCGGGATGCGGCCGTTCGGGTTGAGCGAGATGAATTCCGGCGACTTCTGGTCGTTCGTGCTGAAGGAAATCAGATGCGGCTCATAGGGAAGGCCAAGTTCTTCGAGCGCAATCGATACTTTGACGCCGTTTGGTGTTGGCAGCGAGTAAAGCTGGACGATATCCGGATTGCTGGCAGGCCAGCGCTTCGTGATCGGAAATGAAGACAGATCGGCCATAGGGCTTCCTTCTGAAGATCATGATTTGGCGAATAAATTCGCGCCAACATAGCCGATATCGGGCATATGGGAAGAGTGCCAGCCGCAGGAGATTGTTCAACAATTGTGAACTAATCGTACGCTTTTGTTTATCTTTCCAATCTCACGAAAATCGCAAATAAGGGATCCCAGGAATTGTCACTCGGCACCCGCCACCTTTACTGGAGACCGTCATGTCCAACACCAATAACATCATCATCCTCGTGGCGCGCATCCTGCTCGCCTTCATGTTCATCTTCGCTGGCTTCGGCAAGCTGACCGATCCGACTGGCACCGCTGGCATGATCGCCGGCGCCGGCATGCCGGCCGCTACGCTGCTCACCTATCTTGCCGGCGCCTTCGAATTCGTCACCGGCGTCTGCGTTCTCATCGGCTTCCAGATCCGCATCGTCGGCTGGCTGCTCGCCGTTTTCTGTGTCTTCACCGGCATCGTCTTCCATCTGCCGACCGTCAACGTTCCGGATTTCCCGGCGGCCGCCAATGGCTGGATCAATGGCCTGAACTTCGTCAACTTCCTGAAGAACATCACGCTCGCCGGCGCCTACGTCATGCTCGCCACCAACGGCCCGGGCGTCTATTCGCTCGACGCACGCCGCGGTGCCTACGCAGCCGCCTGATTGCGCAAGACCTCCCAAGCATGAAAAGCCCGCCGGTTCCCCGGCGGGCTTTTTCGTATCATTGAACAGAGCAGGAGATATCAGAGCGCGGCGCGCACGGCATCGATGATGCGCTGAACCAAGGGATCGCTCTCGTGGCTCTCCTTGCGCGCGCGGACGAGGCAGGCCTCGGAGCGCAGGATCGTGCCGTCGGAAAGCACCTTCAAATGGTTCGCCTTCAGCGTCGAACCGGTCGAGGTGATATCGACGATGATATCTGCAGAGCCGGCGGCAGGCGCCCCTTCCGTGGCGCCGAGGCTTTCGACGATGCGATAGAGCTGGATACCGTGCTGGCTGGAGAAGAACTGCTGCGTCAGCCGCCAATATTTGGTGGCGATCGTCAGCCTGCGGCCGCGCCGCGCGCGGAAATCGGCAGCGACGTCGCCAAGATCGGCCATGGTATCGACATCGAGCCAGATATCCGGAACGGCAACCACGACGTCGGCATGACCGAAGCCGAGGCGGGCGCAGAACTCGACGCGCCGATCAGCATCGGCCAAGCCCTCACGCACCAGATCCTCGCCGGTGACGCCGAAATCGACGCTGCCATTGCCGATCTCGCGCGAGATTTCGGAAGCAGAGAGGAAAGCGACCTCGACATCGTCCCAGCCTTCGACACGACCGCGATAGGAGCGGTCATTGCCGACGGCAATGATGGGCATGCCGGCGCGTGCGAAGATATCGGAGCAGTCGTCCTTCATGCGACCCTTGGAGGGAAGCGCAATGGTGATGGTCATCAGGCGGCCCTCGCAGTTTCGATCCGGTCGAGCCAGAGCGCGAAGCCGACGGCTGGGATGTGGTCCTTCGCGCCGAGCAGTGTCAGCAATCGGTCAAAACGGCCGCCACCAGCGAGCACTGCCGGCGATCCTTCCACCATCACCTCGAAGACGAGACCGGTGTAATAGTCGAGCGGACGACCGAAGGCGGCGCGATACTCGATCCGGGAAGCATCGACGCCGGCATTGGCAAGAGCCGCGACGCGGGCATCGAAACGCTCAAGCGCCGTGCCCAGTTTCAGCCCGGCCGCATCGGCAAAGCCGGCCAGCGCCGAAGATGCATCGGCGAGCGGCAGGCTGAGCGACAGGAATTCCTCCAGGACACCGAAAGCCGCATCATCGAGATGGGTTTCCGAAAGGACCAGCTTTTCGCGGAGACGGCGAGCGATCTCCAATGGCGAGCGGCTGGCATTGGTGGAATAGCCGGTCGCCTTCATGGTGCTGTCGATATGCGTGACCAGCCCCTGCTCGTCGCCGCGCGTCAGAAAGTCCAGCACATGCGGATCAAGGCCGGTCACCGGCTGCGGGCTTGCGAGCCGTGCCAACAGCGTTTTGAGATGCGTCATATTGCCGAAAGCATGGATCAGCCGTTTCTGCCAGCCGGAGGGCAGACCGAGCGCCTGTACGACCGCCTCGAACACGGCTTGATCGCCGAGCGTCACGGAGAGCGCCTTGCCCGGCACAAGCCGGTTGAGAATGCCGATGGCATCGCCAATGAGGCGGGCGTCGGCGCCGGCGATATCGCGGTCGCCAAGATCCTCTATCCCCGCCTGATAGAATTCATTGCCGCCTTCGCGACGCTGGCGGAAGATTTCGCCGAGATAGGAATAGCGCTTCGGTGTGCCCGTCGCGGTCTCGATATGGCGCAGGCAGACGGGGATCGTAAATTCCGGACGCAGGCAAAGGCTGGCGCCGGTTTCGCTTTCTGTCATGAAGATACGCCGGCGAAGATCTTCGCCCGCCATGTCGAGGAACGGTTCGGCCGGCTGGATGATCGGCGTATCGACCCGTTCGGTCCGGCGGCCGGCAAACTCAGCCAGGAGATCGCCGGCGAAATCGGGGAGGTTGATCAGGGGCATTTATCCCGCCCTCTTCCGATCTTCCGCCTGCGCTGCCAAAATCTCTAGCACCTTGGCCACCAGATCGGCTTCCGGCACGGTCTCCTGCGCAACGCGGGCCTCGCGCCAGCTTGCATTGTCCTCGATCTCGCCGGAGAGACGCTTGCCTTCGATCAAGTCCTTGAGCTGTACGACGCCCTGGGCGCGCTCGTCGCCGCCCTGGATGATGGCAATCGGGCAGCCGCGGCGATCGGCGTATTTCAGTTGGTTGCCGAACTTCTTCCAATTGCCCTGGAACATTTCGGCACGGATGCCGGCGGCGCGCAGTTGCTGCGTGAAGCGCTGGTAGCGGCCCATGGCCTCGACATCGCCATCCATGACGGTGACGAGCACGGGTTCGATCACCTCTTCCGTGCCGAGCTTGCCGAGATTCTTCAGCGCCGTCATCAGGCGCGACACGCCGATGGAGAAGCCAGTGGCCGGCACCGGCTGGCCCATGAAGCGCGAGACGAGCCCGTCATAACGACCGCCGCCACCGACGGAGCCGAAGACGACCTTTTCGCCCTTCTCGTTGGTCACGTCGAACAACAGCTCGGCCTCATAGACCGGGCCGGTGTAATATTCGAGGCCACGCACGACGGACGGGTCGATCTTGATACGATCGGAATGATAGCCAGCGCTGGTGACCAGCGAACCGATCAGGTTCAGCTCCTCGACGCCTTCGCCGCCTTTGGATGTGCCGGCGACAAGCTCAGCGAGCCGGACAGCACTTTCGGCATAATCCTTGATGCCGACGAAGAAGAGCACTTTTTCGATCTGATCCGCGTCCAGCCCGGCACCCTTGGTGAAATCGCCGGACTCGTCCTTGCGCCCCGGTCCAAGCAGCAGTGCAACCCCTTCCGGGCCGAACTTGTCGAGCTTGTCGATGGCGCGCAGAACGTTCAGCCGCTGGGCGGCCTTGTCGTCGCCGCCAAGACCGATCGCTTCGAGCACGCCGTCGAGGACCTTGCGGTTGTTGACGCGGATCACATAGTCGCCGCGCTTGATGCCCAAGGCCTCCAGCGTGTCGGCCATCATCATGCACATTTCGGCATCGGCCTGCACGCCCGGCGCGCCGACCGTATCGGCATCAAACTGCATGAACTGGCGGAAACGGCCGGGACCCGGCTTCTCGTTGCGGAAAACATAGCCGGCACGATAGGTGCGGTAGGGAAGCTGGATCTCGTTGAAATTCTCCGCGACATGACGGGCGAGCGGCGCCGTCAGGTCGTAGCGCAGCGACATCCACTGCTCGTCATCGTCCTGCAGAGAAAACACGCCCTCGTTCGGCCGATCGCTGTCAGGCAGGAATTTGCCGAGCGCATCGGTATATTCAAACAGCGGCGTTTCGACGGGATCGAAACCATAATGCTCGTACACGGCCCGGATCTTGGCGGTCATTTCGTTGACGGCGCGAATATCGCTCGCCGAACGATCGACAAAGCCACGCGGCAGGCGGGCTTTGAGCTTTTGCGGTTTCTTTTGTTTATCGCTCATTTGCAGGATAATCCGGTACGAGAACAGTGGCGGTTAACTAGCGGATAGCGCGGGATGCGGCAAGGATTGTTGTATGCTGCTGTCCGTCAAAACCGACAAAAGCAACAGAAGCAGATGACTGGGACGTGGAAGCCATGCCCTACGCGATCAGCCTGAAATGCACCAACAACACGGCGCTGCCCGTCTTCGATCTGTGGCGGCAAGCCGGCGCCTTCGAAACTGTGCCGTCAATGCAAGGGCTGAGCTATCCTCCGCATCTGACTTTTGTCATCTACGAAGATATCTTGCCTGAGCACCTCTGCGAGGCCGTTGCCAAGGCTTTTCACAATATTCCGGCGATTTCGGTGGAGTTCTCAGGCATCCGGCACTTCAGGAACGATGTGCTGGTGCTTTGGGCGAGTCCGGTCGACGACAGCGCTTTGCGCCACGCCCACCATGCCATTCATCAGGAAATCGATCCCACCCTCTGTGATGAGCACTACCGGCCCGATCATTGGCAGCCTCATTGCACGATCGCGATGAAAATACCGATGGCATCGGCGGAAACAGCGCTGACATGGGCTGCGGAAACGCCGGCGAGATTTACCGTGACTTTCGACGCTGTCGATTGCGTGAGATTTCCTCCCGTCGAAATTCTGAGCGAGATCAAATTGGCGCCACGATATGCTGCCAACCATCGCTAAGCGCGATTTCCGCTTGCCTTTTGCGACCACAAATTTAGATTTTTGCTCATGCGCTTCTTCGCGATCCTGACAATGCTCATTGCCTGGCTGTTCTACGGCGCCATGCCGGCGCTGGCGAAATGTCCCATTTGCGATTCCGCGATGACGATGCCGGCTATTTCCAGCAAGAGCATGCATACCGCCATGGCTGATATGTCCGGCATGACGGATCACGGTTCCATGGCCATGCACACGGACAAGAAACCGGACAATCCCTGTGCCGACGGTATGGCGCATGTGCCTTCCTGCGCCGCCTGCCTTGCGGTCGCGCCGGCGCTTGCTGCGGATAATGGCAAGGCTCTGGCATTCTCCTATCCCGCGCCCACGCATGGCCAACGGCTGCATGATTCCCGACCGGCTCCCACAGCGCCGCCCCCCCCGTTTCGCCTGACGCTCCTGATTTCCATTCAACAACGCAGCGGACTTTTCCGCACACGACTTCAGATGCCGTTCAAAAACGGAAAGGAATTCTCATGCCTGTTTCAAAGTCCATCATTCTCGCCGGCGCTTTTGCTATCGCCCTTGCCATCCCCGCTTTCGCCGACGACATGTCCGGCATGGATATGAGCAAGCCCATGGGTAACCAAGGCGCATCCAGCAAGGCATTCAACGATGCCATGGGCAAGATGCATAAGGATATGATGATCACCTACAGCGGCGACGCCGACGCGGATTTCGTCCGCGGCATGATCCCGCATCATCAAGGCGCCATCGACATGGCCAAGATCGAACTCAAATACGGCAAGGACCCGGAACTGCGCAAATTGGCGGAAGGCGTCATTAAGGCGCAGGAGGCCGAAATCAAGGAGATGAACGCCTGGCTGAAGAAGCACGGTAAATAAGTCGGGTAAAAGCCGAGCCAGAGGCGACATCCATACCGCCTCTCGTCGCGATTAGAGCTTCTTGGACTGTGTCAATCGAGCCGCGATGAATGGCGCCACCGCCTCACCTATGCGAGACGGCGGCGTTTCATTCATGAACCGGCTCAAGCCTTCGGTTCGAAGGGCTGCGGCACGCGCTGGACACCCTGGCGGGCGAGCATCCAACCGGGATATTCCGCAGCCAGCGCGCTAACCTCGTCGAGCTTGGCGAGATCGTCTGCATCGAGCTTCAGCTTGACGGCGGCCAGGTTCTGATCGAGTTGGTCGAGACGCTTGGCGCCGATGATGATGCTGGTGACGAAAGGCTTTGTCAGGATCCAGGCGAGCGCCACGGTGGCGACGCTTGCACCGTGTTTCTCCGCCACGTCGCGCATGGCGGCAACGCAGGCCCAGGCGCGGTCCTTGTCAACCGGCGGGAAGTCGAAGCTGGCGCGGCGCCCCTCGCCATTACCGGGTGCGCCCGGGCCGTACTTGCCGGAAAGCAGACCGCCGGCGAGCGGCGACCAGACCATCAGGCCGAGCTTTTCTTCCGCCATCAGTGGCACGATTTCGCGCTCCAGATCACGGCCGGCGATGGAATAATAGGCCTGCACCGTCTCAAACCGAGCAAAGCCGCGGCGTTCGGAAACGCCAAGCGCCTTGGCGATGCGCCAGGCCTGCCAGTTGGACACGCCGACATACCGCACCAGTCCGCGAGAGACGAGATCGTCAAGCGCACGCAGCGTCTCGTCGATCGGCGTCACTGTGTCCGTGGCATGGATCTGATAGAGGTCGATGTGATCGGTCTGCAGCCGCTCCAGGCTGGCTTGGACCGAGTCCATGATATGGCCGCGCGACGCGCCGCGGTCGTTCGGCTTGTCGCCCATGACGCCATAGACCTTAGTGGCGATGACGACGTCCTTGCGTGGCACGCCGAGGTTCTTCAGGGCCTGGCCGAGCAGCTTTTCCGAATTGCCGAAGGAATAGACGTCGGCGGTGTCGATGAAGTTGACGCCGGCCGCGAGCGAGCCTTCTACGATCTTGTCGGCCAGCGCCTGATCGACGTCTGCTATCGAGCCCCAGAGGCTGTTGCTGGGATTGGCTTCGCCGAAGGTCATCGTACCCAGGCAAAGTTCTGAGACGAACATGCCGGTATTACCGAGTTGGTTATAACGCATTTGAAGAAATCCCTTGTGATCCGCCGGAAGCGGCTTCCGGCCGGTGAATTCTTGTCTCTTGGCTATTGGCCTCGGCATGACAGCCGCTCGTCCGCGCTGCCTTGGGAGGTCCGGAGAAGGTCATCGAAGAGCGATCTTGGCACCGCTTTCATCGAGACAACATCGACATAATGCACCGGAATTCGATTTCAACGCGATACCCGGCACCGATCACGATGCAGTTACCAGCGCTTCACCCTTGCCTCCGTTTCGGCGCGCGATAGACTCTCGCATCCATGCAATCCGCAAGAGCACGAAATGTCCATGACGCAACGCCCCTTGACCACCATCGGCTTCGATGCCGACGATACGCTCTGGCAAAACGAACAATTCTATCGTCTGACGGAACGACAGTTCATCGAACTGCTTGCCGATTATGCCGAGAGCGAGAACATTTCCCAAGGGCTGCTGGAAGCCGAGAAGCGCAACCTGCATCATTACGGCTTCGGCATCAAAGGTTTCACGCTGTCCATGATCGAGACGGCGATCGAGATCACCAAGGGCGAAGTGCCGACGACCGTGATTGCGCAAATTCTCGACATCGGCCGCGATCTGCTTGCCCATCCCGTCGAAACGCTTCCCAATGTACGGCAGACATTGGAAGCTCTGACGGGCAGCTACCTGCTGGTCCTGATCACCAAAGGCGATCTTTTCGATCAGGAGCGCAAGCTTGCGCAATCCGGCCTCGGCGACCTCTTCGATGCCATCGAAATCGTCTCCGACAAGAATGCCTCCACCTATCGCCGCATCTTCTCCAAAGTCGGCGACGGGCCGGAACGGGCGATGATGGTCGGCAACTCGCTGAAGTCAGACATCGTGCCCGCGCTCGCCGCCGGCAGCTACGGCGTCTTCGTACCGCACGAACTCACATGGGCCTTCGAACATGTCGCCGAACCGACCGAGGCGCCGAGATTTCGAAAGATCGAGCATCTGGGGGAGCTGCGAGGGGTAATCGACGGGTTGGGTTGAAGGTCTTCAAAACCTGCGAATGAAAAACTTACTGCGGTTGCGAAGATCTTTTGGGAAATAGCGACGGCGCCTGATCCGCCGGCTGGTTCGATTGCTGTGTGGCCGACGGATTGGGATCGATGAGGATTTCATAGGGTGCGCCGAGGCCGCGGCGGCGGGTGACGCGGGAGTAATAGGGCTTGATCAGCCATGTCGTGTCCTCATTGACGGTGACATCGGCGACCATGCCATCTTCGTCAGTGCCGAAGAAGGATTCGTCATCGTTCGAGGAGAGATCGAAGATCGCCATATAGGCGTATTTGCTCTTTGAGCTGAAGGTGATCCGCACATGCTGCCCCTTCTTGAGCGGCAGCGTGTAGACCTTGCCCTTGCCGAACTTCGTCCAGCCCGTCAATTTCTCCAGGACGGCCGGGAAACCAAGCTTTTCCACGGTCTCGCCGCGATCGACTTGCGGAAGCGCCGTCTGCTGGGCACCCTGGCTGCTGTCATCGTTCTGGGTGTCCTGCGCATGGGCGAACTGACCGCCGAGCAGGGCGAAAGTGAGCAGGGAAAAAGCAAGCACCAGACGTTTCATGGCCGTACCAATGCACTGCGCATCGCCTCCACCTCTTTCCGGCAATAGCAGCCTTCGATGTGATCGTTGACAAGGCCCATGGCCTGCATGAAGGCATAGACCGTGGTGGGGCCGACAAAGGTCCAGCCGCGTTTCTTCAGGTCCTTCGAGATGCGCACCGAGACCGGAGTCGTTGGATTGGCGACGAGGGTCGGATAGTCGACAAAGGCCGGCCGCTCCTCGGCTGATGGCTCGTGGCTCCAGAAATACCGGGCGAGCGAGCCGAATTCCTGGCGCAACTCGATGGCGCGGCGGGCATTGTTGATGGTGGAGACGATCTTGCCGCGATGCCGGATGATGCCGGCATCGCCCAGGCAGCGCTCGATGTCAGCCTCACCGAACTCCGCCACTTTCTCGAAATCGAAATCGGCAAAGGCCGCGCGGAAATTCTCGCGCTTGCGCAGGATCGTCAGCCAGGACAGGCCGGATTGAAATCCCTCCAGGCAGATCTTTTCGAAAAGCCTGATGTCGTCGATGACGGGCCGGCCCCATTCCTGATCGTGGTAGCGCTGATACTCCAGCAGATTGCCGTGCCAGAAGCAGCGGTCCTTGCCATCCTCACCGGTGATGATGCCTGTTCCGGCCATTGTTGCAGTTCGTCCCCTGTTTCAGAACCCAATCCCGAAAACTGGCGGGCAGCTTTCGGATAAGATCATGCCAATCAAATACTTAAGATCGAGAGAACGATTCGAAGGCAAGTCATCCCGATTCAAGGTTTACCACTTGCAAACCGTCTTTCCAAACCAAGCGGTAACCCTGACAAAGGTTTATCGGCTTCGCGGCATTTTGATGAATAGATGTTTACCATTCGCTGGCGCGCAAGTGGCACCATGTTCCTGACCGGGCGCAATTACGCCCATCCTCGGCCCGTTTGTAGAGAGTTTGTCCGATGATGAAACAATGCATTTTATTTGCTGTGGGCGCTTTGAGCCTGCTTGCTTCCAGCGCCTTCGCCGACGATCGTTACCAGTCGCGTCCGCCTGTCATCGTCAGCCCCGATCTGACCGCCCCTTGGGTGATGCAGCTCGGCGGGGCCAGCGTACAGCCGGCCGTCTATCCCGGTCGCCCCATGGCGCGTCAGGCCGTCAACCCGATGAACGATCCGGCGGATAGCCAGGCCGCCAATCCGCAGGTACGGCGGGTGGTCCAGCCGCGCGGCCTGTTTTCGCGTCCCGTCGTGCAGCAGGTCGCTGTCGTCCGGCCGCAATATCCGGCGGTCCACGGCCAAATCGACCCGCAGTTCCTGCCGCAGATCGTCGACTACCAGACAAAAGAGAGGCCGGGCACCATCGTCATCGACACCAACGATCGCTTCCTTTACCTGGTGATGGACGGCGGCAAGGCACGGCGCTACGGCGTCGGCGTCGGCAAACCCGGCTTCGAATGGGCCGGTGCCCATACCATTACCCGCAAGCAGGAATGGCCCGATTGGACGCCGCCATCGGAAATGTTGTCGCGTGAAGCCGCGAAGGGGCACTATCTGCCGGCCCACATGGAAGGCGGCGAAGCCAACCCGCTCGGCGCCCGAGCCATGTATCTCGGCTCTACCCTCTACCGTATCCACGGCACCAATGCGCCCTGGACGATCGGCAACGCCGTGTCTTCCGGCTGCATCCGTCTGCGCAATGAAGACGTGATCGATCTCTACAATCGTGTAAAAGTCGGGACACGCGTTATAGTGATGTGATTGCTACCAAGATTGCTGCGCACGGCATAATCGGGCGCAGCAACCCCATTGTAAGCATTGATATAAATCGACAATAACGCTCTTTTGGACGCGGAACAGACAGCCGCCCAACCGGCTCGATCTTTGTCTTTCAGCGATTTCATCTTGATCCTCTCGCAAGTTTCGTTAGTTTCTCGCCGAGTAAATCGAGAGGGGAATGACGGATGAAATCAATACTACCGGTCGCGGCGGCGGCGGGAATGGTGATGTCGTGCCTTTTGGCGGCATCGGATGCGGCAGCCTTCAGCGCTTCCGCACCTAACGCTGCGCAAGTTGCGCACACCGATGTGGTCCGCGTGGCAATGCAGCCGCAGGGACAGATCAAGCCGCAGTTTCAGCGACGGGTCGTGCGATTGGTGACCAATGAAGCACCAGGCACGATCATCATCGATACCAACAACAAATATCTTTACCTCATTGAAGGCGACGACCGGGCGCGGCGCTACGGCATCGGTGTTGGCCGCGAAGGCTACGGCTGGTCCGGCGTCGTCAAGATCGGCCGCAAGGCGGAATGGCCCGGCTGGACCCCGCCGCCGGAAATGATCGTTCGCGAAGCCAAGAAGGGCCACAAGCTGCCGGCCTATCAGGAAGGCGGTGAGGGCAATCCGCTCGGCGCGCGCGCCATGTATCTCTATCGCAACGGCAACGACACGGCGTTCCGCATCCACGGCACCAACCAGCCCTGGAGCATCGGCCTGAACATGTCGTCCGGCTGCATCCGCATGATGAACAAGGACGTGATCGATCTCTACGATCGCGCGCCCGTCGGCACCAAGGTCATCGTCGTCGGCCCCGGCAACAAGCAGGGTGAGGTCAGCTACCAGGATCGCGGCATCGACGTGCTGCGGACGATATTCGGCGGCTGAGAAACCGCAGGCTTTCCCGACCAGGACGTTCGACCATGACGAACGTCTGATACCTCTCTGTCGCTATCGCACCGTCTCCCCCATCTTGGGGGAGACAGATAATGTATGCCGCCTTCTTTATGGCTGCGGCGCATCTGTCTGACCATGCACTGTGGCGCAGGTGTAACATCTCCAAACTTATCGCATCTGGCGCCCGGCAAACTCCCCGTTTTATTCAGTTTCGTGTCAGCTTTCCCACCTAAGCCAGTCCAAACACGGAACGCTGCAATAGAACTGTCACAAAAGCACGCTTAGATAGCGACACTTTGCCATTTGGGGCCACTTGGGGATTTCATATGCATCGGGCATTTCGCATTAGGCAGCCGGCCGTCGCCGCGCTTGCGGTTTCAGCTTTTGTCTTTGCAGCCGGTTCGGCCTCAGCAGAGATGCAGTTTTCGGTTTACGGCGGCTTCCAGGGCGCGACCGGCGACAACGTCAAGACGTCTGACGGCGCTGACTTCGATCCCAACTGGTCAGGCAAATCCTTCAAGATGCCGCCCTATTTCGGCGTTCGCGGCATCTGGTGGCTGGACCAGTTCGACAAGTCGAACTGGGGCGTCTCGCTCGACTACACCCATGCCAAGGTCTATGGCGATCTTGGCAACACGCCCGGCTGGTCGCATTTCGAGTTCACCGACGGCCTGAATATGCTGACGCTGAATGCGCTCTATCGCTTCCAGGATCCGAGCCGCAAGTGGACGCCCTTTGTCGGCCTCGGCGCCGGCATCAACGTGCCCCACGTCGAAGTAACCCGCGCCTCAGGCCGCACCTTCGATTACGAATTCGGCGGCGCATCGCTGCAGGCGCAGGCTGGTGTCAGCTATCAGTTCAGCCAGCGCTGGTCGACCTTCGTCGAATACAAGGGCAACTACAACTTCGTGAACGTCCCGATCGATAGCGGCGCTAACCTGAAGACCGATGTCTTCACCCATGCCATCGATTTCGGCGTGTCATTCAGCTTCTAAGAGTCGCGGCCATTGTCGTTGCCGGTGCCCCTAAATCAGTTTCGATTTAGGGGGTTAGCCGCAAGACGGAACTGTTTCCTACTTTTCCCCGGACCGGCCTTAAGAGGCTGCCACCTTGAGCCGGCGCACCTTAGCCGGCATCTCGCCGCCATAGGCCCAATCCAGCAATTCGACCGTGTGCAGGATCGGCATGTCGGTTCCTGTCGCGATCTGCGTGATGCAGCCGATATTGCCGGTCGCGATGATATCGGCCTTCGTCGCCTCGAGATTCCTGACCTTACGCGCCCTCAGCTCGCCGGAAATTTCCGGCTGCATGATGTTGTAGGTGCCGGCCGAGCCGCAGCAAAGATGCCCCTCCGCCGGATCGCGCACGGTGAAGCCTGCCGCCTTCAACAGCAGTTTCGGCGCCATGGTGATCCTTTGGCCATGCTGCATCGAGCAGGCGGAATGATAGGCGACGGTGATGCCACGCGGCATATGCGATGGCAGATCGAGGCCGGCGAGATATTCGGTGATGTCCTTGGCGAGCGCCGAGATTTTTGCAGCCTTGTCCGCATAGGCCGGATCGAGCCGCAGCATATGGCCGTAGTCCTTGATCGTCGTGCCGCAACCCGATGCGGTGATAATGATCGCGTCGAGCCCTCCGGCTTCGATCTCGCGCATCCAGACATCGACATTGGCGCGGGCGCTGGCCAGCGCCTGTTCTTCCCTTCCCATGTGATGCACCAGCGAGCCGCAGCAGACCTCGCCTTCCGGCACCACCACTTCGACGCCCAAGCGGGTCAGTAGCCGGATGGTCGCCTCGTTGATGGCGGGATCGAGCACCGGCTGGGCGCAACCGGTCAGGATCGCTACCCGTCCACGCCGCTCCTCCTGCGGCTGATGCCGGCCGGGCTTGGCGAAGGACGACGGCGCCGGGATGGAGCGTGGCGCGAGATCCAGCATGGCAACAAAGGGGTTCAACGCCGGAATGCGCTTCATCAAACCCTTAAAAGGCTGCCCCCAGCGAGCAAGGTTGAGCGCAAAGCGAAACCGGCCGGGATAAGGCAGGACCGCAGCCAGCACGCTGCGTGTCAACCGGTTCATCAGGGGTCGTTTGTAGGTCTCTTCGATATGGATGCGGGCGTGATCGACCAGATGCATATAGTCGACGCCGGAGGGACAGGTGGTCACGCAGGCGAGACAGGAAAGGCAGCGATCGATATGCGTCACCACCTCCGCGTCGGCAGGCCTGCCGTTTTCCAGCATGTCCTTGATCAGATAGATCCGTCCGCGCGGACTGTCGAGCTCATTACCGAGCGTTACATAGGTCGGACAGGTGGCGGTGCAGAAGCCACAATGGACACATTTGCGCAAAATCGCCTCGGATTCCGCAACGTGCGGATCGGCAAGCTGGGCTGGGGTGAAGTTGGTTTGCATCAGGCTCTCCCTACCTTCGCCACAGCAGGGCCCGGCGCTTTGCGCCACCCCCTCATCCGCCCTGTCGGGCACCTTCTCCCCCTCGGGGAGAGGGTGAGCGTGAGGGGGGCCTGAGCAAAAGATTCCATCCGCATCACCCCATCTTCCCCGGATTGAGAATCCCAGCAGGATCGAACTTTTCCTTCACGCGCGCCGACAGCAAAGCCACGGCCTCGGGCTGCGGCTGGAAGGCGGACGTCGTGGCGCGAGCGGCGGGCGTAGCACGCAGCAAAGTGGCGTGACCGCCGCCAAGCACATGGATATAGCGACGCAGCAATTCACCCTCCGGCTCTGCCTCCATGCGCATCCAGACCAGGCCGCCCTGCCAATCATAATAGGCGTCGACGCCAGCCTCGAGGCGCAGCGCTGCGACGAGCTGGTGACCAATGCTAGGGGCGACGGAAACGCGCCAGACAGGGCGCATCGTGTCGTCGGCGTAGGGCTTCACATTGCGGATTTCACGCCAGAGACGGTGGCTTTCGGCTTCGGCAAGTCGCGCGACTGGGCCAAGTCGACGCATCGCGGCGGCCAGCTTCTCCGCCCTCACCGAGACGGAGCCAGCCAAACCTTCGACGCGCAACGCCGTCGCCGCTCCGTCCGGCAACCCGCCGTCCAGAAGCGTCCAAGTGACGGTCAGCGGCAAATGCGCAGCACCCGACACATCGACAGGCAACGCCATGGCGGCCGCCATGACATTTGCCGCCTCGGCATCGTTGAGGCCGGAAACGATGATCGTCTCCTCCGTCTTCGGTCGCGGCGGCACCCGGAAGGTGACTTCCGTCAGGAGACCGAGCGTACCGTGCGAACCGGCCATCAGCTTGACAAGATCAAGGCCGGTGACATTTTTCATCACGCGCCCGCCGGCCTTGATGATTTCGCCCTTGCCGTTGACGAAGCGAACGCCGAGCAGGCTGTCGCGTGCGGCGCCGCTTACGAAACGCCGCGATCCGGAGATATTTGCAGCGAAAACGCCGCCAATCGTCGGCTCGCCATCGGTCGCCATCAACGGCCGGTGGTCCATCGGTTCGAAGGCCATCATCTGACCGTTCTCAGCCAACACCGCTTCGATATCGGCAAGCGGCGTCCCCGCTCGCGCGGTCATCACCATCTCGCCCGGATTATAGGCGATGATACCGGTAAGTTCACACGAACATAGCGTGGCCTCCGCGGCAACGGCATTGCCGAAACCGGCACGGGTGTTACCGCCGACTATGGCCAATGCCGCGCGGCGCGCAGCGTGATCGCGGATGATGGCGGCCGCCTCGTCTTCCGTCTTCGGCAAAAATTCTCTCATACGGCGTTGCGACCATCCAGCGGGAAGACTTTAGAGGGATTGAGGATCCAGCCGGGATCGAAGGCAGCGCGCACCGACATCATCTGGGCGAGATCGGCCTCGGCATATTGGTGCCGCATCAGGTCGCGCTTCTCGATACCGACGCCATGCTCGCCCGTCAGGCAGCCGCCGGCATCGACACAGAGCCGGAGAATATCGTTGCCGGCTGCTTCCGCCTTGGCGGCATCCTCGGGATCATTGGCGTTGAACAGGATCAGCGGATGCATATTGCCGTCGCCGGCATGGAAGACATTGGCGACACGCAGGCCGTAGCGATCGACGATTTCGGACGTCTTCTTCAGGACATAGGAGAGCTGGCTGAGCGGCACCGTGCCGTCCATGCAGATATAGTCGGCAATGCGGCCGGTGGCGCCAAAGGCGGATTTACGTCCCTTCCAGATCAGCGCCGCTTCAGTCGCCGACTGGCATTCGCGCACCGTCTTCACCTGATGAGTACGGGCGATCTCGACGATACTTTTCAGCATGTCGTCCATCTCCGCTTCCGACCCCTCGACCTCGACGATCAGCAGCGCGCCGACATCCAGCGGATAGCCAGCATGGGCGAAAGCCTCGCAGATTTCGATCGCCGGCTTATCCATGAACTCGATGGCGACGGGGATGATGCCGGCGGCAATGACATCGGCAACACAGGCGCCCGCTTGCTCCGATGTGTCGAAACCGAAGAGAACTGGCCGCGCGCCTTCCGGCTTGGCGATCAACCGCACTGTCGCCTCAGTGATGATGCCAAGTTGCCCCTCAGAGCCGCAGACGAGCCCCAGCAGGTCATAACCCGCCGTATCCAGGGCCTTGCCGCCGAGATCGATCACCGTGCCATCGGTCAATACCAGCTTGACGCCCAGCAGATTGTTGGTGGTGACGCCGTATTTCAGGCAGTGCGCGCCGCCGGAATTCATCCCGATATTGCCGCCGATGGTGCAGGCGAGCTGCGAGCTCGGGTCGGGCGCGTAGAAAAATCCGTCCGCTGAGACGCTTTCGGAAATATGCAGATTGGTGACACCGGCCTGCACGGTCGCCGTGCGGTTGGCGAGATCGACGTCGAGAATGCGGTTCATCTTGGAAAGGCCGAGCACGACGGCATCTTCCTGCGGAATGGCGCCGCCGGAGAGCGACGTGCCGGCACCACGCGGCACGACGGGAATGCCGTAGCGATGGCAATATTTCATCACAGCCGCGACTTCGGCCGTCGAGCGCGGCAAGGCGACGGCGAGCGGCATGCGGCGATAGGAAATGAAAGCGTCCGTCTCGAAGGGCATGAGTTCGCGCGGCTCATGAACCAGACATTCCGGGGGCAAGAGATCAATAAGATCTGCGACGATCTCACGGCGGCGGGCAAGGACATCGGCGCGCGGCGCCAGAAATGAAATGGCCTCTGCCATGGCGTTCTCCTCTTGCACCCGAATATGGACGCCCCTCTTTTTAACGCCATATCATGCTTACCACTTTCCCGAAATTGGCGTAAATGACAAGCATTTATGCCAAAATAGGAATAAATTGCACCATGACCAATCTTGGGGATCTCGAAATCTTTGCCAGTGTCGTTACGACCGGCAGCATGTCGCTCGCCGGCCGCATACTCGGCTTTTCGCCGGCGGTGATTTCCAAGCGAATCAAACGGTTGGAAGATCGGCTCGGCACACGGCTTTTGCAGCGCACGACGCGGCAGATTTCGCTTACGGAGGCTGGCCAGGGCTTTTATGACCGGGTGCTTGCCATCCTCGCGGGACTGGAAGAGGCTGAGGCCTATATTGCCGGCCGGTCCGCGCAGATGCAGGGCACGCTGAAGATTTCCGCCCCCACATCGTTCGGCCGGCTGCACATCGCCCCGCACCTCAAGACGTTCATGCAGGCGCATCCGGATCTGGCGATCAATCTGACGCTGACCGACGAATTCACCGACATCGTCGGCGGTGGCTACGATCTCGCCATCCGCATTGCGGAGCTCACCGATTCCAGCCTTGTTGCCCGGCGCCTGGCGCTGGTGCGCCGCGTGCTCTGCGCCTCGCCAGCCTATATCGCTGCCCATGGCATGCCGGAGGATATCGATGATTTGCGGCGCCACACCTGCTTGCCGCCGCACAATCATGACCCCTGGCGGCTGGACGGACCGAAGGGCCCGCTGACCTTTCGGCCGGAAGGCAAGCTGATCACCAATTCCAGCGAGGTGATCCGCGAAGCCGTCATTGCCGGCCTCGGCATTGCGCTGCGCTCCACCTGGGATGTCGGCCCCGAACTCAAGGACGGGCGTCTGGTGCAGGTGCTGCCGGCCTATGAAGGCTCGCACAGCGTCACGCTCTCGGCCGTCTATCCCAGCCGCCAGTTCCTGCCGGCAAAGGTGCGCGTCTTTATCGATTTCCTGGCGGAACTTTATGGACCGGTTCCCTATTGGGAACGATAGCCGGCCACAACCTCACCCTAGAGATTGGAGAGTGTCATCATGCCCGCTTTTGAAACCATCCGCTCCGATCTTTCCGCGGTCTCGAATACACGCTTCACCATCATCCTCGGCGACATCACCAAGCTGGACGTCGATGCCATCGTTAATGCAGCAAACAGCAGCTTGCTTGGCGGCGGCGGCGTGGATGGCGCCATCCATCGTGCCGCCGGGCCGGAACTGGTGGCGGAATGCCGGATGCTGAATGGCTGCAAGACCGGACAGGCCAAGATCACTAGGGGATATCGCCTGCCGGCAAAACATGTGATCCATACGGTCGGCCCCGTCTGGAATGGCGGCGGGCGTGGCGAGCAGGATTTGCTCACAAGCTGCTATCGCAACAGCCTCAGCCTTGCCATGGATCACGGTCTCAAGACCATCGCCTTTTCGGCCATCTCTACCGGCATCTATCGTTTCCCTGTCGAGCCCGCAGCGATGATCGCGACACGCACCGCTGTTGCCGAGAGCATGCGCGGCGGTTTTAGTGAGATCATTTTCTGCTGCTTTGGCGATGAAATGGCTGGCATCTACGACCGGCTACTACCTGGGGCGCTGGCGAAGGCTTAGTCAGTTCGCCAACCGTTCAATCACCAGATCCAACAGTGCCCGCAGCCGTGCGAGCCGCTTGAGATCGCGGTGATAGCCGACCCAGGTATCGCGACCGGGCGGGGTTTCGCCGATGTCCACCCGCTCGATACCGGCGATCGCGTCGCCGAGAGGGCGGGGCAAGACGGCGAGGCCTGCGCCCCGGGCACAAAGTGTTGCCTGGACATCCCTGTTGTTGCTGCGCATCGCCACTTCTGCCTTTGGAAGCACGCGCTTCAACCAGGCAACATCGGGCATGCCGCCGAAGGCTTCATCCATGGTCACCAGCCTTGCGCCCCCGCCATCGCCTCGACGCGGATGCTCGGACCCGCTCGGCCGGCAAGATCGTGCCCAGGCTCGATCCCCACCGTTTCACGCTCGCCGATGTCGACAAGGCGCATGCCCTGATCGAGAACCGCCAGGCGCACGGGAAAATCGTTGTAGATGTGAATGGTTGATGCGGGAGGTGCCGTGTGTCGGCGAGATCACATGCGTCCTTGCCTACCCCGCCCTTGCGAAATCTAGCACTTAGCCTGCCGGCCAAATGCTGATTTCGCTTTCCCACTCGCCAAGGGCGGGATCGGCTTCGGGCTCATCTCGCCAGATCGAGATAGGCCGATGCCACCATGGCGTCGATATCCGCCGGTACGGGAATGACGCAGGACTCTTTGCCGAGACCGCCCTTTGCCACACGCTCCAGGCAGCGGGATTGCAGCGCAAAGCCGAGATCCATGGATTCAACGGTATTGCCGAGCGGGCGCGGGCCGGCGAGGTTGGCCATGTGGCCGGCGCCGAGGATGTGGAAAGAGCGTCCGTCCCGCATGCGGATGGTCTCGATATGCTCGGCCTCATAGCGATCGATGCCTGCAACATCCGGACTGTTTCGGAAGGCGGCGACATCGATCTCATGCGGGAAATGGCCGCCGTTCATCAGGATCGCGCCATCCTTGATCAGCGGCAGGTCCGCCGTGGTCACGATACCGGGATAGCCGGTGACAGTAATGAGGATATCGGCGGAGCGGATCGCCTCGGCGCGCAGCGGCGTGACGAAGCCGTCCAGATGCGCCTCCAGCGTCGTCACGGGATCGATGTCGACCACGCTGACCGTCGCATAAGCGTTGCGGAAACAGGCCGCCGTGCCCTTGCCGCAGGCGCCATAGCCGAAGACGGTGACGCGCTTGCCGTTGGTGGAGCGGTTGGTGAAGCGTAGATAGCTCTCGAACAGGCTTTGGCCGACCGCGTGCTTGTTTTCGGCGAACTGCTTGATCGGACTGTCATTGATGACGAGGATCGGCATGGCCAGCCTGTCGCGCATCTGCAGCAACCGCGTGCGGCCCGAGGTCGTCTCTTCGGTGCCGCCCAAGAGGTTGGCATAGGGCCTTTCGGCGGCGCGCGCAAAGAGATCGCCGCCATTATCGAGCAGCAGATCCGGCTTTTCCGCCAGGATGGCATCGAGGCTGGCGCCGTGCTCGGCGGCATCGGTGGTCTGGGTGGCGAAAACGGCGATGCCCTGCGCTCGCAAATAAGAGACGGTTTCCGGCTGGGTGCTGTTGAGATTGCCGGTGCAGACGAGGCGTGCGCCGCCGGCCCGCAGCGTCGTCAACAGCGCCACCGTCTTCGGCTCGAGGTGAATGCCGGTTCCGATCGTCAGACCGTCAAAGGGTCTGGTCTCGCGGAATTCCGCTGCCGTCGCCGCCAGCAGTCGGCAGCTTCGGGCAACCCAATCAATGCGGGAAAGAGAGGAAGGCTGGTCCATAACGCACTCCTGGCGGCGGTCTGTCATGCCTTGATCTCACATAGGAAATGACAGGCCGTCTATGGACATTAAAATGAGCGATAGGGCAGAAAAAGTGCCATAGGCACGAGGCTTATCTCGCCCTTGGCGGGATAGGCTCAGCGCCTGCCTTGACTAGCCAATCGGCCAGCCTGACAAAAGCCGCGTCCTTCGCATCGCCGCTGCGGATGCTGAGGCTGTATCCGGCGGGTCTTTGGATGAAGCCAAAGGGCGCCACCAGCAGGCCGCGATCGATATCGTCACCGATGGCCGTGCGTGGGACGATGGCGACGCCGACGCCGGAGCGGGCGGCGCCGATCGCCAGAAGCAGATCCTCGAATTCGCGAGTACGGGCGAAGCGGATGGGCGCGTGGCCGCTCTCGGCAAACCAATCATCCCATAGGCGGGGGGCGGAACGGCTGGTGAGGGCGACGGCGGTCGCAAGGGCCTCCACCCCTGCGGCAAGGCCGAGACGGGCGGCGAGGTCCGGCGTCGCCACCGGGCCGAATTCGTCTTCCATGAAACGGATAGCAGTGATGTCAGGCGTTGGCCGATATTCTCCGCCCATGATCACGGCGTCGAGATCGGGATGGCGCTCCAGTGGCTCAACCACCGCCATCGGGATGATATCGACATCGACGTCGGGAAGCGCTGCTTGCAAATCCGCAACACGCGGCATCAGCCACCAGACGGCGAAGGCGGAAGGGACGCCGAGGCGCAGTGTCCGGCGCTCACCGGCCACAAGCTCGGCCGAAGCTCGCGCCAAGATGCCGAAAGCGATTCCGACTGAGTCGGCGAAGGCCCTGCCCTTCTTCGTCAGGACGAGGCGGCGGCCATCGCGTTGGAACAAAATTATACCGAAAAATGTTTCAAGCACGGCAAGTTGCTGGCGTACGGCGCCACGCGCGACGCCCAGTTCGTCAGCCGCTTTTAAAATGCTACCACGACGGGCAACGGCATCAAAGGCGCGCAGTGCGTTCATCGGCGGAAGGCGTAGCAGCGGAGAACGTTCGGACATAACGGAGATTTAGCTTATTTTCCGGTAAGATAGGAAGAAGGTATAGGGTGACTGCGCTATCTGCGGCATATTGAAAGCATTCGATGTCGCTATCAGCATAGTCGCTGGCGAATATCAGAGACCGCTTCCTCACATTTTTATCTATTGAGCACTGAACGAAAGTGTGTGGAAATACCATATAAAGTCATATGGAATGCACAATTTTTCCATGTAATGCTAATATGAGACTGATTCTAAACTCGAACTTTTAAAGGTGACCCGACCCTTGGCCATTCTCGCCCGTATCGCAAATGATGTGCAGCTCATGTTTCGGCGCCCGCCGCGACAGCAATATGCAGCGCTCTGCTATCGAGTGAGAAAGAAGACGGATGAGTTGGAAGTGCTGCTGCTGACCAGCCGCGATACCGGCCGCTGGGTCATTCCCAAGGGCTGGCCGATGCCGGGCAAGCTGTCGCATGAAGTGGCCGCCCGGGAAGCCTTCGAAGAGGCCGGCGTACGCGGCACCGTGGAAACCGATCCGCTTGGCGCCTTCAGCTACGACAAGGTGCTGAAGGACGGCATCCAGGTGCCTTGCCGGGTTCAGGTCTATGCGCTCGACGTCAGCGATCTCGCCAAGAATTTCAAGGAAAAGGGCGAGCGCACGATCGAGTGGGTTTCCTGCAATGAAGCGGTCAAACGCGTCCGTGAGCCGGAGTTGCGCGACATCATCCTCGCCTTCGAGCTGCGGATGACGACAAGACTTGTGACAGCAGCGGCCAAATAGGCCGTAACATACTCCCATCACACTATACTGAAATAATTACCAGACATTGCGCGGCCTGCCGGGCAGCGTAAAATTATATATTTCGACTCAGAGAATGGCATGCCCGACCGACCGGCGAAACTGACAAAAAGGACGCTAGACAAGGATCTCGACAAACTCACCTATGTCGAGGATGCGGCCTATCATGTCACGAAACGGCTGGTCGCTCCCGGTATCGGCCTGGTCTTCCTTGGCCTTGCAATGATCTTCGCCGGCATCAACGTGCTGAACCAGACGGGCGCGACGCTGGCAATCGCCGCCGTGGCACTCGCCGGCTACATGGCCATGAATATCGGCGCCAAGGACGTCGCCAACAATGTCGGCGCGGCGGTGGGGGCGCGTGCCATCACCATGACGCAGGCCCTGGTCATGGCGGCGATCTTCGAAATTCTCGGCGCCGTCATCGCGGGCGGACCGGTCATCAAGACCATCTCCTCGCATATCATCGATACCGACCGCATCATCACCAGCGGCAAGCTCGCCTGGCTGATGATGGCGGCACTGCTGGCCGCCGCGCTCTGGATCAACTTCGCGACTTGGCTGAAAGCACCGGTTTCGACCACGCACACGATCGTCGGCGCCGTCGTCGGCGCAGGGGCTGCTGCCGTCGGGCCGGAGATGGTCAATTGGCGCGTATTGGGAGCCATCTCCGCCGGCTGGGTCGTCACCCCTTTCCTCGGCGGCACGATCGCCGCCGGCATTCTGTTTTTCATCAAGACCTTCATCATCTATCGCAACGACAAGATCGCGGCCGCCAAATACTGGATTCCCATTCTGATCGGCCTGATGGCCGGCGCCTTTACCGCTTATCTGGTTCTGCAACTCGCGCCCAAAGACACCGTCGCGGGCTTCTCGACCATCGCGATCGGCGTCGTAGTCGGTTTGGCGATCTGGTTTGCTGCCAGGCCGCTGGTGGCGGCGCAGTCTGTCGGTTGCGAAAACAAGAATAGCTCGCTGCGTAAGCTGTTCCGCCTGCCGCTGATCTGTTCGGCGGCGCTGATGTCCTTTGCGCATGGCGCCAACGACGTCGCCAACGCCATCGGCCCGCTGGCGGCGATCATACGCAGCGTCAGCCTGGGAAGCAGTCTCAGTGTCGTTGGCGGTGCAGCGGGATATACCGCGCCCTATTGGGTCGTACTGATCGGCGGCTGCGGCATTTCCGTCGGGGTGCTGCTTTACGGTCCGCGCCTCATCCGCCTCGTCGGCGAGCAGATCACCAAGCTCAATCCGATGCGGGCCTATTGCGTGGCGCTCTCGGCGGCTCTCACCGTCATCGTCGCCTCCTGGTTCGGCCTTCCCGTCAGCTCCACCCATATCGCCATCGGCGCGGTCTTCGGCGTCGGCTTCTTCCGCGAATGGTACACCAGCCACTCGAAGCGCCGCCTCGCCTATATGCGGATGAAAGCCGAGGCTTCAGGCATAACATGGGCCGAGATGGTGGAAGCCGACGAGCACAATCCGGACGAAATCCATCGCCGACGCCTCGTACGCCGCTCGCATTTCATGACCATCATCGCCGCCTGGGCCATCACCGTGCCGGTCTCGGCCATGCTTGCAGCCGCGGTATATTGGGCTATGGTCGCGCTCTTCATTTAAGGGATTACCCATGCGCGCCAATTTCCGCATGCAGCGGCTGTTCGTGGTTTCGGATATCAAAGCGAATATCGGCATCGAGGCCGATCGCGATCAATTCAACTATCTCGCCAATGTGCTGCGCATGGAGGACGGCGCCGAGCTGTTGATCTTCAACGGCCGTGACGGCGAATGGAAAGCCAGCGTCTCCTTTCCCTCCCGCAAGCGCATCCTGCTGACGCCTAACGAGGAGACGCGGCCGCAGCCCGCCCCTTCCGATCTGCACTATCTCTTCGCGCCGCTGAAGGTCGGACGGCTCGACTATCTCGTGCAGAAGGCGGTGGAGATGGGCGCCGGCCTACTGCAGCCGGTGATGACGCAGCACGTGCAGGGCAAGATCACCAATCTCGACAAGCTCAAGGCCAATGTCATCGAGGCGGCCGAGCAATGCGGCATTCTCGGCGTCCCCGACGTGGCGGAGCCCGTAAGGCTTGCCGATCTCCTGGCACGCTGGCCGAAGGAGCGCCGCATCATCTATTGCGACGAAGGCGATGCCGGCCAGAACCCTCTGCCGCTCCTGGCAAAGGTCAAAGAGAAACATCTGGCGCTGCTGGTCGGTCCGGAGGGCGGGTTTTCGGAAGAGGAACGCGCTCTGCTGCACAGCCTCGATTTCGTCACCGCCATTCCCTTGGGGCCACGGATATTGCGCGCCGATACGGCAGCGGTGGCGGCCATGGCCGTCATTCAAGCGGCGATTGGCGACTGGAACTAGCTCGCTCGCCTGTATGACTGTGAACGTGCGCCGTCTGTTTTTCAACCCGCTAGCGCGAGCGCGGTCGTGATGACCAGCATAGCCGCCAGGGCAACGTTTACGATGCGCGAAATGGTTGGGTTCTGGAGGAAGCGGGACAGCGAGGTCCCGACCAGAAGCCAGCATAGGTGAATGACGACAATCATCCCGCTGAGCAGCGTTATCTTGATGACCGCATCCAGCGTGCGCTGATCCTTGAAAAGGCTGACCCCCGCGAAGACGGCAGCGATCGCCAGATAGGCCTTGGGATTGGTGACCGCCAATAGGAAACCGCCGGTAAAGGCGGGCGTCGCGACTTGATCACCGCGGCCAGCGAGCGGCGGAGCCGTGGCGATCCTCAAGGCCAGGTAGGCGATATAGGCTGTAGAGACGGCGGTAAGCGCCGACGCGCCGTACGGCACTGACAACAGGATTGCGACGACGCCGACCGCAACAGCCAGCAGCACGACAACCGTACCGGCGATGAGCCCGCAGACGTAGCCGATCGACCTACGGAAACCATAGGCGGCGCCAACCGCCGTGGCGCTGATGGTGGATGGACCGGGGCTGCCCATGATGACCAGAGATGCCAGAAGCAGCGTCAGGATCGGATAAAATACGGTCTGCTCGAACATCGATATGCCCTTCCGTCATCAGTGGAACGGCAAGACTATTTCGAACGCCGGTTGGGCGTCTTGAACGCTTGTGCAAGCGTGCAGGCATCAGCCGCCACTACAGCGTCGCTTCCAGGTCCCAAATCCTATTTTTTTGAACTGCTCTTGAAAGAAATTCACTTGCACCGTACCTCATTCCGCGTCAATCACGCTTCCTATTGGCTTGCGGCTTGCGCGGGCCTCCTTCCGAGATCAAGGTAATACCATGGCGCGCGATACCACCGACCAGACTCCGCTCTCTTCGGTCTCGGACATGACGGCCTATTTGGCGGCCGGCAGCAAGCCGAACGAGCAATTCCGCATCGGCACGGAACACGAAAAATTCGTGTTCTTCCGGGCCGACAACCGCCCTGTGCCTTATTTCGGCGATGCCAGCATTTCCGCGCTCTTGAAGGGCCTGCAGGAAAAGTCCCACTGGGAGCCGATCATGGATGGCGACAACATTATCGGGCTGGGCGAGCCGACCGGTATGGGCGCGATCTCGATCGAACCCGGCGGCCAGTTCGAACTGTCGGGCGCGCCGCTCGAAACCATTCATCAGACCTGCAAGGAATCGAACCAGCATCTGGCGACATTGCGCGAAATCGCCGAGCCGATGGGCATCCGCTTCCTCGGCATCGGCGGCAGCCCGAAATGGACGCTGGCCGAGACGCCGCGCATGCCGAAATCGCGTTACGACATCATGAGCCGCTATATGCCAAAGGTTGGCACAAAGGGCCTCGACATGATGTACCGCACCTGCACCATCCAGGTGAACCTCGACTTCTCTTCGGAAGACGACATGCGCCGCAAGATGCGCGTGTCGATGAAGCTGCAATCGCTGGCGACCGCGTTGTTTGCCTCCTCGCCCTTTACCGAAGGCAAGCCGAACGGCCTCTCCTCCTGGCGCGGCGACATCTGGCGCGATACCGACAACCGCCGCAGCGGCCTGCTCGACTTCACCTTCCGCGACGATTTCGGCTTTGAAGACTATGTGAAGTGGGCACTCGACGTTCCCATGTATTTCGTCGTCCGCGACGGCCGTTATCACGACTGCACTCACGTCACTTTCCGCCAGTTCATGAATGGCGCGCTGAAGGGCGAGATCGCCGCCTGGGAGCCGACGATGGGCGACTGGACGAACCATCTCTCCACCCTCTTCCCCGATGTGCGCCTCAAGCGCTTCCTGGAGATGCGCGGTGCGGACGGCGGCCCCTGGCGCCGCATCTGTGCACTGCCGGCCTTCTGGGTCGGCCTGCTCTATGACGACGCTGCACTTGCCGCGGCCGACGAGTTGACCAAGGATTGGACCTTCGATGAGGTCAACGCACTGCGCGATATCGTGCCGGTGCAGGGCCTGAAGGCGGACATCAAGGGCCATAAGCTGCTCGACGTGGCGCGCGAGGTTGTCGGCATTTCCCGCGATGGCCTGAAGAACCGCGCCCGTGTGAATGGCGACGGCCAGGACGAAAGCGTCTTCCTGGCGCCGCTCGACGAAGTGCTCGCCAAGAAGGGAACGCTCGCCGACGATCTGCTGATGCTCTATCACGGCCGCTGGAATGGATCGGTCGAGCCGGTCTTCGAGGAATATCAATACTGACAGCCGGCTTCGGCCTGGATTGTTGCGGCGCACACTGTCAGAAACCGGTATGCGCCGTTTTTTTTCCCGCTATACTACCAGAATTGCACGCTTTCTGATTCCAAAGCGGCATGATTGCGGGGAAAGGAACTTCGATGCTGCCACTCTTCGACATGATGATGCAGGCACAGAACGGTGCTGCCACGGAGGCGATGGCCAAGCAGTTCAACCTCGCGCAGGAACAGGCGACGAAAGCCATGGCGGCGCTGATGCCCGCCTTTTCCTCGGGGTTCAAGCGCAGCGCGACGAACCCCTATAATTTTATGGGCGTGATGCAGGACATCACCTCCGGCAACTATGCCAAATATTTCGAGGATATGAGCAAGGCCTTCACGCCCGAGGGCATTGCCGACGGCAATACCGTACTGGCCCGTCTGTTCGGCTCCAAGGACATGTCTCGCGCCATTGCCGCGCAAGCAGCGCAGATGACCGGCATCGGCCAGGAAATCTACCAGCGCATGCTGCCCGTCATGGCCGATACGCTGATGGGCGGCCTGTTCAAGGAAACCAGCGGCCAGATGCCTCAGATGGCCAATCCTTTCCTCAACACCGCAATGGGCGAGATGATGCAGAATTGGCTGCAGACCATCGGCTTTGCGCCGAAACAGCAGCCGACGCCGCAGGCGAGCATCTTCGATAACCCGTTCACCCAGGCGATGGAACTGATGTTCGGCACGCAGCCGGTCGAGCGCGAAAAGCCCGCTGCTGCCAATCCTTTCCTCGACAATCCCTTCGCCAAGGCGTTCCAGGATATGATGCGCAACTTCCCCATGCCCGCCGAGCCGCCGAAGGAAGCACCGAAAGCCAAACCCGCCGCTGCGCCTGGTGTCGATATGGCCGCCTATACCGAGATGTTCAACGCCATGTTCGACAGCGGCCTGGAAGTGCAGAAGAGCTATCAGAAGAACATGGAATCGATCTTCGATAGTTATATGCCGACGGGCGATAAGCCCGCTCCGAAAAAGGGCTGACCGGGACATATTTCCCGAGCCGCGAGCCGGTCCGCGCGATTTTGCCAACAAGTCGACTGTTCGTGATTCCGCACAACCCGTGCGGATTACACCCCGTTTTCATACACTCCGACGGCCTCTATCTCTATTTCATCTTCAAAGGAGATAGTCATGTCCAACATCGATCAATCCAGCAGCTTTACCCTCGGCGATCGCCGCGTCAAACGGCTCGGCTACGGCGCCATGCAGCTCGCAGGTCCCGGTGTGTTCGGCCCGCCAAGGGATCATGATACAGCCATCGCGGTGCTGCGGGCAGCGGTTGCGGCCGGCGTCGACCATATCGACACCAGCGATTTCTATGGTCCACATGTCACCAACCGGCTGATCCGCGAGGCGCTCCATCCTTACAGCGACGATCTCGTCATCGTCACCAAGATCGGCGCCCGCCGCGGCACTGACGCGTCATGGCTTCCGGCCTTCTCCCGCGAAGAGCTGATCCAGGCCGTGCACGACAATCTCCGCAATCTTGGTCTGGACGTGCTCGACGTCGTCAACCTTCGCATCATGCTCAATCCACATCATCCCACCGAAGGGTCGATCGAAGCGCCTTTGACGATCCTGGCTGACCTGCAGCGGCAGGGCCTGATCCGTCATATCGGGCTGAGCAACGTCACGGCCAAACAGGTGGCGGAAGGCCGGAGGATCGCCAAGATCGTCTGCGTGCAAAACCAATATAATCTGGCGCATCGGGCCGACGACGCCCTGATAGATGAGCTTGCCCGCGACGGGATCGCCTATGTGCCGTTCTTTCCGCTTGGCGGGTTCACCCCGTTGCAATCCTCCACCCTCTCGGATGTCGCCGCCCGCCTCGGTGCCACGCCCATGCAGGTGGCGCTCGCCTGGCTCCTACATCGTGCCCCGAACATCCTGCTGATCCCCGGCACCTCCTCTATCGAGCACCTGCAGCAGAACCTTGCCGCCGCCGGGCTCGGGCTGCCCGATCACGAGATCGCGGAGCTCGACCGGATCGCAGACGCCAGCGCCGACTGAACTGATATGCCCGCTCTTGGAAGGGAACTTTAGAGAGCGTCGAGAAAGCGGATGACGCGGCTCCATGTGAGATCGGTCGCCTTGGCATCGTAATCGGGCAGGCTGGCGTCGGTATAGAGGTGTCCGGCGCCTGGATAGGTAAAGACATCGGCTGCGATCTTCGACCGTACGGCTGCCGATCGCCATGCGGCGACATCTTCCGCAGGCTCGAAACGATCCGGATCGGCAAGATGGACCTGCACGGGCAAGCCCTCACGAGGGTTTTCCGGGATTTGGGCAATGCTGTGAAGGAAGAGCACGCCGGCGGTCTGGGGCCGCTTCGGCCAAAGACTTGCCGCAACCGCCGCGCCCATGGAAAATCCACCCAGGACCGTTGATGGCGGCAGGCCGGCCATCGCCCATTCCGCCCGCTCGCAGATGGTCGGCCAACCGATCTCATCCTTCAGTTCGAAGCCTTCGTCGATCGAGCTTGCAACCCAACCATCATAAAGATCGGGCGCGAACGCCTTGTGACCCGCCGCCTGCAAGCGCTCGACAGCGTCCAGTTCGAGAGGACTCAACCCATAAACGGAATGGAAGAGGATCACCGTCGCCATTGTCACAGACCTCGCATCTCAGCCAGGTGCTAACATAAGGCATTTGAAAGACATGGCAATTTCCCGGCCGTCCTTCGTCTCCCAAAAAGAAAAAACCCGGTGTCGGTTGGGAACCGAACACCGGGTAAGAGGCAGGGCTTATTGGCTATCACCCTGCGGGGAAACGTTTAGTCGGCCTCAAAGACGGAAGCTGGTAAGGCCGAAGGAGCGCGTACGGCGACGCGCAGAGTTGGTCAGATGGCTGGACGGGTCCTCGAAGAAGGTCGAAGTATTGAGCGCCGCCGTGACGTCGAGGCGGGTCAAGCCGATGTCCTTCAATTGGCTGTCATTCAGCTCATGCAGATAATTGATCTCGCGGCGGTTGCGGAGTGCTCGCCAGACGGATGCCATCTTATCGAAAGCAAGCGTCAGACGTGCCGTCAAGGGCAACGACGGCCTTGCGTGGCCGAGATGTAGTGTCCGATCTGTCGTGCGCATTTCAATGGTCCTTTCTTTCAGGCACACGCTGGCCAAGCCCCTTCCCGGAAGTCCGGAGAAGGAGCGTGGTTTGGGAGGAATTCGGCAGGAGTTCTGTCGATTGGTATGCTGATTTGCATTAGGAAGATGCCAAAGCCCTATTGATCAGTCCAACGAATGTTTCTAATGATAATTATCAAACTCCTTTATAGGTGAGATCATGGCCGCGCCGCTTGATATCGATCAGTTGCAGACCTTCATCGCCATCGTGGATTCGGGCAGCTTCACCAAGGCCGCCGACCGGGTCTTCAAGACGCAGTCGGCGGTCTCCATGCAGATGCGCCGGCTGGAGGAACGCGTCGGCAAACAGCTTTTCATCAAGGACGGCCGTGGCAACCGGCTGACGGCGGAAGGCGAAAAGCTGCTCAACTATGCGCGCCGCATCATCCGCCTGAACAATGAGGCGATTGCCGCCTTCGACGACAACAGGCTGGAAGGCACGCTGCGCATCGGCACGCCAGACGATTATGCCGATCGCTACATGCCAGAAATCATCGGCCGCTTCGCCAAGACGCATCCGAACGTCGAGCTCTATATCGTCTGCGAACCCTCGGTCGATCTCGCCGAACGCATGCATCGCGGCGAGCTCGATATCGCGCTGGTCACCCACAATCCGCGCGAAAGAATGTCCGATGTCGTGCGCACCGAGCCGCTCTGCTGGGTCGGTTCGGCCAATCATCCACTGCGCGACGATGCGCCGATTCCGCTCGCCGTCGGGCGGCGCGACTGTCAGTGGCGGCAGCTTGCCTGCGCAGCACTCGACGCCGGCGGCCGCGACTACCAGATCCTGTTCACCAGTTGGTCCTGCACGGTGGTTGCCGCTGCGGTGCTTGCCGGCATGGCGGTATCGGTCATGCCGGAATCGGCGCTCCGCACCGGCATGAAGGTGCTGAGCCAGGCGGATGGCTTCCCGCCACTGCCGCCAGTGCAGATCGGCATCATGAAGCGGCCGGGCCTCTCGGTATCGCTGATGAACGCTATCACCGCCCACATCTCCGCGTGCCTCGACAACATCACGCCGGCTGTGGTCGACGACGATCTCGACGGCGATGTAAAGACCTTCGCGCGCTACCATCCGCGCCTGCGCGCGGGGCATATCCTGCCGGGTTGGTGATTTCAGAAGTCGGGCGCGAACCCTGCGCTCGGCTTAGCCCATGGAACGGATGTCTCGCGCGACGTCGCTCATATCGTTGTTGAGCTGGTGATCCCTGTGGTCGAACACGCGGATCACAGCGTGCGGAATTGCTTTCGCATAGAGCTGAACATGGGCAGTCGGCACCACGTCGTCATCAGCGCCATGATAGAAATAGATGGGAACGCTGGGCGGAAGGCGTTCTGAAAAGTCCTTGCGACCACCGATGTCATCGCTCGGCCAGCCACCTTCACCGATGAAGGGTGCAGCGATGATAAACAGCCCTCCGAGCCCGGCTTTCGGTGGATGTTCGGCAAGCACATGGAGCAAAATAGTCCCGCCGATCGAGTGGCCGACGAGGAGCACCCCGTCCTCCAGCGAACCGAACTCCCTTATCAGCGCAGCCCTCCAAGCCGAATAGTGGGGATCGTCCTCGCCGGGCATTTGGGGATAGCGGACGGCATAGGTTTCGCCGAGTTCGCGCTCAAGGCACGCCACAAGCTTGCTGTCCCAGCGGGCGTGAGCGCCTTCGCCGGCTCCTTGAACGAAGAGGACCTGCTTAGCCATGGAGGCATTTTATTCTATGGATAGAGACCGGTGCAAGACCAGCGCTGTTCTAGGCGCACCTAGTGCCTGTTGCCGATTGCCACGCTGCTCGGCTCGGCAAACAGCGTCGTGCGGATCACCTGTTTCCATTCATTGAGCATGCGGATGGCAAGGCTCCTCTCGCTCATGATCGCGAGGCGGACGGAGGCGCCGATGAGGTGGCTGAAGAATTGGGCGCGAGCCTGCAGGTCTATTTGACTGTCGGCGGGAATGTGGGCTTCGATGCCCTGCAAGAAGATTTCGGCGACGCGATTGCTGTGCTGAATGTTCAGCTTCATAAGATCCTGATCCATCTCCGTCCCCAGCCACACGCCCATATAGGTCGGATCGCCGCGGAATTCGCGATAGTACCAGTCGACCATGCCGCAGACGAGATCGATGGCATGATCGAGGGATTTGACGGCGACGAAGACTTCCGCCGTCTTTTCCTGGACGAGAACGGCGTGGCGGTCGAACAGCGCAGTGACGATCGCAGCTTTCTCAGGAAAATATTGGTACACGGAACCAATCGGCACGCCCGCCACCGCGGCGAGTTCCGTCATCTTCATGGCGCTGACGCCTTTTTCGGCGATTAGTCGCGCGGCAGCCGATAAGATGACATCGACACGGTGGATGCTGCGTTCCTGCTGGGGCTCCTTGCGGAATTTGATGCGGTCGGGTTTGTCCGGGCTCATGAATTTCCCATTTTATTGTTCACTCGGAGCGACGCCGGGGCGTAAGGCAGCTTATGTCATAGGCATATTCAATGCGCGTAAAAGGGAAAAGTTCAATTTTAAGTGTTAAGTATTGTTAAGGTCGCAATAGAGCAACAACGGCTGGAGGATACCTTCCGCCGTTGTCACGTCCAGTCCTTGCTACCCGCGCTCTAGGCTAGATACTTTTTCAGGAAATCAACCGTCCGGCCCCAGGCGAGATCGGCGGCCTTCTTGTCGTAGCGGGCAGCCGAGGTGTCATTGTTGAACGCGTGGTTGGCGCCGTCATAGACGAAGATTTCGAAGGTCTTGCCGCCGGCCTGCAGCTCTTTCCGATAGGCGTCGATGCCGGCATTGGTGCGATCGTCGAGGCCGGCATAATGCAGCATCAGGGCGGCTTTGATGTCGGGCACATCGGCCGCGGCGGGCTGCATGCCGTAATAGGCAACGCCGGCCTTCAGCTCCGGTGATTTGGTGGCGAAACGGTTGATGACACCGCCGCCCCAGCAGAAGCCGACCGCGCCGACCTTGCCGCTGGAGCCGTCGAGCTTGGCGAGATAGGTTAGGCTTGCTTCGGCATTGGCAACCGTTTGCGCGGCGTCGAGTTTGGTGAACATCTCGCGCGCCTTGTCCTCATTTTCCGGCGTTCCGCCGAGCGGCGACAGGAAGTCCGGCGCCAGGGCGATGAAACCTTCCAACGCCATGCGGCGGGCGACATCGCGGATATGCGGGTTGAGGCCACGATTTTCATGAATGACGATCACGCCGCCGAGCTTTTCGCCCTCGCCCTTAGGTCGGGCGAGATAGCCCTTCATTTCACCGCCGTTGCCAGCATAGGTGACGTCTTTCGTCTCCAGACGGCTATCATCGGCGGCAATGATCTCGGCGCTTGCCTTGTTGGCCGCAAGCAACGGCGCGATCACGGCTGCGGCCCCCGCCGAGCCTGCGAGCTTCGTCAGCTTTTCCATGAAACCACGGCGATCGAGCGTCAGATGCGTGTATTCGTCATAGGCATTGATCATCGCCTGCGTCACGATGGGCTTATCTATGCTCATGGTGTGTTCCTCCTTATCTTTCCCCGGCAGCCAGCGTCCCAAGGCTCGGCTTCCGAGGACAAGATAGGTCAGCGGAGCGAGGTACGAGGGTCAAGGAAGAACACAAATACGTTATCGCAGGTTGCTTTCCGCGACAATGCAAGTCCGATCAGGAGAACACCATCCAGACGGCAAGCCAGGCCCACATGCCGGCAAGGGCAATATAGCCGAGCGCGAAGAGCGGGCTGCGGTAGCGCAGATCGTTGCTGGTGACATGGACATAGGCATGAGCATAGCGCGAGGCGACGAAGATCCAGGCCAGGATGACCGCAGGCAGATTATCGGCTTGGGCGACGAACAGCGCGATCGAGCAGGCATGGAAAAGGACGGGGAGTTCGAACTGATTGGCGATGCTGTTGCGCACAACCAGGCTTTCGGCCGGCTCATCGGCGGCATGGTTCTCGCGAAACTGCGAGCGTTTGATCTTGCCCGCTTTCACCGCACTTTGGCGGCGCAGGCCTAGCAGCGCATAGAGAATATAGACAAGCACCGCATGGGCCACCATGGGCCAGAACATTTCATAGCCGGTCACGCCGCCAACTCCTTAGAGCAATTCCCGGAAAAGGGCGAAGCGGCTTTCCGTCCGGAATTGCGTAAAAACAAAGGGATAGAGCGGGAAAGCGATTCCGTGAAACGCTGAAACCGCTCTAGGGATTGCTGAACGGCAGAACGCCCGCTCAGGACGGCTTGGAACCGTCCGCAGACAGGTAGCGAAGAATCGCGAAACGGGCCAGTAGAATGATAGTGATGACCAGCGAGAGGAACTTTAGCCGCACGACGATCGGCAGCAGGCCGGCGAGCAACGTCACTGTGGCATCCGATGGCGCGGCCGGCGGATAGAGCAACAGGCCGGCGATATTTTCGGCATAGTCCATGACGCCGTAGAAGACCGGCAGGCAAAAGATCAGGGCAATCACCGCAGGCGAGATCGGCCGCTTGAAGAAAGTGCCGCCGGGGCCAACCAGCCGCAACAGGCAAAAGAGCAGACCGGCCAGCACCAGCGGAAAGATGAGTTCCGGCCCGAGATACATGGAATGCAGGATAGCGGCCGGATCGGGATGATCCTTGAGGTAGCGCTGCATGGCGATGACATCATCGCGCTCATAGCCGCCGATGCGCGCATCGAGCATCTGCTCGCCGGCCGCGGCATCCCTGAAGGCTCTCACGAAGCCGGCATAGATCCAGGCAAAAAGCGCCAGGGAAAGAGCCGCAAGGATCGCCGTCAGGCCCTGCAAGGACCTGACGTCACCCTGAGCGTGATCGGCCATCGATCAGCCGCCAGCGCCCGGATAGTTCGGGCTTTCGCGCGTGATCGTGACGTCGTGGGCATGGCTTTCGCGCAGGCCCGCGCCGGAGATGCGTACGAAGGTGGCGCGCTCCTGGAACTCCTTGAGATCGGCGCCGCCGACATAGCCCATGGCAGCCTTGAGGCCGCCCGCGAGCTGATGCAGCACGCCCGAGACAGAGCCCTTGTAGGGCACTTGGCCTTCGATGCCTTCCGGCACCAGCTTCAGGGTGTCGCGCACCTCGGCCTGGAAGTAGCGATCGGCCGAGCCGCGCGCCATGGCGCCGACGGAGCCCATGCCGCGATAGGCCTTGAAGGAGCGGCCCTGGTAGAGATAGACCTCGCCCGGGCTTTCATCCGTGCCGGCGAGAAGCGAGCCGACCATGGCGGCCGATGCGCCGGCGGCGATCGCCTTAGCGAGGTCGCCCGAGAACTTGATGCCGCCATCGGCGATGACCGGGATGTTCTGGTCCTGCGCGGCCTGAACTGCCGACATGATGGCGGCAAGTTGCGGCACACCGACGCCGGCGACGATACGGGTCGTGCAGATGGAACCCGGGCCGATGCCAACCTTGACGGCATCCGCACCGGCATCGATCAGCGCCCGCGTGCCGTCATAGGTGGCGACATTGCCGGCCATGACGCGGACGGAATTGGAGAGCTTCTTGACGCGCGTGACAGCGTCGAGAACACGCTGCGAATGGCCATGGGCGGTATCGACAACCAAAAGGTCGACGCCGGCCTCGATCAGGCGCTCGGCGCGCTCATAGCCGTCGTCACCGACGCTGATGGCGGCAGCGGCGCGAAGGCGGCCCTGCGCATCCTTCGAGGCGTGCGGGTTGAGCTGCGACTTCTCGATATCCTTGACCGTGATCAGGCCGACAAGACGGCTATCGCCATCGATGACCAGCAGCTTTTCGATGCGGTGCTTGTGCAGCAGGCGCTTGGCCTCCTGCTGCTGGACGCCGTCCTTGACCGTGACCAGGTTTTCGCGGGTCATCAGCTCGTAGATCTTTTGCGAAGGATCGGAGGCGAAGCGGACGTCGCGGTTGGTGAGGATGCCGACGAGGCGGTGCGACTTTTCGACGACCGGGATGCCGGAAATGCCGTGCGCCTTCATCAGGCTGAGTGCTTCGGCAAGCGTCGCATCGGGGCCGATCGTGACCGGATTGACCACCATGCCGCTTTCGAACTTCTTGACCTGCCGGACCTCTTCCGCCTGTTCGATCGGCGTCAGATTGCGGTGGATAACGCCCATGCCGCCGGCCTGGGCCATGGCGATAGCGAGACGGCTTTCCGTCACCGTGTCCATGGCAGCGGAGAGGATCGGCAGGTTGAGTTCGATGTCCTGGGCGATGCGGGTGGCGATATTCGTCTGGCCCGGCATGACCTCGGAGTGCCCCGGCTGCAGGAGCACGTCGTCGAATGTCAGAGCATCCAACCCGGTTGACGTTTCAATGATGCGTGCCATGGCCAATTCCTTCGTCTGTGAAAAACAGGAAAGCCCGGAACGAATCGTCTACCGGGCGATCTTGCAAGTGTTGCTTGGAAGTTGGCGAGGGCTGGTAACACGTCTATGACAGGAAGGGAATAGGGAAAACGCGCCCGGCCAAGATGCCAACGCTTTCAGAAAGAGATGACCGGATGCCATTCATCCCGCTTTCCTTTGTCGTCGCCATCCTGCTCCTCATCTTGTTCGTCACAGTGATGAAAAGCAGCGATGAGTCAGCGTCGATTGGGAGAGCACCTAACGCCCCCTTTCTTGTATTGATCCTGCTGAGCGCTTTCCAAGCCTTTCTCTCAGGGTTGCGCTGGGGATACGGCATCGAGGAAGTGATGTATGTCGCCCCGGTGGGCGCCGCCCTCGTGCCACCATTGGTCTATTGCGGTGTAGCCAAGCTGGTCCAGAAAAGCGGCGTCTCCTCCGGCGCCCGTCTCGGCCTGCATGCGATCCCTGCCATCCTTGTCGTTTTGCTGATGACTGTCTGGCGAAGTGCGATTGACGTGGTGCTGCCTGCAATCTTCATCGGGTATGCCGGAGCGATCCTGCTTTTGATGCGATCAGGACCAGACGCTCTGAGGCGAACCCCGTTCGAGAGTGCGACATCAGTCTATCGGGCGCTGATTTTCGCCGCTGTGACGCTACTTCTGTCGGCCGCCCTGGATCTGTTGGTGTTCCTGGATTTTTCCTGGACCCAGGGCAGGCATGCCCCAGCCATGGTGGCGATCGGCAACCTCCTCGCGCTGATCATACTGTCGATCGCCAGCGCCGTGGCCGTACGCGGCCGGGCACCCGCCGAAACCGACGACGTGAAGCCTCCTGTCGACGAGCCGACCGACAAAGAAACACTCGGCGCAATTCGGTCTCTGATGGAGACAAAGCGGGTCTACCGCGACCCAGATCTCAATCTCGATCGCCTGGCGCGCAAAGCTGTCCTTCCGGCCCGGCAGATTTCGACGGCGATCAATCGCACCACCGGCAAGAACGTTTCCCAGTTCGTCAACGATTTCCGCATCGCCGATGCATGCCGGCTACTTGCCGACACGGACAAATCCGTAACCGAGGTGATGTTTGAAGTCGGTTTCCAGACCAAATCCAATTTTAATCGCGAATTCCGCCGAGTGACTGACATGACACCGGTGCAGTGGCGACAGACCCGGCCAAATCCCACCTGAGCCGGCCATCCTGACGTACAAGATCGCGATTCGGTACGACCAGAAACGTGTTCGAGGTCGAGATCAGGGCCGAAGCCGCCCTTGGTGACGCTATGAAAGCGCTCACAAAGGAGATTTCGATGAGAGTCCGGGCCATGCTTTGCGTTGTTGCAATCCCCATGATGATGCAACACGCAGCCGGCGCCAACGAATACGTTGGTGTACATCAAATCGTGGTGCCATCCAAAGAACGCGGCAACAATCTCAACGTAACAGTTTGGTACCCGGCAAAGTCGGGTGGTGAGCCCGTCGTGCTTGGCGAGAGCGTGTTCTTTGCAGGAACGCCGGCCATGCGCGATGCGCCAATCTCCGACGGAAAATTTCCGCTCATCCTTCTTTCCCATGGTGCTGGCCTGGCCGGAAACCCGCAAGCTATGAGTTGGATTGCAACGCCCTTGGCTCAGCAGGGCTTCGTGGTGGCAGGTCCGACGCATCCGGGAAATTCGGGTGAGAACAGGTCCGCAGCCGAAACGATGAAGATCTGGTTGCGACCTGGCGATCTCACCGAAACCTTGAATGCAATGGAGACGGATTCGTTTTTCAAAGCCCACCTTGACCAAGGCAAGATCGGTGCGCTCGGTCTTTCCATGGGTGGCAACACGGCTTTGGCAATAGCGGGTGCCCGCATAGACCCAAAACTCCTGGCAAGCTATTGCGATACGGACGCGCTCAATTCCTCTCTTTGCGAGTGGGTCAGGCAAAGCGGCGTTGATCTTCACACCATGAATTTACAATCCGCCGGTCGCGACAATGAAGACAAGCGCATTCGCTTCGCAATGGCGATCGATCCTGCCCCGATCGATATCTTCGAATTCAAAAGTTTTTCTGGCATTTCTATCCCGGTCGACATCGTAAATCTCGGTCAGCCAGGGAAAATTCCGCCGACAGCAGAGGCTTCCGAGGTGGCGAAAGCCATTCCAACGGCGAGTTATACGGCGATCGGGGATGCGAGCCATTACAGCATGTTTGCCGAATGCAAACCCGGTGCGTCAGAGATCGCGGCATCTGAAAAGATCGGTGATCCAATCTGTACAGACGGCGGAGGGCGGTCACGAAACGAGATTCATGCGCAACTGATTGACATGACCACCGTTGCTTTCAGCCACGCGCTAAAGACAGACCCGTAAAGCCGCGCAGTCGTTTCACAAATCGAACTGATAGGTTTTCGGGACATAGCGGAGCCCTTCCGGCTGCTTCTCGACGAAGCCGACGGCGGGGAATGGCATGTGGAAGCCGAGGAAAGGGATGCGGTCCGTGGCGATCATGTCGAAGATGCGGCGGCGGGTCTTGGCGGCCTGCGCCTTATCGATATCAAAACGTACTTCCCAATCCGGACGTCCGAGCGAGAGGATGTAGTGATTGGCCGTATCGCCGGTCATGACCAGCTGCTTGCCGTCCGATTCGAGATGGAAGACGAGATGACCGGGCGTGTGGCCGGGAGCGAGCATGGCGGTCATGCCGCTGACGATCTGATCGCCATCTCTGAGGAAAGTCATCTTTTCGGCAAAGGGCACGACATTGGCTAGCACGGCTTTGTGACCGCCTTCGGCGGGCGTTCCTTCGCGTGACTTGTCAGTCCAGAACTCATATTCGATCGCGCCTGTGACATAGCGCGCATTCGGGAAGGCCGGAGCGCCGTCCTCCATCAGGCCGTTGATATGGTCGCCATGCAGATGTGTCAGGGCGACGACGGTCACCTGCTCCGGCGTGTAGCCGACAGCCTTCAGGCCTTCGCGAAAGCGGCCCAAACCGCGGGGGCGGCCGGCAGCGCCAAAGCCGGTGTCGACGACGATCACGTCTGAACCGGTATCGATGATCGCAGGTGCATAGCTGTTGACTAGCTTTTCGGTCGGCAGGAAGTTCTGCGCCAGAAGCTTCCGCACCGTTTCCGGAGCCTGGTTCGACCCGAAGGTTTCCCAGGGATTATCCAGAATGCTTGCGCCATCCTTGACAACGGTGATGGTGCAGGACCCCAGCTTGAACTGATGGGTCTCGGGCGGCAGAACAACGGCTGTCATGATCTCATTTTCTCCAATGGTGGCAGCGTAAGCTGCGCCTGTCACCGTCTTCGGCGGCGGCAATACGAGCTTTCATGGCCGATAATTCGCCATGACATCTCGATCCAAATCCGCTAATACGCCAAACGACGTTTTATGCGCTTAGCATTTCTATGCGTTTAGCATATGTCGAACTTGGTAGCCTATACCGTGCGGCAACGGCATCACCAAGACGTGATCTCCAGGAAGCCAAAGGGCGGAATCGGAGATTGGCAGAGGCCGCACATAGGACTACAGAGCGGGTGCCCGTCTCATGCGGACCCCTTCCCCGAAGACACGACTCACCCAAGGCATATGCCTATGAATCGCATCGTTCCCCTGATCCTTGCCGTCGCGCTTTTCATGGAGCAGATGGATTCCACCGTGATTGCGACCGCCTTGCCGGCCATCGCGGCGGATCTCCATGTTGGTCCGATCACGCTGAAACTGGCGCTGACATCCTATATGGTGTCGTTGGCGGTGTTCATTCCGATCAGCGGCTGGATGGCGGATCGCTTCGGCGCGAAGAACATCTTCCGGCTCGCCATCTGCGTCTTCGTCATCGGTTCGATCATGTGCGCCTTCTCGGGCGGCCTCCTGGAATTCGTCGCCGCCCGCTTCCTGCAAGGTCTTGGCGGCTCGATGATGACGCCGGTCGGGCGCCTTGTGCTGGTGCGCACGACGCAGAAAAGCGATCTGGTCTCGGCCATGGCGCTGCTTTCCATTCCCGCCCTCGTCGGTCCTCTCGCCGGGCCGCCGCTCGGCGGTTTCATCACCACTTACGCATCCTGGCACTGGATCTTCCTGATCAATGTGCCCGTCGGCGTTCTCGGCGTCATCCTGTCATCGATCTTCCTGCCGGATGTCGAGGCGACCATGCCGCCGAAACTTGATTTCATCGGCTTCCTGCTGACATCCTTCGCCGCCGCCGGCGTCGTCTTCGGTATGTCGGTCATCAGCTTGCCGGCCCTGCCGCCGTTCATCGGCATATCGGCCATCGCTATCGGCTTCCTCTGCGGCTTCCTTTACGTCGGCCATGCCCGCCGCCATCCGGCGCCGATCCTCAACCTGTCGCTTCTGAAGAATGCCACCTTCCGCGCTTCCGTCACGGGCGGCACGCTGTTTCGCATCTGCATCGGCGCCATGCCGTTCCTGACGCCGCTGATGCTGCAGCTCGGCTTCGGCCTCAATCCGTTCCAATCGGGCCTCATCACCTTCGCCGGTGCTATCGGCGCCATCAGTACCAAGTTCATCGCCCGCCGCGTCTTCACTGCCGTCGGCTTCAAGACGGCGCTGCTGTCGGCGGCAGGCATCACGACGCTGACGACGATCTGCACCGGCCTGTTCCAGCCCTGGACGCCGCATCTCATCATCATCGGCGTGCTGCTGATCGGCGGTTTCTCACGCTCGTTCTTCTTCACGGGGATCAATGCGCTCGCCTACGCCGATATCAGCGACAAAGAGGCAAGTCAGGCCACATCGATGAGCTCGGTCATGCAGCAGATCAGCCTGGCGCTCGGCGTTGCTGTCGCCGCCATGATCCTGGAAACGTCGACCTTCTTCAACGGCACGGAGCTGCAGGTCCGCGATTTCCACATCGCCTTCTTCTGCATCTCGGTCCTGACCGTGCTTGCCACCATCCCGTTTATCCGCATGGACCGCAGCGCCGGCGCCTTGGTCTCCGGCCACAAGGCCAGCCTGAAGCGCGTGGCCGCGACGCAGCCGCAGGTGCCGATGGTGAAATGATGCGATCCTACCTTCTCCCCAGCGAGGAGAAGGCAAAAAACCTACTCAGGCCGCTCGCAGACGGCGCTGAGCTTGTTGCCGTCGGGATCGCGCACGTAGGCCGCATAGAAATTGGCATGGAAAGAGCGCAGGCCCGGCTTACCCTCATCGGTGCCGCCATGGGCAAGGGCTGCGGCATAAAAGGCGTCGACATCGGCGCGGCTTTCTGCGTGGAGAGCCACCATGGAGCCGTTGCCGATCGTGGCCTTGCGGTGATTGTAGGGAACCACGACCCAGAAACGGCATCGTGTATCGCCATCGGCCGCATAGCCGATTTCCTCATCCGATTCGCGTTGGCGCCGGTAGCCGATGACCGGCAGAACCGCGTCATAGAAGCTGCGTGCACGCGGAATATCGTTCGAGCCGAGAGTGACGTAGAGAAGCATGAAGAATGCGCTGCCTGCTGCCGATGGGACTGTATCATCGGACAAAAGCGATGGCTAAATCAAGCACTCGTTGCTTCGTCGTCTGTCTTGCGGCCCTTGAAGCCCTTCGCCAACAGGAACATCTCCACCGATTCGGCCCTGGATGCGCCCGGCTTCACATGAACGACCTGGCGGAAATTCTGCTTCAGGAAGGCCAGCAGGTCACGCTCCGTACCGCCCTGGAAGGTCTTGGCAAGGAAATGCCCGCCTTCGGCCAGGACTTCGACGGCGAAACGCGCCGCGACTTCGCAGAGATGCATGGTCCGCAGGTGGTCGGTGCGATGATGGCCGGTGGTCGGCGCTGCCATATCGGATATCACGAGATTCGGCGTGCCGCCGACGGCATCGATCAGCCGCTGCGGCGCTTGCGGATCAAGGAAATCGAGCTGCAGGATGCTGACCCCCGGGATCGGCGCCATTTCGAGAAAGTCGATGGCGGCAACGCGGATATCCTCTTCGGTCGAATCGGTCACCTTGGCGGCGATCTGCGACCAGCTCCCCGGCGCCGCACCCAGATCGATGATGCGGCGTGCGCCCTTGAGGATCTGGTGCTTCTCGTCGATTTCCAGCAGCTTGAAGGCAGCACGGGCGCGATAGCCCTCAAGCTGCGCACGCTGCACATAGGGATCGTTGATATGCCGCTCCAGCCATTGCCGCGAGGAGGCCTTCAGCTTCTTTTTCTTGACGCGTTGGCCGAGTTTGCGGCCCGTACGGTTACCGGCGATGGTTGGCTTGGTCACGTCTGCGGCCCCTTCATATCCCTCGGTCGATGACCCCGGCGCGAGCGGCCCCGCCGCCACACGCCATCGTCTGCCATCATGTCGGTCAGCAATCCTTCACGCAGGCCGCGATCGGCGACGCGCATGCGCGGGCTCGGCCAGCGGCGGCGGATCGCCTCGAGAATGGCACAGCCCGCCAAAACGAGATCGGCGCGGTCCGGCCCAATGCAGGGATTGGCGGCGCGGCCGGCGAAATCCCAGGAAAGCAGCTTCGCCTGCATCGCGGTCACTTCGTCGTCTGACAGCCAGACACCATCGACACGGCGCCGATCGTAGCGCGGCAGATCGAGGTGAACGCCAGCAAGCGTCGTCACCGTGCCGGACGTGCCGATGAGATGGAAATCGCCGCTGTCGCGGGCAGCGCCCTGAACCGGCGGGCAATCGAAGCGTTCGAGCATGCCTTCGACTTCACGCACCATGGTCTCGAATAGATCCGGCGTGACGTCGCGGCCGCCATGGCGTTCCGAAAGCGTCACGACGCCAACCGGCAGCGAGGTCCAGTGGGTGATGTGATTGGCGAGCCGACTGGAGCGGTTTTCGCCAATGCGGATGACGGCGATTTCCGACGAGCCGCCGCCGATATCGAAGAGCACAACCGAGCGCGCCTCGGGACCGACCAGCGACGAGCAGCCGGAGACGGCAAGCCGCGCCTCGGTCTCCCGATCGATGATTTCCAGCCGCAGGCCGGTTTCTTCCGTCACGCGGGAGAGGAACGCTTCGCCGTTCTCCGCCGCACGGCAGGCTTCGGTGGCGATCAACCGCATGCGGCGGATCTCACGCGTCTTCAGCTTGCCGGCGCAGATGCGCAAAGCCTCGACGGCCCGATCCATGGCATCGCTCGACAGCCGGCCGCTGGCGCCAAGTCCCTCGCCGAGACGAACGATGCGGGAAAAAGCGTCGACAACGCGGAACTGGCCAGGCCTCGTCGGCTGCGCGATCAGCAGACGGCAATTGTTGGTGCCGAGATCGAGTGCCGCGTAGAGATCGACGGGACGGTAGTCACCATCGGCATGATGATGCGGCGCGTGGCCGTCACGGCGCTGCTGGGGTGGATGCCGATTATCATGTTCATTGCGGGCAGGCGCCTGTTCGGCGGTAGCAGCAGCGGCCGGGGCGACGATCTGCGCCGTCTTCTCATGCACCAGCGGGCGACCCTGCAAACCGCGCTTGCTACGATGCTTGCGCCTGTTCTTGCCGTTCTTGTGCGACGGCCCGGCCGCAGCGCGCTGTTCCGGCGCTGAAGAAGCCTGTTGCTGCTGGGTTGAGGAAGCGTGCTGCGCACCATCATGCGCCCCGCCACGGGAACGCCGGCGACGCTTGCGCTTTTTGCCCGGAGAACCGGTGTCGTTGTCTATCGGGCGTGTCGCCGCCGGGCCGGACGTGCCGGTCTGGTTGGCCTCCGCAGAAAAAGCGTTCGGACGGGCGGGACCGCCACGCTTACGCTTACCGCGCCGGGAGGATTTACCCTTCCTGCGCTCTGCTACCGACGCCCCGTTTGCCTGCGGCGCTCTGCCGCTGTCGGGGTCACTCACGTATCTTTTCCACCGCGCCGCGCAAGGCCCCAGGGCATGCTGCAGGCGCTCATTCGATTTTCGTTGGGCGGAGAATATCAGCAGGAAGAGTTTTCGCCAAATTCTTTTTGAATCGCGCGATTTACGGAGCGCTAACTCTTCCTACGCGTTGGGAAAAAGGCTCGATCTCAAACCGCCAGGCTTCCCCGAACGCCATCCGCCAGCGCCTTCATCCGGTCGATCGGCAGATGGCCGATCAGCATGAAGGCGTGGGTGGCGTTCGACCAATAGACGACATTCATGCCGCGGCGGTTTTCCATGTCCGGTGCGGCAGCGCCTTTGGTCGAGGGGATGATGCAGAGCGCCATCGGACCGCTTTCGGGATCGAGATAAGCGATCTGCGCCAAGGGTTTACTGTCGTAATTCAATAGCTGGGCGCGCTTGAAATCGATGCCCGGCAGAGCAACGGTTTCGGGCGTCAGCGTGAGGCCGAGCTTGGAGCCTACTTCGCTCAATTGCGCGGCTTGTTCTGCATGATCGCCAGCCGGTGCGCTGAGCGTATCCGGCGTATAGAGCGAAAGATATTCGGCGACGACGGCGCGCCAGTCACTGCCCTCTTCCGGTTTGTCGATGCTGCGGCGGATACCGATCGCGGCGCGGTCGATGGCGACGCCCACGACAAGGCACGCCGCGATTGCGGACAGGAAACCACGGCGGCTAACGCCGGAAACGGCCTTCTTTTGCTCGTTTGTGAAAGGAATCGCGGCAAGCATGGCGGTAAGCTTGGCGCTTGGGGCGGCGGCAAGCACGGGCTCGAATGCCTCACGGAAGGGCAGATCACCGCGCGACAAAAAATCGAAGCGTTCCGCCACCTGGGCGTCGCTGGTGATCAGCTTTTCGATCTTTCCGCTCTCGGCGGCATCCAGCTCGCCGTCGATGAAGGCGGTGAGCAGCTCGTCCGAGGGCATGTTGCTGTTGTCCAATTCACTCATTCCCGTTCCCCAGTCGCCCACCCCCAGAAAGTCGCGCGCCATCCGCCGATCCCGCACCATCGGCAAGCTTCGCCCGCGCCGCCGCCAGCCGGCTCATCACCGTTCCGATCGGCACATCCAAAACCTCCGCCACCTCGCGATAGGAAAGCCCTTCCACATAGGCGAGGAACACGGCGGTGCGCTGCGCTTCCGGCAGCGCCTGCACCTGCTTCAGCACCTGACCGGCGAGAATATGCGTCTCCGTCTCGCGGGCGCCGTCAAAGACCAACGTCTCGTCGGCATCGACAAAACCCTGGCCCATGCGCACGCGGCGCGCCCGGATCTCGTTCAGCCAGATCGAATGCAGGATCGAAAACAACCATCGATCGAGCCGCGTACCGGCTGCGAACTGACCAGCCCGCTCCAGTGCTCTAACGCAGGTCGCCTGCACCAGATCGTCCGCGACGTCGCGTTGGTGCGACAGCACCACCGCATAGCGCCAGAGCCGCGTCAGATGCTGCGACAGACCGGCCCTGATATCCTCTTCGCTGGCTATGGCACCCTCCGCGAGGTTCGCGTTTTTGGGAATCGCCGGTCGTGCCGGCGGTTCCGATCTTACCCGACTATAAGCAGAAATTGTGGAATGAGCGACTGACACTCGTATATCCCTCTAAATGCTGACTGCTTATAGATCCGACGCCTGAAATCAGAGGCTCGACGGATGCTGGATGGCCTGGTTCAGGTCCTGGTATTCCTCACAGGACGTGTTGCCGCAGAGCGTCTTGATCGTGCTCAACTGATCCTTGGCGAGGTCGATCTGGCCCTTGATGACGTAGGCTTCGCCGAGATATTCGCGAACAAGCGAATATTTCGGGTCCATTGCGACCGACTTCAGGTAATAGGAAATGCCTTCATCCGTGCGGCCGAGCTTGCGGGTGGCGTAGCCGCGATAGTTCAGTGCTTCCGCCGTGTTCGGGTTCTGCATGGTGTCTAGAACTGCCAGCGCTTCTTCATAGCGGTGGTCCTCCTTAGCGAGCGAATAAGCATAGTCGGCGCGGTTTTCGTCGGTGATATTGGCGCCCTGCTGTTTCACGCACTTCTTTGTCTTCGTGTCGTAGATTTCGCCCTTCTTGCAGGTCGGCGTCGTGCTGCTGTTGTCGCCAGCCGCGAAAACCGGAACGGTGAAGGCACCGAGGGTGAGGCAGGCGCCGAGAGCGACAGAGGCCAGGCGGAAAGCGGTAGTCGTCATGGGATTGCTCCTTGGCAAATGAACGTTGCGATGGGAGAACACGCCATCCGTTCATTTTATTCGCGGGCGACAAAGATTTTTCTCGCGCTCTCACCCGCAACCTGCCGTCACTCTTTCGTGACCGCTGCCACGCCGAATAATTTCTGGTGCTGGCGTGTTTCTACCTGCGTACCCGCCGAGGGTCGCAAGGAGAAACAAGTGACCGATACCGTCAAGCTTGTCAGTCTGGCTGTCGCTACGCCCGACAACATCATCTACCAATCGGAGGCCGCCGAGACCGCCGGCCGCCTGTTTTCCGATCGCTTCCGCGATTTCAAGCATCTCGCCCGCGTTTTCGAAAGCGCCGGCATCCGCAAACGCTATGTTGCCCGACCGCTCTCCTGGTTCGAGCAATCGCATGGTTGGCAGGACCGCATGGAAGCCTATGCCGAGGTCGCAAGCCAGCTCTTCACGAAGACCGCGACTAGCGCGCTGGATCGCGCCGGCCTGAGGGCGGAAGAGGTTGATTGCATCGTAACGGTGTCGTCAACCGGCATGACCACGCCGAGCCTGGAGGCTCGGCTCTCGCGCGAGCTGGGCTTCCGCTCCGATATCGAGCGCGTGCCGGTCTTCGGCCTTGGCTGTGCGGCCGGCGTTTCCGGCCTTGGCATCGCCTCGCGCATGGCAAAGAGCCGGCCCGGCGCTGTCGTGCTCTTTGTTGCCCTCGAACTCTGCTCGCTTGCCTTCCGGCTGGACGAGCTGACGCGGCCGAACATTGTTGCGACAGCATTGTTCGGCGATGGCGCGGCCGCCTGTGTCCTGCGCGCCGGCAAGGATGGTCTCGCGGAGATCGAATCGACGGGCGAGCATCTCTTTCCCGATACGCTCGGCATCATGGGTTGGAAGATCGACGATACCGGTTTCGGCATCATCCTGGACCAAGCGCTGCCGCCCTTTGCCGAAGCGAATATCAAGCCCGCCGTCGCCGGCATTCTCGAACGCGCCGGCCTAACGATATCCGATGTCGATCGCTTCATCTGCCATCCCGGCGGCGCCAAGGTGCTGGTGGCGCTCGAGACCGCCTTCGGTCTCGAACCCGGCTCGCTGGATATAGAACGCGAGGTGATCAGCGATTACGGCAACATGTCGTCGCCGACCGTACTCTTCGTGCTGGAGCGAGCGATCAATGCCGGCCTGCCACCGCGTTCGGCTCTCGTCGCCATGGGTCCCGGCTTTGCGGCAAGTTGCGTCACGCTGAAGAGGGCAGCCTGATGGTCTGGCCATCGATCGCACTTTTGACCTTCGTCACCCTGCAGCGGCTGGCCGAGCTGCTGCATGCCCGGCGCAACACCGCCGCCCTCCTTGCGCAAGGCGCCCGGGAGATTGCCCCGGAACACTATCCCTATATGGTCGCGATGCACGCGGCCTGGCTCGTCGGTCTGTGGCTTCTGGCCGCAGACCGACCGGTCAGCCTGATTTGGTTTCTCGTCTTCATGGTGCTGCAGAGCTTACGCGTCTGGGTGCTGGCGACCCTGAAAGGGCGCTGGACGACGCGGATCATCGTGTTGCCGAGCGCAGCCTTGGTAACACGCGGACCCTATCGTTTCCTCAGCCATCCGAACTATGCGGTGGTCATCGGTGAGATCGCCGTGCTGCCGCTGGCGTTCGGCCTTCCGCTCTTCGCCTTGATCTTCTCCCTGCTCAATGCCGCCATTCTCACCATACGCATTCGCGCTGAAAATGCGGCTTTGAAACAGGTCGTGGCTTGATTGCATTTTTCATTTGCGCCGCAGCATTTTGGCAGGCATTTTCGATGCTTGAAGCGTGGTTCTTGAATAAGATCATGCGCAAATACAAGAAGCACGCGGATAGCAGGGAACATGACAAAAGACGCAATCGTGCTCGGTGCAGGCATCGTCGGCATCTCGACGGCCATCCATCTCCAGCGGCGCGGGCGCCAGGTCATCCTCGTCGACCGCAAAGCCCCAGGTGGAGAGACCTCCTTCGGCAATGCCGGACTGATCCAGCGCGAAGGCGTCGTGCCCTACGGCTTTCCGCAGCAGTTCGGTCTGCTCCTGCGCTATGCCTTCAACAACCGCATCGACGCGCATTATCACCTGCGCGCGCTGCCGGGGCAGATTGCCTTTCTCGCCCGCTATTGGTGGAATTCCAATACCAAGCGGCATGAGATGATCTCACGCGCCTATGCGCCGCTGATCGAGCATTCGATCAGCGAGCACAACGACCTCATAGAAGCGTCTCACGCCGAGGAACTGATCCGCAAGAACGGCTGGATGGAGATTTTCCGCACGAACGAGAAACGCGATGCGGAATTCGCCGAAGCCGAACGTCTCAATCGCGAATTTGGCGTTACTTACGATGCGCTGACCGGCGCCGATATCGCGACATTGGAGCCGCATATCAGGGGCAGCTTCTCCGGCGGCCTGCGCTGGCGCGATCCCTGGTCCGTACTCGATCCGCATGGGCTGACCGCTGCTTACCGCGCTTATTTCGAGAGCATTGGCGGGCGTTTTGCGATCGGAGACGCCGCCTCGCTCGGCCGGTCCGGCTCCCACTGGAAGATGGTGACGTCGGAGGGTTCGATCGAAGCCGAGGATGCGGTCGTCGCTCTCGGCCCCTGGGCCGATCTCGTGACGAAGCGTTTCGGCTATGCGTTTCCGCTGGGCGTCAAGCGCGGTTATCACATGCATTACGGCGCCGAGGGCAACGCCATCCTCAACAATTGGACGCTTGATGCCGAGCGCGGCTATTTTCTGGCGCCGATGAACCGCGGTATCAGGCTGACGACCGGGGCGGAATTCGCCCTGCGCGATGCGCCGAAAACACCGATCCAGCTCGACCGTGCCGAAGCCGTCGCCCGCACCGTCTTCCCGCTCGGCGAGAGGCTCGATCCGGAGCCCTGGATGGGCGCCCGCCCCTGCACCCCGGATATGATGCCGATCATCGGCAAGGCGCCGCGTCACGACGGCCTGTGGTTCGCCTTCGGCCACGCCCATCATGGGCTGACGCTGGGGCCTGTGACCGGGCGCGTGCTCGCCGAGCTGATTACCGGAGAAAAGCCGTTCATCGACATCTCGGCCTACGCACCGAACCGGTTCGCACCCTGATACATTGAATTTAGCGGATTGCGTCGAGACCCTTGAGCGCGGCCTCGACGATGCCGTCGACCGTGTCATCGATGCCGACCGTCACGACGCCGGGTTCGCCGGTCGGCACTTCCAGCGTTTGCAGTTGGCTTTCCAGCAGTGAGGCCGGCATGAAATGGCCCTTGCGCTCGCCCATGCGCTTGGTCAGCAGTTCCTTCGAGCCATCGAGATAGACGAAATAGAGGTGCCCGCCGGCGGCGGCGCGCAGACGCTCACGATAGCTACGCTTCAAAGCGGAACATGACACGGCGATCGCTTGGCCTTTCGCAAGACTGGCGGCGATCTGCTGGCCGATCAGGTCGAGCCAGGGCCAACGATCCTCATCCGTCAGCGGAATGCCCTTGCTCATCTTCTCGACATTGGCCGCGGGATGCAGCGCATCACCCTCGACAAAATACTGACCCCGCAGCGCCGCCATCTTTTCGCCGATGGACGACTTGCCGCTGCCGCTGACGCCCATGATGATGACGGCGATCGGGGCTTTTGACATATCGCTCATGGTGCTTCCAGCCATCAATCGAGCGGATAGAAACAGGAGAATTTATGCGTTCCCTCGCCGAACAATTCCGGCGTCACCTGGCGGCATTTATCCTGCGCACGCCAGCAACGCGGATTGAAGTGACAGCCGGTCGGCGGATTGAGCGGAGACGGCAATTCACCCTGCAGGCGGATGCGGTTCTTCTCGCGCTCGGGATCGGCGATCGGCGTCGCCGACAATAGCGCGGCGGTATAGGGATGGCGCGGGCGGGTGAACACCTCTTCCGCCGTACCGGTCTCGACCGGCCGGCCGAGATACATCACCATCACGTCGTCGGCGATATGGCGAACGACCGAAAGACCGTGGGAGATGAAGAGATAGGCTAGCCCCATTTCCTTCTGCAGGTCCATCAGAAGGTTCAGCACCTGCGCCTGGATCGACAGGTCGAGCGCGGAGACCGGCTCGTCGAGCACCAGCACCTTCGGCCGCAGCATCAGCGCACGGGCAATGGCGATGCGCTGGCGCTGGCCGCCGGAGAACATGTGCGGATAACGGTCGTAATGTTCCGGGCGCAGGCCGACACGCGCCATCATCTCCTCAGCCTTGCGGCGGCGGGTGGCGGCATCATCGTCGGTATTGATCTTCAGCGGCTCCTCGAGAATGGAGCCGACCTTCTGGCGCGGATTGAGCGAGCCATAAGGATTCTGGAAGACGATCTGCACGGCGCTGCGCAGGCTGCGGTCGCCGAGCTTCGCCGGCTTACCATCGATCAGCAGTTCGCCCGCCGTCGGGTCCTCGATCATCGTCACCAGGCGGGCGAGCGTCGACTTGCCGCAACCGGATTCGCCGACGACAGCAAGCGTGCGGCCGGATTGGAGGCTGAAGCTGACGCCGTTCAACGCCTTGACGGTCGCCTCCGGCTTGAAGGCGCCGCGCTTGACGGTGTAGAAACGGGCGAGATCGCGCCCTTCGAGAACAGCGCCCGTCATTAACGGCCTCCTGCTGCTTGCGTGGCGGCAAGGCCGGGATGGCCGTGCGGCTTGCCGTGTTCCAATGGATAATTGCAGAGTGCCACGCCGAGTTCCGCGCCCTGACGCTTGACGCCACGGTCGCATTCCGGCGTCGCAAACGAGCAGCGCGGCGCGAAAAGACAGCCCGTGGGGCGATCGTGCTGGCCGGGCACGACGCCGGCGATCGACGGCAGGCGCTCGCCGACCACGGCGCGTTCTGGCAGAGCTGAAAGAAGTGCTGCCGTATAGGGATGATGCGGATCGCGGAACAGGGCCTTCACCGGCTGCTCCTCGACCTTCTGGCCAGCATATTGCACCTGCACGCGCTCGGCGGTTTCTGCTACCACGCCCATGTCGTGGGTGATCAGCACCAGCGCCATGCCCTGCTCTTTCTGCAGCCGCGCAAGCAGATCGAGGATCTGTGCCTGGATGGTCACGTCGAGCGCGGTGGTCGGCTCGTCGGCGATCAGAAGCTTCGGATTGCAGGCAAGCGCCATGGCAATCATGACGCGCTGGCTCATGCCGCCGGACATCTGGTGCGGGAAGTTCGACAAGCGATCCGCAGGCGCCGGGATACCGACAAGATTCAAGAGCTCGATCGAGCGCTCACGGCGCGCCTTGCGGTCGAGACCCATGTGGATGCGCAGGGTCTCGCCGAGCTGAAAGCCGACCGTGAAGCACGGATTGAGGCTCGACATCGGCTCCTGGAAGATCATCGCCATGTCCTTGCCGATGATCTTGCGGCGCTGGCGCGAGGAGATGCCACGCAGGTCCTTCCCATCGAACGTCATGCGGTCGGCGGTGATCTTCGCCGTCCAGGGCAGAAGCCCCATCATGGCCAGCATGGACACAGACTTGCCGGAACCGGATTCGCCGACGATCGAGAGTATTTCTCCCTTATCGCAGGTGAGAGAGACGCCATCCACCGCACGGAACAGGCCGGATGCGGTCTGGAATTCAACGGTGAGGTTTTCAATATCGAGAAGCGGCATCACGACCTCTTCAGCTTCGGGTCGAAAGCATCGCGCAGGCCATCGCCCATCAGATTGATGGCGAGAACCGTGATCAGGATGCAAAGACCGGGAAAAGTGACGAGCCAGGGATTGCTCTGGAAGAATTCACGCGAATCCGCGAGCATCGTTCCCCATTCCGGCGTCGGCGGCTGCGCGCCCTGGCCGAGAAAGCCGAGGGCGGCGGCATCGAGAATCGCGGCCGAGAAGGCCAGCGTCGCCTGCACGATCAACGGCCCCAGACAGTTCGGCAGGATGGTTTTGAACATCAGGCGAAGCGAAGTGGCGCCGGAAACCCGCGAGGCGATGACATATTCCTTGTCGCGCTCGGCCATCACCGAGGCGCGCGTCAGGCGAACGAAGTGCGGCTGGTTGACGATGGAGATCGCGATCATGGCGTTGGTCAGGCCAGGTCCCAGGATCGCCACCAGCACCAGGGCGAGCAGCAGCGAGGGAATGGCAAGGATGATGTCCATGATGCGCATGATGATCGTATCGGTGCGGCCACGAACATAGCCGGCGACGAGGCCGATCAGGACACCGGCGAGCGCCGAAAGCGAAGCAACCACCAGGCCGATGAACAGCGAAAACCGCGTGCCATAGATCAGGCGCGAGAGAAGATCGCGGCCATTGGCATCGGTGCCGAGGAGAAAGTCGCTATTGCCGCCTTGGGCCCAAGCCGGCGGCAGGCGCTGCATGGTGCCGCCATAGGCGTAGTTCGGATCATGTGGGGCGACCACACCGGCGAAGATCGCCAGGAACAGAACGAAGACGAAGATCACCAGCCCGATGACCGCGCCCTTGTTACGCGAGAAATAGTACCAGAACTCCGCGAGAGCGGAGGGGCGGTCGGATTTGAGACTTACCGTGCTCATGGGCCGCTCCTAGTGACGAATGCGTGGATTGATGAAGCCGTAGAGCAGGTCGACGGCGAGATTGACGAGCATGACGATGCCCGCGATCAGCAGCAGACCGCCCTGCACCACAGGATAATCGCGCTTGAAGACGGCGTCGATCATCCACTTGCCGATGCCCGGCCAGGAAAAGATGCTTTCCGTCAGGATGGCGCCGCCGAGCAGCACGCCGACCTGCAGGCCGATGGTGGTGACGACTGGGATCATGGCATTGCGGAGCGCATGCACGGAGACGACGCGCAGCGGCGCGAGGCCTTTGGAGCGGGCGGTGCGGACATAATCCTCACCCAGAACTTCCAGCATGGCCGAGCGCGTCTGCCGGGCGATGACGGCGAGCGGAATGGTGCCGAGCACGATGGTCGGCAGGATCAGCGAATTCAGCGCCGAGGCGAAGGCGCCCTTTTGACCGGACAGGAGGCTGTCGATCAGCATGAAGCCGGTGACCGGCTTGAAGAAATAGATGAGCCCGATGCGGCCGGAAACCGGCGTCCAATGCAGATAGCCGTTGAAGACGATGATCAGCAGCAGGCCCCACCAGAAGATCGGCATGGAATAACCGACAAGGGCCACGCCCATCACGCTCTGGTCGAACCATGTGCCGCGCTTGACGGCGGCGAAAACGCCTGCCGGAATGCCAAGACAGATCGCCAGGATCATAGCGCAGATCGACAGTTCCAGCGTTGCCGGGAAGAAGGTCAGGAAGTCGGTCAGCACGTCGCGCTTGGTGGTGATCGAAGTCCCGAGATCGCCGTGCAGCGCACTCCAGATGTAGTGGCCGTATTGCATGACCAGCGGCTGGTCGTAGCCGAGATCATGAGAGATCTGGGCATGGCGCTCAGGCGACATGACGCGCTCGCCCGACAACAGCATGACGGGATCGCCGGGAAGCAGGCGGATGAAGGAGAAAGCGACGATCGATACGCCGAGGAATGTCGGGATCAGCACCGCAAGGCGGCCGAAAAGAAATCGCAACATGGCAGATGTCCAAAGTTTTCCGGCGGTCAAGCAAATTGCCTGACCGCCGGTTTCACCCGGCTCTCGACCGGGTATTTCAGAGCGTGTCCGTTATTCGGCGATATCGACGCCGTCGAAGCGGTGAACGCCGACCGGATCCTGCACGTAGCCAGAAACCTTGGTGCTCATGGGAACGAACTCCTCGGAATGGTCGATGGTCATCCACGGAGCTTCGCGCTTGAAGACGACCTGCGCCTGTTCGTAGAGCTTAGTGCGCTCCTTGACATCGGCAGTCTGCTTAGCCTTCTTCACGAGACCGTCGAATTCCTTGTTGCACCACTGGGCGCGGTTGTTACCGCCGACTGCGTCGCAGCCGAGCAGCGTATCCAGGAAGTTATCCGGATCGCCGTTGTCGCCGGTCCAGCCGAGGATAGCCGCGCCATCGCGGTCCTTGGCGGAGGAGAGCTTCAGGTACTGAGCCCAGTCATAGGTCACGATCTCGGCCTTGACGCCGATCTTGGCGAGGTCAGCCTGCATCAGCTCGGCAGCACGACGTGCATTCAGCATGTACGGACGCGAAACCGGCATAGCCCAGATCTTCATGCTGAGGTTCTTGACCCCAGCCTTTTCAAGCATCTTCTTGGCTTCTTCCGGGTTGTACGGATCGTCCTTGATGTCCTTGTTGTAGGACCACATGGTCGGCGGGATCGGGTTGGTAGCGACCGAGCCGGAACCCTGGAAGACGGCATCGACGATCGCCCGCTTATCGACAGCCATGTTCAGCGCCTTGCGCACTTCGGCCTTGTCGAAGGGAGCAACCAGCGTGTTGTAGGCGAGATAGGAGACGTTCAGGCCCGCCTGTTCGAGAACCTTCAAGCTCTTGTCGGTCTGGAGATCCTTGATGTCGGCGGCGTTCGGATACGGCATGATCTGGCATTCGCCGGACTTCAGCTTCTGCGCGCGAACGGATGCGTCAGGGGTGATCGCGAAGACGAGATCGTCGATCTTTTCCTTGCCCTTGAAGTAGGTTTCATTCGCCTTGTAGCGGATGACGGCATCCGGCTGATAGGCGACGAAGGTAAACGGACCAGTGCCGAGCGGCTGCTGGTTCATCTGCTCCATCTTCTTGTCGGCCTGCAGCTTGTCTGCATATTCCTTCGACAGGATCGAAGCGAAGTCCATGGCCAGGTCGGCGATGAACGGCGCTTCCGGACGATTCAGCACGAACTTGACGGTGAGGTCATCGACCTTGTCGACCGACTTGATGAGGGTCGGGAAGCCCATGCCCGCAGCATATTCATAGGAACCGCCGGCGACGTACTTGGCCCACGGGCTGTCTTCCTTGAGCTGGCGGTTGAACGAGAAGACGACGTCGTCAGCATTGAGATCGCGCGTCGGGGTGAAGTAATCGGTGGTCTGGAACTTCACGCCCTTGCGGAGCTTGAAGGTGTATTCCTTACCATCCGGGGAAACAGTCCAGCTTTCGGCGAGGCCAGGCTCAACTTCGGTGCTGCCGTGCTTGAACTCGACGAGGCGGCTATAAACCGTACGCGAAGAGGCATCGAAGGTGGTGCCGGCGGTGTAAATTCCCGGATCGAAACCTTCCGGCGAACCTTCCGAGCAATAGACGAGCGTTTTGGACCAGGCGGACGTCGCCATGACCGAAGCCAGGGCGGTCACTGCCAACAGGACAGAGATCTTTTTCATGATGTCGTTTCCCAGGTTTGTTATTCTTTTGAAGCCGTGGATCCCCTGAGGTTCCCTTCCGGATCGCGCCGATGGAACGCTATTTAATGTGTGAAAGCAACACGCCCCGCCCAAAATTTTTCCAAATTATAGAGTTTGGAAATTTTCCTATAAAAATGGTCTTGGATTGGTAACAATCTGACGAAATCGCGCCTCTTTTCGACGCATTTCGGATAATTTTACCCTTGCCTCTTCGCAAACATTAACGATTGGCGACAGAATTTACCTGACGGCACAAACGAAAAATCCGCGGACACCTCAAGGCGCCCGCGGATTGGGAAACTGCGTAAATTTAGGGAGGATCAGGCGGCCGGTGCCGTGATCGCTGGCTTCTTGGCGATTGCTCTGTGATCGTTCTCGGTCAGACCGAGCAGGAAATTGATCTGCGGACGGGCCTTGACGAGATCGTCGATGGAATATTCGGTCAGCACGTCGAAGAAGGCGTTGAGCGCCTTGCGCAGCGCCGAGTTCAGGCCGCAGCTATCGACCAACGGGCATTCGACGACACCTTCCTCGAAGCATTCCGCCATCGCGAAACTATCTTCGGTCACCTTGACGACATCGAACAGGCTGATGCTGGCCGCCGGCTTGCCGAGACGCACGCCGCCATTGCGGCCACGCACGGTCTCGACGAGACCAGCCTTGGTGAGCGGCTGCAAAATCTTGAACAAAAACAGCTCGGAAACACCATAGGCTTTTGCGATTTCCGGGATGCGGCTCAAGTGGCCATCGTTGGCGGCGCAATACATGAGCATGCGCACTGCGTAGTTGGTCTGCTTGGTCAAGCGCATGCCGATCTCCTGGAATCAAGGCCGCATAGGACGGTTCGACTGGTATATAGTGCCTTTCGTAGTTTTGAACAATTCCAAAATATGAAAATCACATTCACGTTATTCTGATGGGGGGACTCAGCCCTTTCCTGCTCCCGCCCTAAGCTCCCTGGCGTAATCGAGAATAGCCTGCTTGCGCTCCGGCGTACCCGGATGGGTCGACAGCATGCTGGTATCGGAATGATCGCCGAGTTTCGTTTCCAGAGTATCGAAGAAGCGCGACAGTGCTGTCGGGTCCATGCCCGCTTCCTGCATCAACTCGACCGAACGGCGATCGGCTTGGGCTTCGGCAGAGCGGGAATAGGCAAGCGCCAACAAGCCGCCCCCCTGGGTCAAAACATCCTGCACGCCGGAACCGACGTCGCCGGCAATCAGCAAGACCAAACCGGCGACGCCGGCGGCGCGGTAAAGTTGGCGGAGGCTATGCTTGTATTCGACATGGCCGATCTCGTGGCCGAGAACGGCGGTGATCATTTCCGTATCGCCGCCGGCAAGGTTCACCAATTCGTCGGTCAGGACCAGATTGCCGTCCGGCAACGCGAAGGCATTCGGGCCGACGACGCCACCTCCGCGAAAGTTCAGCTTATACCGGCCGACACCGCCCTCCGCATGGGTTGCGATCTTTTCGAATTGATCGGCTATTTCCTTACGCCTGGCTTCGGGCAGCTTGCTCGGGCTGAGCGTCACCTGATCCAGCGTCTTCAACGTCCCCGCGGACATCATCTCCGGCACGACCGGCGGCGTCACCAGAACGGCGACCTCCACCAGCGCCGGCAAAGCGTAGTGATAAATGGTCGACGCCAGCACGATCGTCGCAACGGCGAAGGCGATCATGCGCGGGCGCACAATCTCCAGCCGGTGTACAAAACCGCTGCGCCCCTCACCGCGGCCTTGGAGATAAGCGTCGACGGCATCATTATCGCGCGTTTCGAACACCGACTCGTTGCCGAAAACAATGCGCCGCGGAATGGAGCCCACGCGTGGACTGATTTCGATATCGGAACGGATGCCCCAGGCGAGGCGCTTGTCCTTTTCGTCGTCCTCATCCGAGAGGACGGTGAGCGAACCACCGATGTCAACCAGCCGGGCGGCAACCGCCCGGCTGGAATGGGGCGGATGCCAGGTGCCCGTGGCAATTGATGCCGGATCAGAAACCAAAGTCGAAGCCATCGACATCAAGATATTCCGCACTAATGACGCCGCCAGTCGAGCGGATCTGGTCGAAAACCACGCCGATCTCGCCGTCAATGCTTATTGCGGTGTGTTCTGCTAAAAGCCGCTGCATCTGTACCGCAGCCCATGGACGCATCAGGCCCAGCGTTACGAACGTCAGCACCGTATTGACGACGACAACCCAAATATACTCCCCGCGACCAAGGTTGCTACGGAGCTGATGGCGATGATCGATCATTGCTGCCGACCAGACGATGTTGCGGATCGAGGCCCGATAATAAAGGCCGGCGAATACGTATCCGAGCAGGCCAATGGCAAGCCCGACATATGCCGGACCAAGACCAGCATCTGAACCCATTGGGACATTGCGAAAGGCGCCTAAAACGCCCAAAACGAACCCCATGACTGCACCGCCTGCAATGGCGATCGCGATCATGGCACCGAAAACCTTGTAAATCGCACTCAATCGAGGCTCGGTCGAGAATGATCGGTCTCCATAACGCAAATTGTCGAAGATGTACTTATAAAACCAACGACTTGCGACTGGAGACGCCAACCCGAACGAGATCACCGTTACCAAGGCACCTAAGAAGATCGCCTTAAATGCACCTCCATAGGTTCCGACGAAATCGAAGCGCACATTGCGATAGCTCGTCACGCGCGCATTGAACTTCAGGCCGCGCATGAGAAACCATGGGAATACCACCAGCATCACCGGCCAAATTGCCAAGGCGGCCAACGGTGCCACATGCGAAAGGATATTTAAGGCGATGAGAAAGCCGAACACGATCAGCCGTCCGATCAGTATCTGTTTGCCCTTGGCATGATATTCAAAGGTGTGGCCCAGCAGGACCGTATTCCCATAGAAATACCGGTTGCGGCGTACCTTCGCCCAGGCGGAATAAATGCCCAGCGTAACGATCGTCAGCAGGATGTTGACGATCCAGATGCCGAAATACTCTTTGCTGCTTCCAGTAAATGATGCACGTTGAAAAAAGTGCTTATTTCCAATGGGATAATGCTGTTCAACAACTGCCATAATTCCCTGCCCCCACTATTGCCGTTTTCTGGCTGCTTACGGGAAGCAGCCAGAACGATTACCAGCTACCGCGACACATCCATCCCTTGCGTCAACAGATGTGTCGCCGCTATAAATTCTCTCTATCGTTGCATTTGAGAGCAGGAAATTCAGCTATAGGCAATGGGAAAATTAAGAACCGGGATAGGCAATGCGGCCGTGTCACAACTCAGACTGAGACTGCGACTTCAATGCCACACCCCCCGACCCGCCTTTAACTCACCGAAACCCAGACCGCCATCTCACAGCCGCCGGGCTCGCGGAAATGAAAGCGCCGGCCGCCGGGGAAGTCGAAGGCGGGCCGTGTGACGACCCCGCCGGCGAGTTCGACGGCGCGCTGTGCCGCTTCCAAATCCGTCGTGCGCACGACGGGAAGCGGTGCGTCGGTTGCCGCTGCCGCGTCACCCTGGATGCCGGCGTCGATGCCCGCCGCTTCGATGGCGTGATAGGTCGGTCCGTAGCTGACGAAGCTCCACTCGAAAGCTTCCTCGAAAAAACGGCGGGTCTTCAACCCGTCGGTCGACGGAAATTCGAGATAGTCGATCTGATAGGTCACGGGCATCACACCGTCCTCCGGTTGTTCTTGTTTTGTTCTAAAACAAAATACACCGTCCAGCAAGATGACTCAGCAGAAAATAACCGCAACAAAAAACCGCCGCCCAATTCAGCCTCAAATCGGCATTGGACGGCGGCTCGTATCAGACGATATCGAAGAACGTTACTTCATCGTCGGCATGACGAATTCAGCCCCGCCCTTGATGCCGGACGGCCAGCGGGCGGTGATCGTCTTGGTGCGGGTCCAGAACTTGATCGAGTCCGTGCCGTGCTGATTGAGGTCGCCGAAGCTGGACGCCTTCCAGCCGCCGAAGGAGTGGTAGGCGAGCGGAACCGGGATCGGAACGTTGACGCCGATCATGCCGATGTTGATGCGCGAGGCGAAATCGCGGGCGGCATCGCCGTCGCGGGTGTAGATCGCGACACCATTGCCGTATTCGTGCTTCATCGGCAGATCGAGCGCTTCTTCGTAGTTCTGGGCGCGGACAACCGAGAGGACCGGTCCGAAGATTTCGGTCTTGTAGATGTCCATGTCCGGCTTGACGTGGTCGAACAGCGTGCCGCCGACGAAATAGCCGTCCTCATAACCCTGCAGCTTGAAGCCGCGGCCATCGACCACGAGCTTGGCGCCTTCCTCGACACCGCGGTCGATCAGGCCGTTGACGCGGTTATACGCATCCTTGATGACGAGCGGGCCCATATCGGCCTTGTCATCGGTGTAGGGGCCGATGCGCAGGGATTCGATCTTCGGCACGAGCTTTTCGACCAGGCGATTGGCGGTGTCTTCGCCCACCGGAACGGCAACGGAGATTGCCATGCAGCGCTCACCGGCCGAACCATAGCCTGCGCCCATCAGGGCGTTGACGGCCTGATCCATGTCGGCATCCGGCATGATTATCATGTGGTTCTTGGCGCCGCCGAAGCACTGCGCGCGCTTGCCGTTCATCGCCGCCGTGCCATAGACATAGCGGGCGATCGGCGTGGAACCGACGAAGGAAACGGCAGCGATATCCGGATCGGCCAGGATGGCGTCGACGGCTGCCTTATCGCCATTGATGACGTTCAGGATGCCTGCGGGCAGACCGGCTTCGATCATCAGTTCGGCGAGGCGGAGCGGCACGGACGGATCACGCTCGGACGGCTTCAGGATGAAGGCGTTGCCGCAGGCGATCGCCGGGGCAAACATCCACATCGGGATCATGGCCGGGAAGTTGAACGGCGTAATGCCGGCGCCGATGCCGACCGGCTGGCGGATGGAATACATGTCGATCGCCGGGCCGGCGCCTTCGGTGAACTCGCTCTTCTGCAGATGCGGGATGCCGCAGACGAATTCGCAGACTTCCAGGCCACGGAGAACGTCGCCCTTGGAGTCCTCGACCGTCTTGCCGTGCTCCTTGGAGAGCAACAGAGCCAGCTCGTCCATATGCTGGTTCAGGAGTTCGACGAACTTGAAGAAAACGCGAGCGCGGCGCTGCGGATTGGTGGCGGCCCATTTCGGCTGCGCGGCCTTGGCGTTTTCGACGGCTGCGCGGATTTCCTCGACGCTGGCGAGCGCGACGGTCGCCTGCACTTCGCCGGTTGCCGGATTGTAGACGTTGCTCGTGCGGCCGCTGGTGCCAGCGACGTGCTTGCCGCCAATGAAATGACCGATCTCTTGCATGGATGTGCCTCCTCGTTTTCTGGAATGGTGACAGGATCGCACTTCAATTTGCACAAATCAATGAGCTGTTATAAGCAACCGTTGTGCAGAAATTAAAGCCCTGGATGTGCATATGGATTGGGATGATGTCCGCATGTTCCTCGCTGTTGCCCGCACGGGACAGATCCTGGCGGCCTCGAAACGGCTTGGGGTCAACCACGCGACGCTCTCCCGGCGGGTGACGACGCTGGAGGAGCGGCTGAAGACGCGGCTGCTGGTGCGCCGCACCAATGGCTGCGATCTGACCGCCGAGGGCGAAATCTTCCTGCATGCAGCCGAGCGCATGGAAACCGAGATGCTGCGCGCCCAGGCAAGTGTCGGCCATCTCGACAGCGCCATTACCGGCACGGTGCGCATCGGCGCGCCGGACGGTTTCGGCGTCTCCTTCCTCGCCCCCCGTTTGGGCCGGCTGATTGCGCGCTATCCGGAACTGCGCATCCAACTGGTGCCGGTGCCCCGCTCCTTTTCGCTGTCGCAGCGCGAGGCGGATATCGCCATCACGCTGGAACGCCCCGAACAGGGTCGTCTGATCTCATCCAAGCTGACAGACTATACGCTCGGCCTTTACGCTTCGAAGGCCTATCTCGATCAGGCAGGCCTGCCGGACAGCGTGGAGGCACTGAAATTGCACCCGCGCATCGGCTATGTCGAAGACCTGATCTTTACCGCATCCCTGAATTTCTCCGGCGAGATCATGCGGAGCTGGGACGCATCGTTCGAAATCTCCACCTCCATCGGCCAGACGGAAGCGGTGCGCTCCGGCGCCGGCATCGGCATTTTGCACGATTACATCGCCAGGCAATATCCGGAGCTGATCCGCATTCTTCCCGATGTCTCGATCAAACGCGCCTATTGGACCATCTATCACGAAAGCGCCCGCGATCTGGTGCGGGTGCGCACCGTCGCGGATTTTCTGCAGGAGTTGGTGAGCGAGGAAAGGCGGATGTTTTTCTGAAGCAGTCAGGCCTCTAAAGCTCGTCGCGATCTTTCAGATTCGCTCCCGCGCTTTGGCTGCTTGTTTTTGCATGTCGTTTTCGCAAGACCGCCGGACACTTTTGCGCAACATGCGTTAGGCATGCTTCGGCGGCTCTTCGTTCTCATCGGGATTGGGAACGGGAATTTCATCCGGCAGCCTGTCGGGATCCGGCTCCTCTATCGGCGGCACGGGTGCCCAGCCGGGACCGGGCATCGGTGGCTTTTCGGGAATCGGCTCGCGTGGCACGGACATGGCCAGGTCCTTCTGTCTTATTGTTGATATGAACAGAACGACGGCGAACAGGCAGGGTTCCACAGGAATTCCAGCCGCCCACCGAGAACGCCATGGCCTGGCTCCCCTGCCCCGGCATGAATTCCCGTTTCATTTGCGCACGGAACCAGTTCGTGCATAAGTAGAATAATAGACTTTCGTTTTCATCCAGGCAGGGTCCGAGGGGCGCTTGATGTTGAAAGGCGGGGTATTCTTCGCGGCGCTCGCCGGCGGTCTCAGCGCATGCACGAGCATCGACTATTCGCAGCTCCCCCCGGAAAAGGTTCGACCAGGTGCGCAACGTGTCGTTCAAGGACTCCGCGGATATCCTCGGCGAAGCCATCCAGGGATTGGTGAAGGCGAACAAGGTTCAGCGAAACGATGTGGCCGGGACGGCCATCACTGCAGCGGTCGGCAGCAGCATCGCCGATAACCTCTGGAACAAGAAGGGGGCGTGTGCCGCCTCCAAGGTCAGCCCCGAGGATATCGCGGCGGTCAAAAAAGCCATCCCTGGCGCTGCCCAGCCCGCCGCCAGAAGGACATTCAGGGTGCCGCCCGAAACGCCCGCAATACCGCCCCGCGGCCGCGCCAAGATCGTCTCGCGGATCACGTTCTAGGAGTGTCTTTGGGCGAGCACCAGAGATGCGCGACCGCATCGAGGTGACACGGCGCTGGACAAGGGCCGGTCGTGGCCTAGAATCCTAAGAACGTCTCAGGGAGCAAAGATCATGAGCGAGAAAAAGAAACCGAAGCTGACCGAGAAAGAACGCAAGGAGCAGGACGATTATCTCGAAGAGGCGCTTGAGGAGACCTTTCCTGCGAGCGATCCAATCTCACCGGGACATGTCGCAAAGAAGCCTGAGGACAAGAAATAGCCCGCCGCTGATATCCGGCTGCCTGCTATCGTTTGATCTATGGGGAGAAATGGTACGGTTGGGGGGTCTCGAACCTCCGACCTCAGGTGCCACAAACCTGCGCTCTAACCAACTGAGCTACAACCGCACATGCTCGCGTCGCCGCGAACGGGGGTGACATACGAGGACTTTGAAATTATTTCAAGTCCTATCTCCCTGCAATATGAAAAAGCTGGGCATGACCGCCTTCCAAAGCACATATCGCAGTCGGACGAGCCTGCGAAAAGCGTTGTGAGGCTGAATCAAAAACGTCCCGTTTCCAGTGTTCACCTGAAAACGGGACGTTCCGATCTTGGGAGGTTTTTTAAGAATTAGGCAACCTTGAAGGAGGACATGGCCTTTTCAGCAGCGTCCTTGGCCGGCTTTGCCAGCTTTTCGGCAACCTTCTTGGTGGTTTCCTGGATCGACTTGGCCTGCTCGACGGTAACTTCAGCCTGCTTGCGGATGAAGGAGGTCTGCAGTTCGAAGAGTTCGGCGACGGACTTGACGCGAAGCAGAGCTTCCATGTGCGCCAGCGAGCTTTCAGCATTGGCGCGCAGCACGTCGATGGTCTTGAGCCCGATTTCCACGGAGCCAGCCTGGGCGGTCTGGACAGTGGCCTCGAGGGTCTTGCCAGCGTCTTCGGCAGCCGTCTTCATCTTGGCGAAGGCTTCCTTGGACTGTGTAGCGCCCTTTTCGGCGAAGTCGCGGAAGGATTCAGAGAGCTTGGACGGGTCGAATGCAGCCGTTGAAAAAACGTCGTCTTTCTTTACAGTAGCCATGATAGCGCTCCTATACGGGCCCTCCTCAGAGGCGCCCTTGGTGAATTGATTGAGCCCTATATAATATAAACTATTGTGCAGTGCAACATCTTTTTTGCGATGCACAACGCGTTAACCCTTCCAGTCAAAAACCTGGCCCGTCGCTGGACCTGAAACCGGGGCGCCGTTATTAATAAAGCGTTAAAGTAAGAGAGGCGATCACGCCCGCAAAACAGGTCGGAACATGCCCGCAATTCAGTATCCGTTCATTGACATTGCCGTGCACCCCCGCGTTCGGGAGCGTTTTGCGCGCGGCGAAGCCATGGTGCTGTTTTCGACCGGCTTGGATCGCGTGCTCTGGGCCAACGGCGCCGGCGCCAACCTCTTCGGCTACGATATCATCTACGATTTCCTCGACCAGGGACCGAAGACCGGCGATGTCTCCTTCCGCCAGATCGAGGCGACGGCGCGCGGACTTGGTGCGGTCGGCGACCAGCGCACTTTCCTGATCCGCATGGCCTCCGGCTTCCAGCGCTCGGTCGTCAATGCCGCGGTCGAAATCATCCAGGTCCAGGCCGGTGAAGAGGCGGTCCTGTTTTCTTCCCCGGTCTCCTCCAAACCGCTCGCCGCGGCCGAGAGTGCAAAACGGATGATCGACGGCTTCGACGATCCCGATACGCATATGGCCGTGATCGGCCGCGACGGCGAAGTCATCGCCGCTTCCGCCCGCTTTGATGCACTGGGCGTGACGCCGCAAACCGCAAGGATGTTGACGACCATGGCGGGGGCACAGGCGGAGCGGCTTATCAAGCGGCCGATCCCGACCGGCCATGGCTATCTGCCCGCCGCCGTCGGCAAGCTGTCGGAAATCCCTGCCCTGCATCTGCTCTTCGTCGTCGATACCGCAGCCGGTGGTCTCGACCCGACGGCAAGCCTCGGGGCCGAAGCATCTGCCGGCTCCGCAACGGGCGCCGCGATCGAACCGGAAGCGGAAGAGGCGCGGAATGAGCTGGAGACAGCAGCGGCTGAGGAGATGCCCGTTGCCGACGCAGCGCCTGCCCCAGAAGTTCTCTCCCCTGAGGTCATCGACGCGGTGGCCGATATCGAGGACATCGAGCATGCGCCGGAAACATCTGGCGCCGACCATGAAGAGGTACATGCACACACCGATGCCGTCGGTCAGAATATCGACGCGCTGGTGATGATGGATGGCGTGACGCCCGAACAGATCGAGGCGGCCGCCCATGCCGACGAGCTTGTACCAGAGGCCGATGACGATCTCCGACCGAGCACCGGAGAAAAGCGGGCGGAGGATGCTGAAGCCGGCGCTGAGCCCGTCGCAGCCGAGGCAGGCGTTCCCGAAACCGACCAGTTGGAGGGTTTCACCTTCAAGCGCAGCGGCCGCGCCACGCGCTTCGTCTGGAGGATCGACGCCGAAGGCCGCTTCAGCGAAGTCTCGCGCGAGTTCGCTGAAGCCGTCGGCCCACATGCCACGAAAGTAACCGGCGTCGCCTTCGCTGACATCGCCAAGCATTTCAATCTCGATCCGGACGGCAAGATCGCCGAGCTTCTGGCCCGGCGCGACACATGGTCCGGTCGGACGATCTACTGGCCGGTGGAAAATACCAACCTGGTAGTGCCGGTCGATCTGGCTGCGTTGCCGACCTATACGCGCAGCCGCGAATTCGACGGTTTCAGAGGCTTCGGCGTCGTCCGCCTGTCCGATGCCATAGAAGATCCGATGAAGCTTGGCTTGCGGCTGGATGGAGAGGACGAACAGGCGGCACCGGGCACTGTTGACAAGCCAACCGTCGAGACGGCTGCGCCGGCAATTACCGAAGAAGCATTGCATGACGCGACGGAGGAAAATGTCGCCGCAGAAGAGGAGACGGCTCGCGAAGCAGGACCCGAGGCAACGAACGAACCCGTTGCCAGGGATGACGAGCCGCCTGCCCTGAAGATTGCCGAGACGCCGAACCGCCGGGAATCCGACAAGGTCATCCGGTTGCACGAGCGCCGCATGCAGACTCCAGGCGGCTTGTCATTGAGCGAACAGGCAGCCCTCCGCGAGATCGCCCGGCAGCTCGACCCCTTCGGCAAACGCGCCGAGCCGCCGAGCGGCGAGCCTGAAACGACAGAACAGTCCGAAGAGGTGGTGAGCATCTCCCCGCTGCCGAATGCTGCGGATGAGGTTCTGTCCGATGCTGTCGAGGCGCCGGCCGACGATATTGCTGCCAAAGATCAGTCGGAAAGCGGCGACACTGCACAATCCGAACAGGACATGCCGGCGCCTGTGGCCGAGGCAGAAAAGCCTGAAGAAAACATCGACCCGCTTGAAGTCTTGAGCACCGCCATTCCGCCGCGCGTGAAAATGCGTGACGGCCTGTCGGCCGAGATCGTCGATCAACTGCCCCTCGCCATCCTCGTGCATGCCGGCGACCGGCTGATCCACGGCACCCCGGAATTCCTGCGGCTGACGGGCTATGAAAGCCTCACGGACCTGGACCATGTCGGCGGGCTGGATGCGCTGCTGCAGCGCCATGACCTCGAAGGCAAGACCGAGCAGCCGGGGACGATGATGGTGGTGCGCGCCGACGATACGCTCGTGCCTGTTACCGCGCGGCTGCAATCGATCCGTTGGGAAGACGGCACCGCTTTGATGCTGGCGCTGATGCCGCTCGAAAAGAGCGAGGCCCCTGCGCCGGAGCCCGTGCCGGAAGAAGCGCGGCCGGAACGCATGGTCGAAAAGCTCGCCAAGCTGCAGGTCGAAATCGAAGAGCTGCGTTCGACGCTGGAAACGGCAACGGATGGGGTCATCATCATCGGGCAGGAGGGCGAAATCCGGTCGATGAACCGCTCGGCAAGCGCGCTCTTCAACTATGACGACCAGGAAACCCGTGGCAAACCTTTCGTCATGCTTTTTGCACATGAGAGCCAGAAGGCCGTGCTGGACTATCTCGGCGGTCTCTCCGGCCATGGTGTCGCAAGCGTGCTGAACGACGGCCGTGAAGTGATCGGCCGCGAGGCATCGGGTGGCTTCGTGCCCTTGTTCATGACCATGGGGCGCCTAAACTCCTCGAACGGCTATTGCGCCGTCATTCGCGACATCACGCAGTGGAAGCGCACCGAGGAAGAGTTGCGCAATGCCAAGCGCGCGGCGGAGACGGCCAATGCCCACAAGACCGATTTCCTTGCCCGCGTCAGCCATGAGATCCGTACGCCGCTCAACGCCATCATCGGCTTTTCCGACATGATGGCCGGCGAGCGCTTCGGGCCGATCGGTCACTCCCGCTATATCGAATATGCTGCGGATATTGGCCGCTCGGGCCGGCATGTGCTCGACATCGTCAACGATCTCTTGGACATCTCCAAGATCGAAGCCGGTGAGATGGACCTGGAATTTTCGTCCGTCGGCCTCAACGAGGCAATTGCCGAAGCCGTATCGCTGGTGCAGCCGCAGGCCAACAGCCAGCGTGTCATCATCCGCACGGCGCTGTCGCAAGCCGTGCCGAATGTCGTGGCCGACCTGCGCTCGATCAAGCAGATCGCGCTCAACATCCTGTCGAATGCCATCCGCTTCACGCCATCAGGCGGCCAGATCGTCGTGTCCACCTCTTACGAAGGCAATGGCAGCGTCGTCATGCGCATCCGCGATACCGGCGTCGGCATGACCCGCAGCGAGCTGGAGCAGGCGATGAAACCCTTCCGACAGGTCTCGACCAATGCCCGCAAACGCGGCGACGGCACCGGCCTCGGTCTGCCGCTGACCAAGGCCATGGTCGATGCCAACAGGGCAACCTTCTCGATCAATTCCGCGCCGAATGAAGGCACGCTGGTCGAGATTACCTTCCCCTCGCCGAGGGTGCTGGCGAACTGAGAGAGATCGCCAGCTCGTCATCAGAACCAGAGATCGCGCACGCACCGTCCTTTCGAAGGAAGGTCTTCAAACGTGTCGAGCCCATCGAAGTGATCGATAGGCAGGTCGGAGACGAGATCCGGTGGAGCAAGCCGGAGATTGACGGCAATGCGTCGGCGGCCATCCTTTTGAAGCCTCAGGCCGCGCCAGCTCAATACACAGGCGCAGGACGGGCAGAACAATATTTCGAGAGAAGACTTCTCCCTGCCGGCGCGCGTATAGGAAGCGGTCTGCCCGGTGACGGAAATCCGCCCCCCTTCGTAGTCATAGGCCCACAACGCGCCGTAGCGCCGGCAGAGCGTGCAATTGCAGGCCGTGATCGAGCCTGGATCGCCTTCGAGCGTCCAGCCTGCCTTGCCGCAGTGACATGAGCCGATCAGCATGAGCATGCCGCTCCATTCCGGTGCCCGTTCGAAGGCGGCATTCTGCCCCAGTCGCGAGATCCCTGCAAATCCCCTGTCAGCTCGCCAGAGCCAGCCCGCCGTAACGGCTGATTTCGCTTTCGATCTCCGCCACAAGCGTATCGAGCGCCGGATTTCTCACCTTGCGGCCGCGGCGCACCACATAGGCCAAGGCAGGCGGTGCCGGCAGGCCATGAGTGATGATCTCCATTTCGGGCTGCAGGTGACGGCCGTTCAGAAGCGCCACGCCCAAGCCCGAAGTAACAGCCGCGACGATCCCCGCCGCGCTCGCGCATTCGAATACGGTTTCGAGAACCACCCCGCCGTCCTGTCCGATATCGAGCGCCCAGCGGCGATAGAAGCATTCATCGTCGAAGGACAGAAAAGGAACTGGCTCGCCTGGCGGCAAGGAAAGGTCCGGATGCTTGACCCAATGAAGCGCCTCCCGGAAGAGAACGACATCGGTCGGGCGGACCTCATGGGCGAAAACCTGCACGATGGCGGCGTCAAGCTCTCCCCGCTCGAGCATGCCCCTGAGAATCAAGCTCATGCGGACCTTGGTGCGAACAGAGACATTCGGATGCAGCCGGCGAAATCGCCCCAATATCCGGGCAAGGTCTGTGCAGGTCGTATCCTCGGTCAGGCCAAGGGCGACGCGCCCGGCAAGCGATGTCTTCGACAGGCTCAACAGCGCCTCGTCATGCAGGCCGAGGATGCGCCCGGCATAGTCAAGCAGATCCTCCCCGGCCGCGGTGAACATCGACGCTCCAGGCTTGCGGCTCAGCAGATCGCAATCGAGGCTCGTCTCAAGCCGCTTGATTTTATGACTGACGGCGGATTGCGACAGGCCCAGGGCTTCGGCCGCGCGGGTAATGCCGCCGTGATGGCGGATCGCCCATAGCGCGCGCAACGCGTCGATTTCCAAACGTCGGCTGGTGAACTCGGTCATGGCAAACTCGGCCCGCATGATAGTCTCGCAGAGAGAATGCATATTCCGACAGCATCTGGCAAATATTCATTAGTTCTAAGACTGATATGTCATGCGATGATCGATATTTGTCATGTGTAATCGAATTGGCCCTGGCCTATGGCTGAAAGGCAGGTGACATTCAACCGAGAGCCTTATGACTGACCAGCCCCTCTCCCGGCCCATATTAAATAACAGCCGCTTCCTTTGGCCGTTGATGGCGACGCTGCTGATCTTTAGCTGGAGTTCCGGCTTCGTCGGTATTCGTTATGCCAGCCAGGAGGCCAGCGTCATACTGGTCCTGTTCTGGCGGACGCTGCTGTCGGGATTGGTCCTGCTGCCTTTTGCATTGGCGATCGGGCCACGGATGCGGCTGCGCGCGATAGCGGATCAGATGTTGTTCGGCGTGATGTCTGTCTTCCTCTATCTCGGCGGCTTTGCGCTGGCGATCGAACAGCGGGTACCGACGGGGCTAGTGGCGCTGATCTCCGATCTCCTGCCGCTGGCGATTGCGGCCTTGTCACAACCCGTCTTGGGGGAACGGCTGAGCGGGCGCCAATGGCTGGGAACGGCGATTGCTGTGGCCGGCGTGTTGATCGTGTCGCTAGACAGCCTCAACTTCGGCGCGGCCCCGTTTTGGGCCTATGGATTGACGGTCGGCTCGATGCTCGTCTTTGCCTTCGCATCGGTTCTGCACAAAAGGCGGCGGACCAGGCTTATGCCCGTTCACCAAAGCCTCTGCATCCATACTCTTACGGGCTCGGTGCTGTTCGGCGTCTGCGCCATGATGCAGGGCGATCTTGCGCCACCGATGACCCGCGGTTTCGCGATCGGCATGATTTGGCTGGTGCTGATTGCAACCTTTGCCGCCTACTCGGTCTACTATACGAGCCTGCGCCTCTTCCCGGTGGCGCAGGTCAGCGCGGCCATCTATCTCAGTCCACCCGTCACCATGCTGTGGGCCTGGGCCTTATTTTCCGAACCGCTGACAACGGCGATGTTCGTAGGATTGGCGGTGACGCTGGTGGGGGTCTGGCTGACCTCGCGCGGCCCTTCAGTGGAAAAGGTCTGACGTATCCTCTTGTTCCGAAGCAGACATTTCTGCTGCGTCCGCGGACCGATCAACGGCAAGCGGCTCGTTGCAAGAAAATATCCCAGTCGTCTACTGTCATCGCGCCGTCATTGACGACGGGGATATGGACCGAGCGAAATTGGGAGACGTAGTCGTGGACGCAAACGAGGCAGCCGAAGACGGAGCGGTAGTTCCACCGGCGGGCACGCCTTGGGAGGTCTTCGGCGCATTCCTTAAGCTCGGCCTCACCTCGTTCGGCGGGCCGATCGCGCATCTCGGATATTTCCGCGACGAACTCGTGGCGCGGCGGAAGTGGATCGACGAAAAGGGTTATGCCGATCTCATTGCCCTCTGTCAGTTCCTTCCGGGACCTGCCTCGAGCCAGGTCGGCTTTGCCATGGGCTTGTTGCGGGCTGGCCCGCTGGGCGCGCTTGCGGCATGGAGCGCTTTTACGCTTCCATCGGCACTGATCCTCTTTATCTTCGCCACCGCGGCCACTGCCCTCGACAATCCCCTCGGGCAGGGTTTGCTGCATGGGTTGAAGCTCGTTGCCGTGGCTGTTGTCGCCCAAGCGGTCTCGGGCATGGCAAAATCGCTGACGCCAGACCGGCCGCGCGCCGGCATCGCGCTCGCGGCGATTTTCATGGTGACGTTTGGCGGGACGCTCGGCCAGCTCGGAGCCATTGTGCTGGGTGCCGTTTCAGGACTTGCACTTTGTCGCGGAGCTGTGGTCGGGCACAAGCCAAGTCTTTCGTTCGGAATATCCAGATCTGCAGGCCTCTTTTGTCTGCTGGCGTTCGTGCTTTTGTTATTCGGGCTGCCGCTCGTTGTTTCGGCTCTGGATTGGCAGGGGCTGCGTCTCTTCGATGCCTTCTATCGTTCCGGCGCACTCGTGTTCGGCGGCGGGCATGTCGTGCTGCCGCTGCTTCAGGCAGAGGTGGTGAGGCCGGGCTGGATATCGGAAAACGCCTTCCTTGCCGGCTATGGCGTTGCGCAGGCCGTACCCGGCCCGCTCTTCACCTTTTCGGCCTATCTCGGGGCGGCGATGGTGCCCTCTCCCCAGGGCCTTGCAGGCGCAGTCATCTGTCTGCTCGCTATTTTTCTGCCCGGCTTTCTGCTGCTCGTCGGCACCTTGCCTTTCTGGGACAGGCTCAGCACCTATCCGCTGGCTCAGGCGGCCATGCGCGGCGCAAACGCAGCCGTGGTCGGCGTGCTGGGCGCCGCCCTCTATAATCCCGTGTGGACCAGTGCGGTCCTCTCATCAGCCGATTTTGCCCTTGCCCTTTCCGGCTTTCTTCTACTGGTGGTGTGGAAGGCGCCGCCATGGATCGTCGTTGTACTAATGGCCGCCGGCGCGCTTATTTTGCAAATGGCGTAGTTTCCGCATGTTATGGGCTGGGCCTACTCTCCGAGGGCTTGGTCACCCGGGCGACGGTGCCCGTCACGAAACAAAGACGGTCCAGCCAACGCCCAAAGCGGCAGATGCCAATAGGGTTGTTATCACCGACATCCTCAGACGGAAGATGGCTGTCGCGGCCAAGAGAGTCAGTACCAGCGAGGGCAATGAAAGTGAGGTTAGGACGGGTGCATCCATCGTCCAAGAGCCATAGGTGAAACTTGTGGTCTCGCGGAACAGCACATGGAGCCCGAACCAAATCGCGAGGTTCAAGATGACGCCTACGACCGCTGCCGTTATCGCTGACATGACACCGGTCAGAACGACATTGCCGCGCATCTTCTCGATGAATGGCGCGCCTGCGAAAATCCAAAGGAAGCTCGGTAGGAACGTGACCCATGTTGTGAGCACGGCGGCGAAAGTTGCTGCTGTAAGAGGGCTGAGAGTCCCGGGATTACGATAGCCTGCCAGGAACCCAACGAACTGCGTCACCATGATCAACGGTCCAGGAGTCGTTTCCGCCATCCCCAGACCGTCCAGCATCTCACCCGGCCGCAGCCAGCCCAACTGCTGTACCGCCTCCTGTGCGACATATGCCAGCACGGCATACGCACCTCCAAAGGTTACGATTGCCATCTCGCTGAAGAATATCCCGATCTTGGAAAAGACGTTGTCGGGGCCGAGCGTGATCAGGATGGCAGCAACCGGGATAAGCCACGCGGCGGCCAGCGCACCTGAGGTCTTGAGAGACCAGGCGAGGTTTGGTCGAGCGTGCAGAGGAATCTCCTCGCCAAGAACGGAGTCCTTGTCTTCCAGGATTGCCTCGGAGCCCGACTTGTGCCCGCCGCCCGCCTTGAAGGCCGCTACCCCTCCGCGAGAGGCAAGGTAACCGATAAGTCCCGCCCCAACGATGATTAGCGGAAACGGAACGTGCAGGAAGAAGATCGCAACGAAGGCGGCAGTGGCCAATGCAATCATAGTCCTGTTTTTGAGGGCTCGGCTACCGATGCGGAAGACGGCCTGGATTACGACCGCCAGCACGGCGCATTTGAGCCCGAAGAACATGCCTTCAATGAAGGTCAAGTTCCCGAACAAGACGTAGATGTAGCTGAGTGCGAGGATCGCAAGGAAGCCTGGCAGGACGAACAAACTGCCCGCGATCATACCGCCCAGGGTCCTGTTCAGCAGCCAGCCGATATAGATGGCAAGCTGATGTGCTTCTGGCCCCGGCAGCAACATGCAGTAGTTCAGAGCATGAAGGAATCTATGCTCTCCTACCCACTTCTTCTCGTCAACGACGATGCGGTGCATAACGGCGATTTGTCCAGCAGGCCCGCCGAAGCTCAGGGCGGCAACACGGGTCCAGACCTTGATAGCCTCGCCGAGCGGGACAACATCCCAGTCAGCCGAGTTTGATCGCGCTGCCGCGTTCTTTACGAGGTCGGTCATAGGCTCTCATGCCTTCCTCGGGTTGGGCCAATTGTGCGTCTCTTCTGTCGCATCACGACACCAACGATAGAAGGCATCATATAACGTCATGCCGGCTTCCAATTGCTCCAAGTCGTCGTTGAACATCCGCGAAAGCCCGAGCGAGGCTGCGAGCAGTCCGGATACTTCAGGTGCCAGGTCGGGTCGGGCGGTATCGGCGCCTCGAACGATGGTTGCAAGATGAAGGAGGGGCTCGGTGCCGAGGCCGAACTCTTCGATCATGACATCGAAGGTGCACAGCTCGCCGCGATGTCTCCAAAAGACATCCTCGATGTCGAAGGGCATCGCCTTGAAGCGATCAGCGACCGCTAAAACTTCAACTGCCGGGGCGAACAGAAAGATCGCTGACGGATCGATAAAGCGCCGGATCAACCATGGGCAAGCGATGCGATCGATCTTCGGCCGTGCTCTTGTGACCCAGACGGTTCGTCCCTTGGCATCTCGGGGCGGCAACTTCTCCTCGGGGACCAGTACACCCTTCGCGCTCCGTCACGCCTCGAAACCGCCTTCGAGAACCTCCGCCTCCTTTCCGAAGACACGAAGATAGGCAGCGACTCCGTGACCGAGTTTCTGTCCCTTCTGACAGAGGACGATGGCTGGCCCAGCCAGTTCGTTCGTCCAGTCGGTTACCGTTCGATAATCGCGACGGATCGAGCCGGGAATAAGACGGGGATCAGCAGCGAAATCCTCGTCGTTGCGGACGTCGATGATCGTCGGCGAGTTGGGCGTGCCGATAATACGATTCAGCTTGTCGGGTGTAATTTCCAGAAATGACGGCATAACGCGTCCTCCGTTGGCTCGGGTTCCAGGACGCGATTCTTCAGCCGTGGCCTCATGGGGTGATCGCAACCCCATGGACAATCTTCTGCCGGACGTGATCCAAATGTCAAGCCGAATAACCGCCTACCGCGCTCAGCAGACATTTTCTCAACTTCCGCAGCCGACTCCTATGGTGACCGTGACATGGCTGTCGCGGCAAAATATCTGCGATAGAGTACGCCGCGCCCCTATGGAGCGCGGCAGCCGGGATTACTCCCCGCGAGACTTCGCAGCCTTGCGCGCGGCCCTTGAGTTCGGCTTGCCACCCTTGGGAGGGCCGTCGTTCTTGGCGAAATTCGGCTTGCCGGGCTTCTTTGCCCAAGGCTTCTTGTCCGAACGCTCGGAAACTCTGCCCTCGCCTGCATGCGCCCGTTCCGGCTTGCGGTCGGACTTCCATTTCGGCTTGCCGCCGTCCTGTGGGCGGGCATCCCTGTCGGCGAAGGGCTTCGTCTTGCCGTAGGTTCCTTCCCGCTTCGCCTGCGAAAAATCCGGTATGCCAGCGAGCGGCTTGACGCGGATGCCTCTTTCCAAGGTCTTGTCCGGGCCGATGGCCGACAGGAAGCGTTCGGCGCCTTCTTGTGAAAATTCGACGAAGGTTTCCTCGGGCTGCATCTTGATTGCGCCGATGTCGCGCTTGGTCAGGTTGCCATTGCGGCAGAGCATCGGGATCAGCCAGCGCGGCTCGGCATTCTGCTTGCGGCCGACCGAGAGCGACACCCAGACGCCGTCGGTGAAGTCGTTGCGTCCGGCGGACGGCCCGTCGTGGTGAGTGACGGGGAAATCGTCGCGGCGTGGCTTTCTGCGCTCGCCTTCGGCGGGCACGTCCTGCAGTTCTTCAGGCGCGGAGTGGCCGGCCCGATATTGCCGCAGGAACGCAGCGGCAACCTGCTCGGCGCCATGGCGCTCCAGCAATTGTTGCACGATCGATTGCTCATCTTCAGCAAGCGGCGCGGCAAAGACCGGATCGGCGAGAAGACGCTCATCGTCACGCAGGCTCACCTCGTCGGCTGACGGCGGCTTTGCCCAGGTGGCGCGGATGCGGGCAGCTTCCAGCAGGCGTTCGGTACGGCGACGGGCGCTGAGCGGCACGATCAAGGCGCTGACGCCCTTGCGGCCGGCGCGGCCGGTGCGGCCGCTGCGGTGCAGCAGGGTTTCCGGATTGGTCGGCAGGTCGGCGTGAACCACCAGTTCCAGGCCCGGCAGGTCGATGCCGCGGGCGGCGACGTCGGTCGCGATGCAGACGCGGGCGCGACCGTCGCGCATGGCCTGCAACGCGTGTGTGCGTTCGCTCTGGCTAAGCTCACCAGAAAGCGCAACGACGGAGAAGCCTCGGTTGTTGAAGCGCGCCGTCAGATGGTTGACCGCGGCACGCGTCGAGCAGAAGACGATAGCGTTCTGCGCTTCGTAATAGCGGAGAACATTGATGATGGCGTTTTCCCTGTCGCTCGGGACGACCGTCAGGGCGCGATAGTCGATATCGACATGCTGCTTGGTTTCCGAAGCGGTGGCGATACGCACGGCGTCGCGCTGGTAGTTTTCGGCGAGCTTTGCGATCGAACGAGGCACGGTTGCCGAAAACATCAGCGTCCGCCGGTCGGCGGGCGCAGTTTCCAGAATGAATTCGAGATCCTCGCGGAAGCCGAGATCGAGCATCTCGTCGGCCTCGTCCAGCACCACGGCCTTGAGCCCGGAGATATCAAGCGAATTGCGGCGAATATGGTCGCAAAGGCGGCCTGGCGTACCGACGACGATATGCGCGCCGCGCTCAAGCGCCCGCTTTTCGGTGCGCATGTCCATGCCGCCGACGCAGGAGGCAATGGTCGCGCCCGTCAGTTCATACAGCCATTCCAGCTCACGCTGCACCTGCAGCGCCAGTTCGCGGGTCGGCGCGATCGCCAATGCCAGCGGCGTGCCGGCCGGGCCGAAGCGCTCGGCACCTTCCAGCAGGCTGGGCGCCAGCGCCAGGCCAAAGGCAACTGTCTTGCCAGAGCCTGTCTGGGCCGAAACCAATGCATCCTTGCCGGCAAGGCCGGGATCGAGCATGGCCTTCTGTACCGGCGTCAGCGCTTCGTAACCGCGCTTTGCCAAAGCCTGGGCGATCGCAGGAGCGATGCCTTCGAATTCGGTCATATCTTGTCTTTCGGAATTCTTCGCGCGCCAGCCGGCGCGGATCGTCGTGGCCCGCACGTTGCAGGCCTCTTCTTCAGGCGTGCACATACTTGGTCGGCAAGCCATTGTACAGAGCAGGCGCGTATTTGTGCGGCGCACAACGAAAAAAAGGCAGCGGATGGCGCTGCCTTTGAGGTCTATGCTGCCTAACGAAAGCTCGAGTCAATCAACGTCATGTCTCGGGAGCCTCACGGCTCCAAGCCGTCCTAACTCATACGAACAGCCCCAAGTTGGACTTTACCTTTGACCAATCTCTCTTAACGCCGGGTTACCGCCGATAGGTCAGCGTTTGCCCATGAGTTTTAAGGGACTATCAGTTTTTGAGCTCCTCCAGCCCGGAAAAGAGGTCCAACGCCTCGGGATTGGCGAGCGCTTCCTTGTTCTTCACCGGCCGGCCATGCACGACGTCGCGGACAGCAAGCTCGACAATCTTGCCCGATTTCGTGCGCGGAATATCGGTGACGGCGATGATCTTGGCCGGTACATGCCGCGGCGAGGCGCCGGTGCGAATGCGGGCCTTGATCGCCTTGGCCAGATCTTCGGTCAACACCGCGCCCGCGGCCAGGCGGACGAAAAGCACGACACGCACGTCGTCATCCCAATCCTGGCCGATGCAGAGCGCTTCGAGGACTTCGGGCATCTGCTCGACCTGATTGTAGATCTCGGCCGTGCCGATACGCACGCCACCGGGATTGAGCGTTGCGTCCGAACGGCCATGGATGACCAAGCCACCATGCTCCGTCCATTCGGCAAAATCGCCATGGCACCAGACGTTGTCGAAACGCTCGAAATAGGCGGCGTGATATTTGACACGATCAGGATCGTTCCAGAACATCACCGGCATCGACGGAAAGGTTTTGGCGCAGACAAGCTCGCCCTTTTCGCCGCGCACCGGCTTACCCTCTTCGTTCCAGACATCGACGGCAAGGCCGAGGCCAGGCCCCTGGATTTCGCCGCGCCAAACCGGCTGCAAGGGATTGCCGAGCACGAAGCAGGAAACGATATCGGTGCCACCCGAGATGGAGGCAAGCTGGATGTCGTCCTTGATGCCCTCATAGACGAAGGAGAAGCCTTCCGGCGACAACGGCGAGCCGGTGGACGTCATCAGCCGCAGGCTGGAAAGGTCGTGCGACGTCTTCGGCGTCAAGCCGCTCTTGCGCACTGCATCGATATATTTGGCCGAGGTGCCAAACACGGCGAACTTCTCCGCCTGCGCATAGTCGAACAGGATATTGCCATCCGGCGCGAAGGGCGAACCGTCATAGAGGCAGAGCGTAGCGCCAGCGGCAAGCCCGGTCACCAGCCAATTCCACATCATCCAGCCGCAGGTGGTGAAGTAGAAGACCTTTTCGCCGGGGACCACGCCGCAATGCAGGCGGTGCTCCTTGATGAGCTGCAATAATGCGCCGCCGGTCGAATGGACGATGCATTTCGGCACGCCCGTCGTGCCCGAGGAAAACAGAATGAACAGCGGATGCGAAAATGGCAGCGGCACGAATTCGACGGACTTCGCCTCGAAGGGCGCGATGAACGCATCCAACGTTCTTGCATCCGGCGTCACAGCCGCGACCGCATCGGCATCGCCGGCGTAGGGAACAATGACGGCAGGCGCGCCGAGGCGCTGCGCGATGGCACTGACCTTTGCCGTCACATCCTGCAATTTGCCGCTGTACCAATAGCCGCTGCAGGCGATGAAGAGTTTCGGCTCGATCTGGCCGAAACGATCCAAGACGCCCTGCTCGCCGAAATCCGGGGAGCAGGAGGACCAGATGGCGCCGATCGAGGCGGCGGCCAGCATGCAGGCGATGGTTTCCGGCATATTCGGCATCATCGCCGCGATGCGGTCACCCTTGCCGATGCCAAGGGCGCGATAGGCCTGCTGCAGGCGCGATACCATGGCCGAGAGCCGATCCCAGGACCAGCGGTCGCGCACCTTGTCTTCGCCCCAGAAGACCAACGCATCGCCCTCGCCGCTTTTCGACAAAAGGTTCTCAGCGAAATTCAGCTCGGCATCGGGAAAGAAACGCGCCTCCAGCATCAGGTCGCCATTAATTAGCGCCCTTTCGCCGCGTTTTCCCTTGATGCCACAGAAATCCCACACTGCCGTCCAGAAGGTTTCACGGTCGGCAATCGACCAGGCATGCAGGCTGGCGAAATCGGAGAGCGAAAGGCCGAAGCGTCGGTTGCAGTCTTCCATGAAGACGAACATCGGGCTCTGCCGGCGAAATTCATCCGATGGCGTCCAGAGCGGCTGACTGTCTCGCATATTATCTCCTCCGGTTTTCGGCTTATATACCATGCTGCAGCGCATTATAAAGTCACTGAGTTGTCGGCATTCCCGCTGTACAATGTTTGCATCCGCCGATCATTTCCTATATCCGGCAAACGCAGGCATATCAGCGCTATCCGTATGAAAGTCTGAGTTGGATCATGAGAGCGTCGAGGAACAAGAAGTGGTTGATAACGATGCGATCGGCCTCGCGCTGGCTACCTGCCGTTGCGCGCACCACGGGTATTGTCCTTCTCACCATCATCATCGTCTTCGCCGTCTTCAGAGCAACCGCTCCTTTCCTGATTTCCAGCGGCCTGGTTCGCGCCGGCATCGAGAACGCGCTGTCGGACTGGACGGGATATCGCGCCCAGATCGAGGGCACGCCGACGCTGGAATTCTGGCCGACGCCGCGCGTGACGCTCAACCAGATCACCATCCGCGAACCGACGAAAAACGGCAAGGTGCTCGGCCACGTCGACAGCCTCTCGGCGGATTTCTCGCTGTTTGCGGCACTGCGCGGACGCGCGCATTTTCATGAATTCCATTTCGTGCGGCCGGTGATCTATATCCGGCGCGACGAGACCGGTCTGATCGACTGGACGAATGAGGGGCTGCTGTCCAAAGCAATCGAACGGGTGGAGACATCCTCCAACCAGAGCACGCCGATAAGCAAGGATCAGGATGCCGTCATCGGCATGCTGACCATCGAGGACGGCAGCGTCGAGATGACGGACGATCGCAGTGGCAATCTCTACAAGATGACCAGCGTCAATGCCGACATCTCCTGGCCGCGGCTGTCTGGGGCGATGACTGCCGTCATCCTGGCGCGGCTCAACGGTCAGGACGTCAAGATCGATTTCAATTCCGCCCAGCCCCTGCTGCTCTTTGCCGGCAAAAGCGTCGATGCGAAGACAAGCTTCTCCTCTTCGCTGATCAATTGGGCCTATACCGGCGCCACCAGTATTTCCAATTTTTCCGCGCTCGCCGGAAATCTGGATCTGAGTGTGCCGAATGTGCCCTCCTTCCTGACCTGGAGCGGAGAACATCTGCCGGGCGCCGATACGCTGCGAAACGTCTCCCTCAATGCCGACGTCGCGGCAATCCCGAATGGCCTTCGCTTCAACAATCTGAGCTTCAAGGTCAACGATTCCGCTGCCTCCGGCGTCATGGACCTAAGCTATCCCACGGGTGGCAAGCCGAAGATTTCCGGAACGCTCGCCTTCGACCAGATGAATCTCAATCCGTTCCTGGCAGCCTTCTCCATGCGGCTCGCTGCCGATACCGCCATCGACGCCTTGCTCAACGGCAATCCGCTGCAGCGCCTCGATTTGGATATGCGGCTCTCGTCGAACAAAGCCGTGCTCGGTCCCTTCCAGTTCGATGATATCGGCGCCAGCCTGCTGGTCGCGGGCGGCAAGGCAAAATTCGATATCGGCGATAGCGGCTTCGAGGGTGGAGAACTCACCTCGCATCTGGAGGTCACGCAAAATGACTTCGATGGCGGCGGCAAATTGCAGATCTCCATCCACGATGCCGATTTCGGCGGGCTGTTCACCCGGCTCAACCTTGTAGGGCCTCTGCCGCTGACGACCGGATCTCTCGATCTTTCGCTCAGCACTTCGAAGCCGATCTGGGCCGCCAATCTCAGCGATGTCGCCGGCAAGATGCATTTCACCTCGGCCACCGGTTCCTTCCGGCAGTTCAACATCTCCACCTTCCGTGCGCTTGCCTCCCAAAAGGGCTTTTTCCGGATGAGCGATATCGGCGATACATCCTTCGACTTCGACAGCGTCGATGTCGATGCGAGCTTTGCCAAGGGATCGGTCGAAGTTCACAGTGCCAAGATCGTAGGCCGCAACGAAACGGTGACGCTGAACGGCGTCATTCCCTTCCGCAGTAACGGACTGGCGCTGTCGGGCACGATGCAGGCAAGCAACCCGGCCAATGCGGCGGAGCTGCCAATGCTGCCCTTTTTCATCGGGGGCACCTGGCCGGACCCGGTGATCTCGCCGGTCACGACGCTGCTGCAAAAACCCGGTCAGCAGCCACAGCAACAATAGGCGCCACCTACGGCGGGCTTGCCCTATGCCGCGGCGGCCGCCTGCTCGTCCCTCTGGCGCTGTACTTCGCGACGCTTGGTCACGATCGAGGCGCAGATGACGCCGACGGTGACGACACCGATCAGGATGGTGCAGATGGCGTTGATCTCAGGCGTCACGCCGAGCTTCACCTGGCTGTAGATCAACATCGGCAAAGTCTTGGCGCCGGCCCCCGAAGCAAATGTGGCAATCACCAGGTCATCCAGCGACAGCGTCAGCGCTAGCACCCATCCGGAAAACACGGCCGGCGCGATGATCGGCAGCGTAATCTCGAAAAAGGTGCGCACCGGCGGCGCGCCGAGATCGAGCGCTGCCTCCTCGATCGAGCGGTCGAAGCTCAGAAGCCTGGACTGCACGACGACCGCGACGAAGCACATGGTCAGCGTCGTATGCGCCATGACGATCGTCCAGAAGCCGCGATCGAGGCCGGCGGTGACGAAGAGCAGCAACAGCGACAGGCCGGTGATGACATCAGGCATGACCAGCGGAGCGTAGATCATGCCGGAAAACAGGATGCGGCCGTTAAAGCGCGTGTAGCGCACCAGCGTCAGCGCCGCGAGCGTGCCGAGGACGGTGGCGATCGTCGCCGAAAACAGGGCGATGCGCACCGTCAGCCAGGCGGCGTTGAGCATGTCGTTGTTTCGAAGCAGATGGCCGTACCATTGCGTCGAGAAGCCGCCCCAGACCGTGACCAGCCGCGAGGCGTTGAAGGAATAGATGACCAACAGCAGGATCGGCAAATACAGGAAGGCGAGACCGAGTGTCACGGATACGATGTTGAAGCGGGACCAGCGGGTCATGGCTTACCTCCCCTTCTCATCGGCTTTCGCCTGTATATGCTGGAAGAAGACGATGGGCACGACCAGCACGAGCAGCAGGATGGTCGCCACTGCCGACGCCAGCGGCCAGTCGGTATTGCCGTAGAACTCGCTCCACAACACCTTGCCGATCATCAACGTTTCGGAACCGCCGAGCAGATCGGGGATAACGAACTCGCCGACCGCAGGGATGAAAACCAGCATGCAGCCGGCGATGACGCCGGGGATCGACAGCGGGAAGGTCACGCGCCAGAAGGCGCCGATCGGCGTGCAGCCGAGATCCTGCGCCGCCTCGATCAGGGTGCCGTCCATCTTTTCCAGCGAGGAATAGAGCGGCAGCACCATGAAAGGCAGATAGGAATAGACCATGCCGATATAGACGGCGGTATTGGTGTTCAGGATCACCAGCGGCTCGTGGATGATGCCAAGCGCCATCAGCAATTGATTGAGCAAGCCCGTCGTGCTCAGGATCGACATCCAGGAATAGACGCGGATCAGGAAGCTCGTCCAGAACGGCAGGATGACCAGCATCAGCAGCGTCGGGCGAATGCTGCGCGGCGCCTGCGCCATGCCGTAGGCAATGGGATAGGCGATGATCAGCGTCAGGATCGTCGATATGCCTGAAATCTTCAGGCTCTGGACATAGGCGTTGAAATAGAGCGGATCGCCGGCCAGCCAGGTGTAGTTGTCGAAGGACATGCTCTGCAGCTTGTCCCACCAATCGCTGAAACTGTCCGACCAATTGAAAGCCGGATCATAGGGCGGAACCGAGAGCGCCTTCGTCGACAGCGAAATGCGGAAGACGATCAGGAAGGGCGCGAGAAAGAAGATCAGCAGCCAGGCATAAGGAACGATGATGACGAGGCGCTGGTAGATGGATGAGCCGAGCGTCCTCATGATCAATCCTTCAGCAGCACGCCGGCATTTTCATCGAAGGAGACCCAGACGTCCTGATCGTAGGCGAAAGGCTCCTCGACAGCGCGTACCGCATTCAGCGACGAGGCCTTCACGACCTGCCCGCTCTTCAGCTTGACGTGGAGCACCGTCATGTCGCCGAGATAGGCAATATCCCAGATCTCGCCCTCTGCGGCATTGACCGAGGCGTTGGCGGGCGGCCGCGGCGTGACACGTAGCTTTTCCGGCCGAATGGCGAAGCCCGCACGGCTGCCTTCGGTGGGCATTTCGCCGGTTGCCGTGCGCAAGGTGAAGCCATTGTCGACGGCGATCTCGACCGTGCCGCTATTTGCGCGCGTGACATTGCCATCGAGAATGTTCACGTCACCGATGAAGTCGGCGACGAAGCGGGAATTCGGAGCCTCATAGATCTCCGCCGGCGTCGCCACCTGCACGACCCTGCCATGGCTCATAACCGCGATGCGGTCAGCCATGGTCATCGCCTCCTCCTGGTCGTGCGTCACGACGACGAAGGTGAGGCCAAGGCTCTGCTGCAGGTCCATCAGCTCGAACTGGGTTTCCTCGCGCAGCTTCTTGTCGAGCGCGCCGAGCGGCTCGTCGAGCAGCAGCACCTTCGGCCGTTTGGCGATCGAGCGGGCGAGCGCCACGCGCTGGCGCTGGCCGCCGGAGAGCTGGTTCGGCTTGCGCTTGGCAAATTGCTCCAGCTTCACGAGCTTCAGCATCTGCGCGACGCGTTCGGCGATCTCCGCTTTCGGCATGCCGTCCTGGCGCAGCCCGAAGGCGATGTTCTTTTCCACCGTCATGTGCGGGAAAAGCGCATAGGATTGGAACATCATGTTGACGGGACGGCGATAGGGTGGCGTGCCAGCAAGGTTCTGGCCGTCCAGCACGATCTCGCCCGTCGTCGGCTGCTCGAAGCCGGCCAGCATGCGCAGCAGCGTGGACTTGCCGCAGCCGGATGCGCCGAGCAGGGCGAAGAATTCGCGGTTGTAGATATCCAGGGAAAGATTGTCGACGGCGGTGAAATCGCCGAACTTCTTGGTGACGTTCTTGAAGGAAATATAAGGCTTTGCCGAAGGATCGGCCCAAGGAGCGAAGGAACGCCGGATATTGCCGAGAGACTTCATCATCTATCCCCGAAATGAATGCCGCTCCGGCTTTTCCCCATCCGGTAGCGCTTCAGATTTCATATTATTCCATCCAGAACTGCGCGCCCTGGATCACCATTGCACTAGAGCGGCAAAGCGTTTCACGGAATCGCTTTCCCGCTCTATCCTTGTTTTTGCGCATTCCGGACGGAAAACCGCTTCGCACTTTTCCTGGAATTGCTCCAAGGAAAGGCCCGGGCGTTTCCGTCCGGGCCTTTGTCTGACTTACTGACCGGTCACGACCTTGGTCCACAAGCGCGTCGCCAGGCGCTGCGTTTTCGGATCCCACGGCGTCACCGTGAACAGGTGCTTCATGATCTCATCGGTCGGATAAACTGCCGGATCCTCAAGGATTTCCTTGTTCACGAACTGCTGCGAAGCCTTGTTGCCATTCGCGTAGGCGACAAAGTTGCTGGCCTTGGCGATGACTTCCGGCTTCATGATGTAGTTCAGGAACGCATGCGCCTCGGCCACATGCGGTGCATCGGCCGGGATCGCCATGACGTCGAACCACATCTGCGCCTGTGCTGGGATCGAATAGTCGACATGGACGCCGTTCTTCGCCTCTTCGGCGCGGTTGCGCGCCTGCAATATGTCGCCGGAATAACCGAAGGCGAGGCAGATATCGCCGTTGGCGAGCGCATTGATGTATTCGGACGAATGGAACTTGCGGATGAAGGGCCGGATCGACGTCAGGAGCGCTTCCGCCTTCTTGAAATCCTCAGGCTTGGTCGAGTTCGGGTCGAGGCCGAGATAGGCCAGCGCCGTCGGGATGACATCCTTCGGCGCGTCAAGCATGTAAATGCCGCAATCCTTGAACTTGGCAGCGACCTTCGGGTCGAAGATCACGTCGAGGGTCGGCTTGTCGTCGGTGCCGAGGATCTGCTTCACCTTGTCGACATTGTAGCCGACGCCGTTGGTGCCCCACATGTAGTCGACGGCATATTGGTTGCCGGGATCATAGGTGGAGATGCGCTTCATCACCATGTCCCACATGTTGGAAATGTTTGGCAGCTTCGACTTGTCGAGCTTTTGGAACACGCCTGCCTTGATCTGGCGTTGCATGAAGTCCGCCGTCGGCACGACGATGTCGTAGCCGGTCTTGCCAGCAAGGAGCTTGGTCTCCAGCGTCTCGTTGGAATCGAACGTGTCGTAGACGACCTTGATGCCGGTTTCCTTGGTGAAATCGGCCAGGATCGAATCATCGATGTAATCCGACCAGTTGTAGATATTGACGACCTTGTCTTCGGCCTGAGCTGCCGTCACCAGCGAAACGGCGGCAAAAGCCGTTGCTGCCAGCCGTGCGAACATGGACTTCATGGTCTCTCCTGTTTGTTCAAGGGCATCCCGGCGATACCCAACCCTCTGTTTTTCCCGTCAGACTAGAAAGGAATTCCGAAGGCCACAAGGGGGAAAAGCAAGGCAGTATGAGCTTTGGCGGATTTGCCGAAAATCGGCAGGCGACACCCGCGGAAACGGCAATATGCGGAGCGCACGTGATTGTGAACGCAAGACCCGCTTCCCGCGTGAATGCCGGGATGAGCTTTGCTAACATCGGGCCGTCTCATCCTACAAATAGCCTCCCGCCTATTTCGCCGCCCTGCCCCAAGGGCAAAATCAACCCGCGTGTCCAAGGGTTTCCATCATGCAGTATCAAAAATTCGGCAATACCGGTCTCAGCGTCTCCCGCCTGTGCCTGGGCACCATGACCTTCGGCCTGCAGATCGAGCAGGAAGACATCGCGCATGCCATTCTCGACAAGGCGACCGATGCCGGCGTCAACTTCATCGATACGGCCGACGTCTATCCGCTCGGCGGCGGCGAACAGCTTGCCGGCCGCACCGAGGAGATCCTTGGCCGCTGGTTGAAGGGCAAGCGCGACCACTTCATCGTCGCCACCAAAGCGGTTGGTAAGGTCGGTCCCTCTCCCTGGGACCAGGGCGCATCGCGCAAGCACCTGCTCGACGCCATCGATGCGTCGCTGCGGCGTCTCGGCACCGATTACGTCGACCTTTATCAGCTCCATTCCGACGACCGCGAAACACCGATCGACGAAACGTTGGAGGCGCTCGACGTCATCGTGCGTTCGGGTAAGGCCCGCTATGTCGGTGTCTCGAATTTCCTTGCCTACCGGCTGGCGCTCGCACTCGGCCGCGCCGATGTCCTGCACACCGCCCGCTTCGTCTCCGTGCAGCCGCGCTACAATCTGCTGTTCCGCCAGATCGAGCGCGAGCTGTTGCCGCTCGTGGAGGAACAGCGCATCGCCGTCATTCCCTACAATCCGATCGCAGGCGGCCTTTTGACTGGCAAACACAGGCATGACGTCGCGCCGACGGAAGGCCGGTTCAGCTCGCAATTGCGCAGTGCCGGCGCCAACTATCTGCAGCGCTACTGGCACCAACGCGAATTCGAGACCATTGAGAAACTGCGCGGCATCGCCGATGAAGCCGGCCATTCGCTCACCCAGCTTGCCGTCGCCTGGGTGGCCGCCAATCCGGTGATCACCTCCGCCATCATCGGCGCCAGCCGCCCGGACCAGTTGACCGACACGCTTGCCGCCATCGACCTCAAGCTCGATCCGGCGCTGAAGGCAAAGCTGGACGACGCGACGGTGGAATATCGCTGGGGCGACGCGGCTCGCTGAACATTGGTCCGTTATCCGGGATCAAGATACCGGCGGCGACCATGGCCGCCGGTTTTCATATATAGGTAGGCCGGTTGCCGGCGAAGAGATCAGCATGGCTCTTCAGCAGTCGCGTCATGCGATCGACCACGGTGCGGATTTCGCGGCGATGGCGGTCGGCATCGTTCATGACGATCCACTGCCCGTGACGAAGCGACGCAACTTCCTCGCCGACCCGCTCCAGCCGCGGCTCCAGATCGCCAACGAAGCAAGGGAGAACGGCGATGCCCGCTCCCGCAAGCACGAGATCGTAGAGGGAGCGTGGCCGGTTAACGGTCACCGCGATCGCCTCGCGCTGGTTCTGATGCGGCCAGCGCAGGTAGGCGGAGATCGCATCCTCTTCCGCGACTGCGATCCAGCGTCTCGGCCCGGCGAAACGCATGTTGCGGGCTTGATAGGCCGCATAGGCGACATCGCCGGTCTTGACGGCCGCCAGATTGGTCTCCTCCGGCTCGAAGGCGCGGATGCCGATATCGCTTTCGCGATGGGCAAGGCTGGCACGGCGTTCGGCGAGATTCAGATCGATGCGGAAGCCGTCGCGTTCGGAGCAGATCGATGGCATGTTCTGGCTGAGCAGCCAGCCGACCCAGGTGCCCGCCGCGATCCGGACGATTGCCGCACCCTGGGCGTCGCGCTGCCAGCTCTCGATCTTACGCGCAGCCGCTTCCATCTCCAGCAGTTGATCGAACAGCTCCTGGCCGTCGCCGGTCAGCACATAGCCCGTCTGGCTGCGCTGGAAGAGCGAACGCCCGATCTGGCTCTCCAGGTCCAGCATGCGCCGGCCGATCGTTGCCGGGCTCAACCCGCTTGAAGATGCAGCGCCCGTCAGCCCGCCGCCGCGGGCGACATCGAGGAAAAGTTGATAGGAATCCCAAAGAGCATTTTTCATAACTGAAAAATATAAGGGGAAAATGGTCGTTTATAAAGAAAATTCCTCTGTGTAATTGAAGGGATGCCTCCCAATATGGAGACTTCCCATGATCGATTGCATCGCCTTAGCTAGAATTATCCAACTGGAGAACGACGCCCGCCAGGCGCAATGGCGCCGCAACGAGGACGCTTTCTATCAGGAATATGGCCGCGACCCCTGGGCGCTATTTACCTGGTTCGCGAACGCTCTCGATGCCGGCTATGCATGGTTCAAAACGAAAAAGGCGGACCGGCCTGATATCGGCCGGTCCGCCTGTGATGGTGACGATTGCTGCGGTCAGGCGGCTTCTGCTCGCATATAGCCCACGCCCTGCCCGCCTTCGATCTTGAACTGCTGGATGAGATAGAGCAGCGCGTCCGCTTCGGAGGCCAGTTCGCGGCTGGCCGCCGTGGTTTCTTCGACCATGGCCGCATTCTTCTGTGTCATCTGATCCATCTGGTTGACGGATGAGTTGACCCCCTGCAGCGCGCTTGCCTGGTCGTGGCTGGCGCGCGCGATCATTTCCACATGCTGGCTGATGGTGACGATCTGGCCGCTGATCTGGGCGAGCACGGAGCCCGCCTCCTGCACGAACTGCGAGCCGGAATTGACCTCGTGGGTCGATTTGTTGATCAGCCCCTTGATCTCCTGCGCCGCAGCGGCTGAGCGTTGCGCAAGTTCGCGCACCTCCATGGCCACGACCGCGAAGCCCTTGCCGGCTTCGCCCGCGCGGGCAGCTTCGATACCGGCATTCAAGGCCAGCAGGTTGGTCTGGAAGGCGATCTCGTCGATGACGCCGATGATCTGCTCGATCTGGCGTGAAGCATCTTCGATACGCCCCATGGCGTCGATAGCGTTACCGACGACGACGGAGCTGTCGTCGGCGCTGCGCTTGGCTTCGCGCACGATCGCATCCGCTTCCTTGGCGCGCTCGGCGGAGGAGCGGACGGTGACGGTGATCTCATCCACAGCGGCGGCGGTTTCTTCCAACGCGGCCGCCTGCTGCTCGGTGCGCTTCGACAGGTCCTCGGCCGAGGCTGCCATCTGGCTGCCGTTGCTCTGGATCATCTCGACATTGTCGCGCACCTGGCTGAGCGTCTGCTGCAGACGCGAGAGCGAGCTGTTGAAATCCTGGCGGAGCTGTTCGAGGCGGCCGATGAAGGGCGTTTCGATGCTCGAAGAGATATCGCCCTGAGCCAGGCGCTCGAGGCCGGCGGCAAGCTCGCTGACGGCGAAGTCGATCTGGCGGTCGAGCTCGCGCTTTTCGGCATCGTTGCGCTGGCGCTCGTGCTCGGCGGCGGTTCGTTCCTCGTCGCTCTGTTCTTCGATGCGGATCTTCGAGAGCGCGTTTTCCTTGAAGATACCGAGCGCGCGGGCCATGTCGCCGATTTCGTCGTAACGCTGCTCGCCGGAGATCGCGGTTTCCAGCATGCCGTCGGCAATGCGGCGCATGGCGGCGGTGATCTGACCGATCGGACGCTGCAGGGTCAGGACCAGGGCGATGCCGCCGGCGACCGAGAGGATAATGCCGAGCGTGGTAGCGAGGATCGAGATGTAGTTCGCCTGGTCGCGCTCCGTGCCGGCGCTTTGCTTCTGGGTTTCGGCAAAGGCGGTGAGCTGACCCCAGACCTGATCGAGCTGCTGGCGGGCGCTGGCATATTCGGTGATGCGCTGCGCGATGGTATCGACCAGCTTGCCACCGGCATCATCCATCGACTTGATCGCCGGACGGATGGCCTTGTCGATATCGCCGGCAAAATCCATGTTCTTGGCGCTCTGGTTCAGGGTATCCATGTCGCCGCCAAGCTTGGAGACTTCCTGACGCAGACGAACGAGATTGTCCTTGTTAGTATTGGTGGTGAAGTCGGCAAGCACGAGCTGCAGCGAATAGATCGAAGCTTCGAGACGGCGGGTGTCCTGCAGAATGGAATTGGTCTGGACGACACGAGCATCCAGTTGAACGAAGGTCGTGGTCGCCTGGCGCATCATCTGCGTCGCCGTGAGCTGCGTATAGGTAGACATCTGCCGGAAGCGAGAAAGCAATCGACCGATCGAGGTGATGGTATCGTCCGTCGGAGCATCGGCGCTTTCGGCGAAAGGCGTCAGATCCTTGATGGTGCCAGCCAGCGACTGCACGACGCTTTTCTGGTTCTGCGGCACAGCGAGATCGATCGCGCGTAGCGCCTTGTTGAGGTCAGGCAATCGGTCCTTGAGCAGCTTGACCTTGTCGGCAGGCGTTGCGGCCTTGTTGAAATCTTCGGCGACGGAGACGAGCGAATCGCCCCCCTTCAGCAGGCGGTCGGCGGCGCGCAACGTCGCGGTCGCGTCGGCCTCATCCTTGCGCATCTGGTCTTCCAACTGCTGACCATCGTAGTCGACATTGAAACGGGCGCTGATCAGCGCCCTCTGCGCGTCTTCGATCACCTTGCGAAAGGCGACTTCCTGCTCGTGCAATGTCCAGAGCTTGGCGACCACGTTCGAGGTGTCGGCGGTCTTGGTCGTCGCGTCCATCAGATTGTCGCGGCCCTCCGCTTCCTTGCCGAGCTGGGCCATCGTTGCGTTCAGAACGCCCTGCTGCGACTTGATATCCTGATAGAGCTTGTCGCGTTGCTGTTCGTTGGTAATGCGCAGGAAGTCATCCATCGAACCGTAGAGGTTCTTGAAGCCCGTCAGCGATTGCAGCACGCTGTTGGAAATTTCCATGCGCCCCTGCAGCAGGCCGGAAGCGTAGAGCCCGGTGAGGCCTACGGCGGAAATGCTGATGACGAAAGGCAGGACGAAGATCAGAACCTTCGTCTTGATCTTGAAACGGGACAGGATCTTGTCAATGAACATGGTGCCTCTGGCCTCTCATACGCCGCACTCACCCTGCCGACGCCGCCACGGCGCTGACCGGATACACAACCATCAATCTTAAAATTTTTCGCAGACGGGGTCCCAACCATGTCGGGAGGCAATCATTGCTTCGGCTCTACGTTGTAGAAGCACGCCCCAGAAAATCTTCGGGGATTGTGAGTTCGATTAATTAATTTTCGGATAAGGCGGCGTGCCAATGAGCGACAGGGCGTTTGATAGCGACAGAAAGCCTTGAAATGCAGGGATGCGAGGCCTCAGCCGAGAGGATGTCGGGCGTATGCACACATGACGGCCGCCGGGAAGGCGGCGGCCGAAGCCGATCAGGCCGATGATGTCAGAAGCTGCGCACCGCGAGGTAAGCAATGCAGGCAGCCGTGGCGCCGGTCGCCAGCATCAGCAGCCGGATGGCCACCAACTTGGCATTGTCACGGGTTTGAGCAATTGCAATAGCGCGAGCGCGACGTTGTGTTCTATTCATGAGCCTAAATCCCATTTTCGCACTGACACGATAACCGGCAAAAGGTCGTTCCGGCAACTGCCAATGTGGACAATAAAGATGTAGGAAAGGAAAATGCCGGAACCAGAGCCTAGCCGCAATTGTCGCACCCAGCGAATATTTGTCCGAAAGGTGTAGGATTCCTTGCCCGGCAGTTCTACTTCAGTAGCACCTCAACGAAGATGCTTCCGTTACGCGGCCGCGTGTGGCGTTGGACGAAGTCAAAGCGAGCGCTTCAAGCTGCCTCGCCGGCGACATGGCCCGAGGCCCAAGCCCACTGAAAATTATAACCGCCGAGCCAACCGGTGACGTCGACACATTCGCCGATGAAAAAGAGGCCGGGGATGGTTTTTACCTGCATCGTCTTTGAATCGAGGCAAGCCGTATCGACGCCGCCAAGCGTGACTTCTGCTGTCCGATACCCTTCGGAACCCGACGGCTTGACCGGCCAGGCCTGGACCGCGGCGGCAAGCTGCTGCAGGCGCCTGTCGGGTTGATCGGCCATATTGCCCGACATGCCCTCTCCCTCCGCGAAATGCTGCGCCAGCCGCTTCGGCAATATCTCCGCCAAAGCCGTCTGCGCCGATTGCCGGCCGTTGGCTTGGCGAGCTGTTTTCAGGGTGATGAAAATGTCGATTTCGGGCTCGATCGCGACGGTGATCTCATCCCCTTCCCGCCAGTAAGAGGAGATCTGCAGGATTGCCGGGCCGCTCAAGCCGCGATGGGTGAAAAGCAGGGCTTCGCGGAATGCGGTCTTGCCATGGCGGATTTCGGCAGGCGCGGCAATGCCGGCAAGCGGTGCCAGGCGCTGAAGAAGCTGGGGATCGAGGGTCAGCGGCACGAGGCCGGGGCGGGTCTCGACAAGCGGCAGGCCGAACTGTTCGGCGATGCGATAGGCAAAGCCGGTGGCGCCCATTTTCGGGATCGACTTGCCGCCGGTGGCGATGACCAGAGAGCTTGCCTCCAAAGCACCCTCCGATGTGGCGATCCGGTAGCCCCCGCCGGCGATCGGTTCGATGGCACCGAAATCGGTGCGCAGCCGTAACTCCACGCCGGCCGCCCGCATCTCGTCGATCAGCATGCGGATGATGTCTTTGGCGCTGTTGTCGCAGAAGAGTTGCCCGAGCGTCTTCTCGTGCCAGGCGATGCCATGGCTTTCGACCATGGCGAGGAAATCCCTTGGCGTGAAGCGCGCCAATGCCGATTTGGCAAAATGCGGATTGGCCGAGAGGAAGTTCTTCGGGCCAGCATGGATATTGGTGAAATTGCAGCGGCCGCCGCCGGAAATCCGGATCTTCTCGCCCGGCGCTGCGGCGTGGTCGAGCACCGCGACAGAGCGCCCGCGCTGGCCGGCGCGAATGGCGCACATCATGCCCGCGGCACCTGCGCCGAGGACGATAACATCATATCTGCCGGCCACGTTTCATTCCTTTACCCATTGCTGCGCCGCATCATCGCTTTTCCATCATATGGCGAAAGTCCGAGCGGTTTCCCCCTCGCCAATTGGCAAACTGCCGTTATGATGCAATCACCGATCAACGCAAATACGGTGTTTTATGGCCGCGAAAAAGACCCCGCTGAAAGCTTCCTTGCAGGTCTCGAAAGTCGCAACAGTTCCCCCCAGCTTACGATCGGCGCGCGGCGTTGCAAATTGGAAGGAAGCGGCTCAATGGCTGCGGGCACGCGGGATCGAAGACATAGAGTGCATTACGCCGGACCTTGCGGGCGTGCCGCGCGGCAAGATGATGCCCACCTCGAAATTCACCTCCAACACCTCGCTGGCCCTGCCCTCGGCGATCTATCGCCACACGATTTCGGGCGAATATCCCGAGGAGACCGAAAGCTTCCGCTATGAGCCGCGCGACAGCGACCTGAAGCTGGTGCCCGATCTTTCGACGCTCTCGGTGGTGCCCTGGGAGAGCGATCCGACGGCGCAGGTGATCTGCGATATCGTCAATTCCGATGGCGAGGAAGTCTCCTACACACCGCGCAATGTATTGAAGCGCATCATGAGCCTCTACCGCGAGCGTGGCTGGAAGCCGGTCGTGGCGCCGGAAATCGAATTCTACCTCGTCGCCAAGAACGACGATCCGGACTATCCGCTGCATCCGCCGAAGGGCCGTTCGGGCCGCTCGATCCTCGGCGGCCAGGGTTATTCGATCGCTGGCATCAACGAATTCGACGAATTGATCGACGACATCTATCACTTCTCGGAGAAGCAGGGCCTGGAGATCGATACGCTGATCCATGAAGAGGGTCCGGCACAGCTCGAAATCAACCTGCGTCATGGCGATCCGATCGAGCTTGCCGACCAGGTGTTCATGTTCAAGCGCACCATTCGCGAAGCGGCGATGAAGCACGGCATCTATGCCACCTTCATGGCCAAGCCGATCCAGAGCCAGCCGGGCTCGGCGATGCATATCCACCAATCCGTGGTCGATATCGTGACCGGCAAGAATGTTTTCACCAATCCGGACGGCAGTCCTTCGCCGGAATTCTTCCACTTCATCGGCGGCATGCAGCGCTACGTGCCGAATGCGCTGGCGATGCTTGCGCCCTATGTGAACTCCTATCGACGCCTGGCGCCCAACATGTCCTGCCCAGTCAACAACGCCTGGGGCTACGACAACCGCACAACGGCGTTCCGCGTGCCGGTCTCCGATCCGCAGGCCCGCCGCGTCGAGAACCGGTTGCCGAGCTCGGACGCCAATCCCTATCTGGCGCTCGCGGCCTCGCTCGCCTCCGGCTTGCTCGGCATCATGAAGAAGGTGGAGCCGACCGCACCGACCGAAGATTCCGCCAATGAGGGTTCGATCGACCTGCCGCGCGGACTTCTGGAGGCCATCGCACTGCTGGAGGACGAACCAGCTTTCGAAGAGGTGCTGGGCAAGGACTTCATCGACCTCTATGTCGGCGTCAAACGCGGCGAATTCGAAACCTTCATGCAGGTGATCAGCCCCTGGGAGCGTGAATTCCTTCTGCTGAACGTGTGAGGGGGCGCCCATGACATTGCAGGAAGCGTGGCAGAGCCCGATAGCGCCTGGGCTTTCCTGGTATCAGGCAACCGTCGGCCCTCGCCCGGCCTATCCAAAGCTCGACGGCTCCCGGCGCGCAGACGTTGCGATCATCGGCGGCGGCTACACCGGCCTGCAGGCAGCCTACAATCTTGCCAAGGGCGGCGTCGATGTGGTGCTGATCGATGCCAACCGCTTCGGCGACGGCGCATCCGGCCGCAATGGCGGCCAGCTCGGCACCGGCCAACGCTCCTGGCCCGAGGAGCTCGAAGAGAAGATCGGCTACGAGCGTTCAAAGGCACTGTTCGATCTTGCCGAGGACGCCAAGCGCCATCTTCTCGACTTTGCCGCCGAGCAGGGCATCGACATCGACTTCATGCCCGGCCAGATGAATGTCACCCACAAGCGGAGCTACAAGCGCGCCTATATGGAGAACGCCGAAATCGCCGCGACGCGCTATGGCTATCCGCATGTGAGCTTCATGGATCAGGCCGAAACCCAGGAGCGGCTCGGCTCAAAGCTCTATCTCTATGGCGTCAGGGATATGGGCACGGGCCATATCCATCCGCTGAAGCTTCTGATCGGCCTCGCGCGGGTAGCGCAGGCCGCCGGTGCTTCGCTCTTCGAAATGACGCCGGCGAAGGCGATCCGGCAATCCGGCGGCAAGACGCTGATCGAGACCGACAGCGGCACGATCACCGCCGACCGCGTGCTGATTGCCTGCAACGGCTATATCGGCAATCTGGAGCCGGTGACCGCAAGCCATGTGATGCCGATTCGCTCTTTCATCGGCGCTACCGAGCCGCTCGACAAATTTCCCGATGTCCTGCCCGGCGGCGAAGCAGTGGCGGATTCGCGATTCGTGGTGCGTTATTTCCGCAAGTCGAAGGATGGGCGTCTGCTGTTCGGCGGGCGCGAGGCCTATACCGCAGATAACCCGCGCGACATAACGCAGCACATCCGCCGCCAGATCGCCGAAATCTACCCTGCCCTCGGCAATATCAACATCACCCATGCCTGGGGCGGATCTGTCGGCATCACCATGCCGCGCCAGCCTTTCGTGCGCGACGTCATGCCAGGCGTCACGTCCATCGGCGGCTATTCCGGACACGGAGTCATGCTGTCAAATTATTGCGGTAAACTCTATGCGAAAACGGTTCTCGGGAACGCCGACGACCTTGCGCTTTTCAAGGCGTTGAACATCCCGCCCTTTCCCGGCGGTGCCCGCATGCGGGCGCCTCTCCTGTTCCTGGCGCTCTCGTGGTTTGCGTTGCGCGACAGGTTTTAGATCCGGAGCGGATTTCCTCTTTCGGCAATCCGCTCTAAAAAGCCGAGTCTGAATTTTGCGATGCACACTGGCCTTTTTAAATCGATTAGATTAAAAGGGGCCTCAACCAAGACCGATTGAGAGATCCCTCATGAGCAGCCAAATCATTCCCGTTGAACCATTTGACTATGTCGTTTTCGGCGGCAGCGGCGATCTTGCTGAGCGCAAACTCCTGCCTGCCCTTTATCACCGTCAAATCGAAGGCCAGTTTTCCGAGCCGACTCGTATCATCGGCGCATCGCGCAGCGCGCTGTCGCATGAAGAATACCGCAAATTCGCCGAAGCGGCGCTGAAAGAGCACCTGAAAAAGGGTGAATACGACGATGCGGAAGTGAAGAAATTCTGCGCGCGCCTGTTCTACGTGCCGGTCGATGCGCGCAGCGATGCTGGCTGGGATCATCTCAAGAAGCTTCTGGACGAAAGCAAGGACCGCGTCCGCGCTTTCTATCTCGCCGTCGCTCCCGGCATTTTCGGCGACATCTCGCAGAAGATTCACGAGCACAAGCTAATCACCAAGCAGACCCGCATCGTCGTCGAAAAGCCGATCGGTCGCGATCTCGCTTCCGCCCTGCAGCTCAACGACACGATCGGCAAGGTCTTCAGGGAAGAGCAGATCTTCCGCATCGACCACTATCTCGGCAAGGAAACGGTGCAAAACCTGATGGCGCTGCGCTTTGCCAACGCGCTTTATGAGCCGCTGTGGAACGCCAACCACATCGACCATGTGCAGATCACGGTTGCGGAAGCGGTCGGCCTCGAAGGGCGCGCCGGCTACTACGACACGGCCGGCGCGCTGCGCGACATGGTGCAGAACCACATCCTGCAGCTCCTCTGCTTGACCGCGATGGAAATTCCGTCCTCGATGGACTCCGAAGCCGTTCGCGACGAAAAGCTGAAGGTTCTGCGCGCCCTGAAGCCGATCGACGCTTCCAATGTCGAGCAGGCGACGGTTCGCGGCCAGTATCGCGCCGGCGCTTCGGCAGGCGGCCCAGTCAAGGGCTATCTCGACGAGCTGGAAGGCGGCGTTTCCAACACCGAAACCTTCGTCGCCATCAAGGCCGAAATCGGCAACTGGCGCTGGGCCGGCGTTCCCTTCTACATCCGCACCGGCAAACGTCTTGCTGGCCGCATGTCGGAAATCGTCATTACCTTCAAGCCGATCCCGCACAACATTTTCGATCAGGCCGCCGGCCGCATCGTCGCCAACCAATTGATCATCCGCCTGCAGCCGGACGAAGGCGTCAAGCAGTCGCTGATGATCAAGGACCCGGGTCCGGGTGGCATGCGCCTGCGCAATGTCTCGCTCGACATGAGCTTCGCTTCGGCATTCAATGTCCGTAACCCGGACGCCTATGAACGCCTGCTGATGGACGTCGTCCGTTCCAACCAGACGCTGTTCATGCGCCGCGACGAAGTGGAAGCCGCATGGGAATGGGTCGATCCGATCCTCAAGGGCTGGGAAGCCACCAGTCAGCCGGTGCAGGGTTATACCGCCGGCACTTGGGGTCCGAGCCAGGCCATCGCTCTGATCGAGCGTGACGGCCGCACCTGGCATGACGATATCTAACCTGGGACGAGGACGATGACAGCGAACATGCATGCTTTCGCCAATGGCGCCGAACTCGCCGGCAAGCTCGCGGACAAGGTGGTCGAGGTTCTCTCGGCCGCCATCGCCGCCCGCGGCTCGGCAAGCATTGCGGTCTCCGGCGGTTCGACGCCGAAGGTCTTCTTTCAAACGCTGTCATCGCGTTCGCTCGATTGGAGCAAGGTGACGATTACCCTTGTCGACGAACGGTTCGTGCCGGCTGACAATCCGCGCTCGAACCACCTGCTCGTTCAGGAAAACCTGCTGAAGGACAAGGCGGCGGCGGCACAGTTCTTTCCGCTTTACCAGGACGTGCCTTCCGTCGAGGAAGCCGCCGTCATCGCCACGGAAAAGACCAAGTGCATCGGCTTTCCCTTTGACGTCGCCATCCTCGGCATGGGCAATGATGGCCACACGGCTTCGTTTTTTCCGGGCGGGAGCAATCTCGTAGCGGCGCTCGATGCGAAGAGCCCGCGCGGCATCATTACGATGGAAGCCGAAGGAGCCGGCGAACCCCGGCTGACCTTCACCTTCTCCAGCCTTCAGGATGCCAGATTGCTGGTGCTCCATATCGAGGGAGAAGGCAAGAAAGGCGTTCTCGCCAAAGCGGAAGCGCCGGGCGAAGAGACCGAGATGCCCATCCGCGCCGTTCTGCGCCGGGCTGCCTCTCCGGTCGAGATTTATTGGGCTCCCTGATACGGCCGACAGGCCTCGTCATCGAACCCTGAAAGACACAGCAACATGTGCTGCGCCATGTGCCCGTAAGGGCGCACCGGCAAAGCATTGACTTTTGAACCTCGCGCCACGCCCTCCACCAAGACAGATCGAAGCGATCTTCAGGGCACCGCGCAACAGACGGAGGCAGATCGACCATGGCCGCTGACGCCCGCATTTCCGCGATCACTACACGCATCATCGAGCGCTCGAAGCCAACACGCGAGCGCTATCTGGACCGCCTGCGCAATGCCGCAACAGTGGGCGCACAGCGCGCCGTGCTCGGCTGCGCCAACCTCGCGCATGGCTTTGCCGTCTGTTCCCCCACCGAGAAAGAGGCATTGGCGGGCGACCGCGTGCCCAATCTCGGGATCATCACGTCTTATAACGACATGCTCTCGGCGCATCAGCCCTTCGAGACCTATCCCGCGATCATCCGCGAGGCGGCCGCAGAGGCAGGCGGCATCGCCCAGGTTGCCGGCGGCGTGCCGGCCATGTGCGACGGCGTCACGCAGGGCCAGCCCGGCATGGAACTCTCGCTCTTCTCGCGCGACCTGATCGCCATGTCGGCCGGTGTCGGCCTGTCGCACAATATGTTCGATGCGGCCGTCTTCCTCGGCGTCTGCGACAAGATCGTGCCCGGCCTCGTCATCGCCGCTCTCTCCTTCGGCCATCTGCCGGCCGTCTTCATTCCGGCCGGGCCGATGACCTCGGGCCTGCCGAACGACGAGAAGTCCCGCGTGCGCCAGCTCTATGCCGAAGGCAAGGTCGGCCGCGCCGAGCTTCTTGAAGCGGAATCGAAGTCCTATCACGGCCCCGGCACCTGCACCTTCTACGGCACGGCCAATTCCAACCAGATGCTGATGGAGATCATGGGCTTCCATATGCCTGGCGCCTCCTTCGTCAATCCCGGCACGCCGCTGCGCGAAGCGCTGACGCGCGAAGCCACCAAGCGCGCGCTCGCCATTACCGCCATGGGCAACGAATTCACGCCTGCCGGCGAGATGATCGACGAGCGCTCGATCGTCAACGGCGTCGTCGGCCTGCATGCGACTGGCGGCTCGACCAATCACACGATGCACCTCGTCGCCATGGCGCGGGCAGCCGGCATCATGCTGACCTGGCAGGACATTTCCGAGCTTTCGGACATCATCCCCCTGCTCGCCCGCGTCTATCCGAACGGGCTTGCCGACGTGAACCACTTCCATGCCGCCGGCGGCATGGGCTTCCTGATCAAGGAGCTTCTGAAGAAGGGGCTGCTGCACGACGATGTCCGCACCGTCGCCGGCCAGGGGCTTTCCGCCTATTCGATCGAGGTGAAGATCGGCGCCGATGGCGGCGTCGTCCGTGAACCGGCACCGGAAAAGAGTGGCGATCCGAAGGTCCTGGCAAGCATCGAGACGCCCTTCCAGGGCAATGGCGGCCTGAAGATGCTGCGCGGCAATATCGGCAAGGCGGTCATCAAGATTTCCGCCGTCAAGCCGGAGCGCCATATCGTCGAAGCGCCGGCCGTCATCTTCCACGACCAGCTCGAAATGCAGCAGGCCTTCAAGGACGGTAAGCTGAACCGCGATTTCGTCGCCGTCGTCCGCTTCCAGGGACCGAAGGCGAACGGCATGCCGGAGCTGCACAAGCTGACGCCCGCACTCGGCGTGCTGCAGGATCGCGGTTTCCGCGTGGCGCTGCTGACCGATGGGCGCATGTCCGGCGCGTCCGGCAAGGTCCCGGCCGCCATTCACGTCACCCCCGAAGCCGTCGAGGGCGGACCGATTGCCCGCATCAAGGAAGGCGACATCATCCGCATCGATGCGATTGCCGGTACGCTGGAGGTGCTGGTCGACGCCGCCGACATGGCCGAACGCGAGCCCGTCGTTGCCGATCTCTCCGAGAATGAATTCGGCATGGGCCGCGACCTCTTCGCCCCCTTCCGCCGCGCCGCCGGCCCGGCCGATCAGGGCGCCAGCGTCCTGTTCCGTCATTGAGACAATAACAGCCCCAAAAAGAGCCCGCGCAGCATCTGCCGCGCGGGCTCTTTTTTTCGGTCGAAATTAAGCGCGGATATCGAGCACGCGGTCGCGATGCGACGGATGGGTGCTGTAGACGAAGATCTTGTTCATTTCCTTTTCCGACAACAGGCGCAGGAAACGGACCTCGATGGTGTTGTTGGGATAAACCTTCATCAGGATGCAACCGACCTTGGTGATGCGGGCATCGGGGATGTCGAGATAGAACTGCTTTGGCAGATTATATTGTGTGAGGATCGCCAGGACTGCGCTGCTCTGCGAGATGCGGATGATATCGCAGCGGCGCGACGCCAGGTTCATGACGCCTTTTTCGGTATATTCGATCCGCGCGGCGTTCATCGTGTCCTCCATCCGATACCGCACCTCGCGGTCGTACATGAAGGACTCTTCCTTGTTGAGGAAATGTTGGCCTGGGTTAGCGGTGCCGGAAGCTGCCATTATCGTAAATCCCTGAAGTATATTACGAACCTCAGGCTATCAGCGGGTATTTAACAGAAGGTTTGGAAGCGCTAGACCAAGTTGCATTTTATTGTATTTCTACACTTGGACTAGCGCTCCCGCACCCTTGGGAGGATGCCTTATTGCTTACGATAGGTGTGGCCATCAGCATCGAAGAGATGCAGCTTCTGCCTATCGGCCGCAAAGCGCATCTTCTGCCCGCGCTTAACGTCTGCGATGCCCGGTATCTTGACGATGATCGGCTCACCATCCACCAGGCCCTCGATATAAAGTTGCGTAACCTCGCCCAGGGCTTCGACGATGGAGACCTCGCCCTCGAAGAGGTAGTTCTCGTCAGTCGCGATCCGCAGGTCTTCCGGGCGAACGCCGAAGCTTGCGGTCTTGCCTTGCTCGGATGCCGCCGTCGCAATGTCGAGCATCACCGTCTTGCCGCCCGTCAGCGTCACCGTCGTCGTTGCGCCGGTTCCGGTGACCGTCGCCGGGATGATGTTCATGGCCGGCGAGCCGATGAACTTCGCCACGAAGAGGTTGGCCGGGTGTTCATAGAGTTCGAGCGGCGCGCCCACCTGCTCCACGCGACCGGCCGACAAGACGACGATGCGGTCCGCCAAGGTCATGGCTTCCACCTGGTCGTGGGTAACGTAGATCATCGTCGTCTCGGGCATGGAGTCGCTGAGTTTGGCGATCTCGATACGTGTCGCGACGCGCAGCGCGGCGTCGAGGTTCGATAGCGGCTCGTCGAACAGAAAGACCTTGGGGTTGCGGCAGATGGCGCGGCCGATTGCAACACGCTGGCGCTGACCGCCCGAAAGGGCCTTGGGGAGACGCTCAAGATATTGCGTGAGCTGAAGGCTCGCTGCGGCAGCGCGAACGCGGCGGTCGATCTCCTGCTTGCTTTCCCCGGCAATGCGCATGCCGAAAGCCATGTTGTCGAAGACCGTCATGTGTGGATAGAGAGCATAGGACTGGAAGACCATCGCGATGCCACGTCTTGACGGCGGCACCTCGTTGACCTTTTGCCCTGCGATGAGCATGTCGCCGGAGGTGATGCTCTCAAGCCCGGCGATCATACGCAGCAATGTGGATTTGCCGCATCCGGACGGGCCGACGAAGACGATGAATTCGCCCTCTTGGATATCCAGATCGATGCCATGCAGAACATGCACATTCCCGTATGATTTTCGGATGTCCTTTAGAACAAGCCCTGTCATCTATGCTCTCCTCCTCCCAAACACTCAGGCCAGACGCGCGAAGTAAGCGCCCCAAGCCGGAATATCGATCTTGTTGCCATAGTTATTGCTTGCAAAACCGTGACCGGCCAGTGCCTGCCAACTCCCCTCGGGCAGGGTTGCCGTCGTCTCCGTCGCGCTCATGTTGAACACGCAGAGAATGGTTTCGCTGCCATAGTGACGCGTATAAAGCAGCACGTCGCCCTGCGGTTCCGTAAACGCAATCTCGCCCTTGGCGAAGGCCGGGTGCTGCTTACGGAAGGTGAGGAAGCGGCGATATTGCTCCAGCACCGAATTCTCATCTCCATTCTGCACGCTGACGGCGCGCAGGATATGCTCTACCGGCACCGGAAGCCAGGGTTTCACGGTCGAGAAACCACCCTGGGTGACCTGGCTGTCCCAGACCATCGGCGTGCGGCAGCCATCGCGCCCCTTGAATTCCGGCCAGAACTGGATGCCGTAAGGGTCCTGCAGATCCTGATAGGCGAGATCGGCTTCCGTCAGGCCAAGCTCTTCGCCCTGATAGAGGCAGACCGAGCCGCGCAGTGTCAGGATCAGGGCCGCATATTGCTTGGCAAGCGCATCGCGATCGGCAACCAGGCTGCCCCAGCGGCTGACATGGCGCACGACGTCATGGTTTGAAAATGCCCAGCAGGCCCAGCCTTCCGGCGCGGCAACAGCAAAATCCTTCATGACGTCTTCCACGCGATCCGGCGACAGCGGGTCCGGCGCCAGGAACTCGAAGGCGTAGCACATGTGCATCTTGTCGCCGCCGGAGGTGTATTCGCCGACGATTTCGAGCCCGCGCTGGCTGTCGCCGACTTCGCCGACGGCGGCGATCGCCGGATATTCGTCGAGCACGGCGCGGAAACGCTGCAGGAACTTCAGGTTCTCCGGGCGGTTCTTGTCGTAGAGATGCTCCTGGAAGTTATAGGGATTGACCGCCGGGGCGGTGGAAGCATTGCGGCGCGACGGCTCCAGCGCGGGGTTGTCGCGCAGTTCCCGGTCGTGGAAATAGAAGTTGATGGTATCGAGGCGGAAGCCGTCGACGCCGCGATCGAGCCAGAAGCGCACGACATCCAGCAGCCGGTCCTGAACCTCGGGATTATGCAGGTTGAGGTCGGGCTGCGAGATCAGGAAGTTATGCATGTAATATTGCATGCGGGTCGGATCCCAGGCCCAGGCGGAACCGCCAAAGATCGACAGCCAGTTGTTGGGCGGCGTGCCGTCCGGCTTGGCATCGGCCCAGACATACCAGTCGGCCTTGAGATTGTCCTTGCTCGACCGGCTTTCGACAAACCAGGGATGGCGGTCGGAACTGTGCGACAGCACCAAATCGATCATCACCTTGATGCCCAAGCGATGCGCTTCAGCCACCATCACATCGAAATCGGCAAGCGTACCGAAGATCGGATCGACATCCTCATAGTTGGAGACGTCATAGCCGAAATCACGCATGGGGGAGGTGAAGAACGGCGAAATCCAGATCGCGTCGACGCCCAGGGAGGCAACGTGTGGCAGGCGGACGGCGATCCCCTTCAGATCGCCGATGCCATCGCCGTTGGAGTCCTGATAGGAGCGCGGGTAGATCTGATAGATCACCGCTCCGCGCCACCAGTCTTTGTCCACCGTCGAAATCGATTGAGAGGCAATGCTCATTCTGCGTAGGTCCTGTATGAGTAGAAAGGTCTTCGGTCAGCCCCCCTTCACCGACCCGGCGAGCAGACCGCGCACGAGATAGCGCTGCAGACCGAAGAAGACGAGGAGCGGAATAATAATGGTGACGAAGGCGGAGGCCGTGAGGATTTCCCAATTGCCGCCGCGCGAGCCGAGCAGAGCGTTCAGGGCTGCCGTCAGCACCAGATGATCCTTGTCGGTGCCGAGGAACACCATGGCGATCAGAAGGTCGTTCCAGACCCAAAGGAACTGGAAGATCGCGAACGAAGCGAGCGCCGGGAAAGACAAGGGCAGGATGATCTTGACGAAAATATCGAAGTCGCTGGCGCCGTCGACGCGGGCGGACTCGATGATTTCCTTCGGCAGGCCGGCAATGTAATTGCGCAGCAGATAGATGGCGAGCGGCAGGCCGAAGGCGGTATGCGCCATCCAGATGCCGGGATAGGTCTTCGACGGCACGCCGAATATCTGCCCGATCTCATTGTAGATGCGCAACAGCGGGATCAGCGACATCTGCAGCGGCACGACGATGAGGCCGACGACCAGCGCGATCAGGAGTGCGCGGCCGGGAAACTCCATCCAGGCAAGCGCATAGGCCGCGAAAGCCGCGATCAGGATCGGGATGATTGTCGCCGGAATGGTAACGGTCAGCGAGTTGATGAAGGACTGACCGATGCCCTCGCCCGTCAGAACGGTGCGATAATTCTGCAGGGTGAATTGCGGCGGGGTGGCGATGGTCAGATAGATGCGCTTGCCGCGCGTATCCGCGTCGAAAGCGGCATTCTTCTGATAGCGGTAGCGGCCGTCGGCATTGACTGTGAGCGTCTCGCCATTGCCAATATCGGCAGGCGCACCCGCCTTGAAGGCTGCCGGGTCCTGCACGCGCAGGCCGAAGGATTGGATCTTGCCATTACCGCCGTTGCCGTCGCCGGATACATTGCCGGTGATCACGTAATTGGGACCGTCCTGCGTTGCCTTGTCGGTGCCGGCGAGGCGCACGGCCGTCGTCCGCGTCGAGCCGGCAAAGGCCGTCCACCACCCGGAGACGACGATCTGATCCTTGTCGCGCAGCGCCGTGATGAAGATGCCGAGCGTCGGCAGCAGCCAGATGACGACGATGAGCACAACCGCGAAATGGACGAAGAGGCGGGCGGGGCCGATGCGGCCGAGATTTCCGAGCATATCAGCGACCCTTCGTTTCTGCGTTTGCACGACGGATGTTCCAGATCATGATCGGCGTGACGGCGACCATGATGACAAGCGCGATGACGGCACTTCGGCCGGAATCGCCGCCGCCGCGGAACAGCCAGTTGAACATCAGATTTGCAAGGACCATCGTGTTCCACTGACCGTTGGTCATGGTGAGCACGATATCGAACACCTTGAGGACGAGGATGGTGATGGTCGTCCAGACCGTCGCGATCGTGCCCCAGACCTGCGGCACCATGATCTTCCAGAAGATCTGCCAGCCATTAGCGCCGTCGATAACCGCGGCTTCGATCGTCTCTTCCGGAATACCACGAAGGGCGGCCGACAGGATGACCATGGCAAAGCCGGTCTGAATCCAGATCAGCATGACCATCAGGAAGAAATTGTTCCAGAAGGGGATGGTGATCCAGACTGCCGGCGTACCGCCGAAGAGCTGCACGACGGCATTCAGCAAACCAATCTGCGTGTCGTTGCCGCCGCGATATTCGTAGATGAATTTCCAGATGACCGATGCGCCGACAAAGGAGATCGCCATCGGCATGAAGATCACCGCCTTGGCGATGTTACCCCACCAGATGCGGTCGGTCATGACGGCGATGACGAGGCCGAAGAAGGTGCAAGCCGCCGGCACGACGGCGAGCCAGAGGATGTTGTTGAAGATCGACTGGCGGAATTCGGTGTCGTTGAAGGCCCAGACATAATTGGCGCCGCCAACGAATTGATTGCCGTCAGGACCGTAGAAGGACAGGATGAGCGTCGCTACAACCGGATACATCAGGTAGACGGCGAGGAGGAAAAGTGCCGGTCCGAGGAAAAGCCAGGGGCGGATGAGGCTGCGGCGACGCAGATTGACCGCGGCGCGGTGAACATCGTCACCTTCTTTCGCCGGAAAAATCAGGTCTAGCAGCTTGTTGGAAAACAGAAAGTAGGCGGCGCAAACGGCAACGCCGAATATCATGGCTCCAATCGCCGTCAGTATCTGCGAAATCATCCTTCCCTCCCGAATAATTGCTTGCATCAAGCCACCTGTCCGGCGCCGTCGGCACCCCCCAAGGCGTCGGCTGCGACAGGGTAGAGTGGCGGCGCCGGCAGATACCGGCGGCGCCCTTCTGCGATGTTGTGATTACTTGATGGAGTCCCATGCCTTCTGGATTGCATCAGCGGAGTCCTGAGCGGACTTGCCGCCGACGAAGTCCACCATGCCGGTCCAGAATGCACCTGCGCCGATCTTGCCCGGCATCAGGTCGGAACCGTCGAAACGGTAGGTGGTAGCGCTCGTCAGGATTTCGCCTTCTTTCCTCAGCGTATCGTTGGCGTAAGCTGCGGTGTTGACGCCCTTATAGGGGGTCAGGAAGCCGGACTGCGCCATCCAGACTTCCTGGGCGATGGGCGTCTGCAAGAACGCGATGAAGGCACGAGCGGCCTTCGAGTCCTTGGTGATCGCTGCTAGCGTGCCGGCGCCGAGAACTGGCTTACCAAGTTCCGGATGCGACGCATAGGGCGGGAAGTAGAAGAAGTCGGCATCCTGGCCGAGCTTCGTGCCCTCCGGGAAGAAGGACGGGATGAAGGAAGCCTGCTTGTGCATGTAGCACTTGGGCGGAACCGCAAAGAGGCCCTTCGGGCTGTCGCGGAAGTCGGTTGACGCCACGGCGGCGACACCACCATCGACATATTTGGGATTCTTAGAGAACTTGCCGAATTCCTCGATGGCGTTGACGACCTTGGGGTCGTTGAACTTCAGGCTGTTGTCGACCCAGCCGTCATAGTCCTTCGGCGCAACGGTGCGCAGCATAAGGTCTTCGACCCAGTCGGTCGCTGGCCAGCCGGTGGCGCCGCCCGAACCGAGACCGATGCACCAGGGGGTGCCGCCGTCCTTGACGATCTGATCGGAAAGCTTGATCAGGTCTTCCATGGTGGTGGGGACCTTATAGCCGGCTTCCTCGAAATTTTCCGGCACGTACCAGACGAGCGACTTCAGGTCGGCCTTGTACGGGAAGGCATAGAAGGCGTCCTTGCCGTCCTTGCCCTTATAGGTACCGTAGCCAACCCAGCTATCGCCGGCGCCGTAGTTGGTTTTCACCCAGCTTGCGAGATCGTCGCCGAGGGGCGTCAGATAGCCCTTGCTGGCGAGGTTGGCGAGGAGGCCAGGCTGCGGCAGGATCGCGACGTTCGGCGGCGAGCCGGCCTGGGTGTCGATGACGATCTGCTGCTCATAGTTTTCCGAGGACGAATACTTCGCGTTGACCCCGGTCGCCTCGGTGAAATAGTTCAGGACGCTCGTGAACAGTGCTTCGTCTTCGCCGCGCCATGGGCCGAAGATCGTCATCGTTTCACCTTTCAAGTCCGCATGAGCGGCCTTGAAGTCGTCATAGCTCTTCCAGTTGAACTTGGAATCCTGGCCGGGCTGGAACTTCAAATCTGCAGCCATCGCCGTACCAGCGGCCAGGGCCGCAACGGCAACGGTCATCAAAAACAATTTCTTCATGTGGTTGTCCTCCCAAATACAAATCCCACGAGCCCGAACACGTTGCGCGTGTTGCGCGCTCATTTCTCAAAGCGCTTTGGCTACTCACTCATTCCATTGCGGGCAGAGCAAAGTCAAGCGAATTTGTGAATTCGGCTAATATACACCGAAATCTCGCGATGCAGCATGGAATGACACCAATATTTCGCAAATTGTCTTGTTTCGAATGGCTCGCCTGCTACATAGTCTAAAGCGCTTTGGAAATCAGTCGCATGGCAGGAGGAGCCTTTGCGACCATTGGAAATGGGCATATGGAGGAGCAGAGACACGTGAATCTGAAGCAGCTATCGCAAATGTTAGGCCTGTCGCAGACCACAGTCAGCCGTGCCTTGAACGGATATCCGGAGGTCAATCGCGAAACGCGCGAGCGCGTGCTCAAAGCGGTTCGGGAAACCGGTTATCGGCCGAACAAGGCCGCGCAACGGCTGGCGACCGGCAAGGCCGGCTCAATTGGCCTGGTGATGCCGATGGCCGCTGGCCATCCGTCCGACCTGCATTTCAGCGAATTCCTGACCGGCCTCGGCGAAGAGGCATTGCGGCATGATTTCCATTTCGTCCTGACGCCGGCCGATCCGAACGACGAAGTCGGTGCTCTGAAGCGGCTTGCCGCCAGCGGCAATGTCGACGCCCTGTTCATCACCTATATGCGCGGCCATGATCCGCGCCTCGAAATGCTGAAATCACTGTCCATACCCTTCCTGGTGCATGGACGATCCTTTGGGACGGAGCCGGACTACCCCTATCTCGACATCGACAACGAGGCCGCCTTCTACGACGCCACAAAGCTGCTGCTACAGCTTGGCCATAAGCGTTTTGCGCTGCTGAACGGTCCGATCTATCTCGATTTCGCCATCCGGCGGAAAAAGGGCGTGGTCACGGCACTTGCCGAACGCGGCCTGGTGCTGGACGAGGCCTATGTCAGCCACACGGCGATGACCGATGAACAGGGCCTGTTCGCCATGGAGCGCATCCTGCAGCTCGACGAGCGGCCAACCGCCATCCTCTGTTCCAGTACGGTGCTGGCGCTCGGCGCAGTGCGCGCCATCAACCAGGCGAAACTGAAGCTCGGCGAGGATATTTCGCTGATCGCCCACGACGATGTGCTGACGTTGCTGAAGCCGGAGAATTTCACCGTGCCGTTGACAACCACGCGATCGTCATTGCGCGCCGCCGGCGTGCGCGTCGCCGAGCGCCTGATCGGCGAGATCAAACAGCTCGAGACATTTCCCGAGCAGGAGCTTTGGAAAGCCGAGCTGATCGTGCGTGCCTCGACCGGCGTGGCGCCGGCCGAGTAAGATGCTCTGATGGGCACGATCTATTCCGAAACCGCTTGATCGGTTTCGGGATCATGCCGACGACTTTAGAATTTCGGCGGCGTCTGACCGGCGGCACGATGGGCGGCGATCGAGGTATTGGCCATCAGCATGGCGATGGTCATCGGCCCGACACCACCCGGAACCGGGGTGATGACGGCGGCAACTTCGCCGGCTTCCGCAAAGGCGACATCGCCGACCAGACGGCTCTTGCCCTCGCCTCTTTCCGGTGCTGCGATGCGGTTGATGCCGACATCGATGACCGTCGCACCCGGCTTCACCCAATCCGCCTTCACCATTTCCGGCCGGCCGACCGCCGCCACCAGGATATCGGCGTTGCGGGCCACCGTGGCCAAGTCCTTCGTCCGCGAATGCGCCGTCGTTACCGTCGCATTGGCATGAAGCAGCAGTTGCGCCATCGGCTTGCCGAACAGGTTGGAACGGCCGATGACGACGGCATTCAGTCCCGACAGATCCTCGCCATGCACACGGCGCACCACCAGCATGGCGCCAGCCGGCGTGCAGGAGATGAGGCCGGTCGCCAGATCACCGGTTGCCAGCTTGCCGGCATTGACGACATGCAGGCCATCGACATCCTTGTCCGGCCGGATCGACTGGATGATCGCTTCGGCATTCAAATGCTTCGGCAGCGGCAATTGCACCAGGATGCCGTGGATGGACGCATCCTCGTTCAGCGTCGCCACCAGCTTTGCCAGCTCAGCTTGCGTCGTCTCGGCCGGCAGCGTGTGCTGGATGGAGTTGAAGCCGCATTCCTTGGCCATGCGGCCCTTGGCGCCGACATAGGTGTGGCTCGCCGGATCATCACCGACGATGACGACCGCAAGGCCGGTCTTCACACCCGTGTTCTTTTCCAGTGCTGCGGTTGCCGTCTTCACCGCATCAATTACCGAAGCAGCCACCTGCTTGCCATCGATCACAGTCGTCACGAATATCTCCCGACATTGTTTCGGCGGCAATCTACAAGCCATCGGCCCAGTGGATTTGCCTGCCAACGCCCTATGGTGTCTGAAAGCGGTAATTGCAAGGAAAAAGCAGTGACGGGGTCAGCCCCGCATCGTCTGCCGGCGCGACGCATAGGTCTGGACTTTCGTGCGCAACAACGCCAATTCGCGCTGGATCTGCGTCAGCTCCTCCGAGACCATGGGACGATCATTGGCAACCGGAATAGTGGCATCGAAGTGCGGTCGCGGCAGATCGAGCATTGGTCGCGGCGGCAGTGGGGCCGGCTCGACGACCGCACTGAAAACCGGCTCGGGCGTCATGATGTGCGGGGCTGCCTGATCCTCCGCAAACACCCCGCCGCCCATCCATTTCCGCAGGAAGACCAGGCAAAGTGCTGCGCCAAGGCCCATGATGAAGCCCGCTGCTTGACGACCCGCGAGATTGTCGTCGAGCGGCGTCTTGGCGGCGATGGCAGGGGTGATGACGGCGATCGGAATCTCGGCCTGGGGCGGAGCCGTATCAGCGTTTTGCAGATCGGCGTCATAGTGGCTCTGCGCCGCCGCAACATCGCTCTGAAGCTGACTCAAGCGGGCTATATCGACATCGATGCTTTTCTGGCTGAGAGCGGTCATCCGCGCGGAAAGCGCCGTCCGGTTCTCAAGGGCTGCCTGCAACGCTGCATCGCTGCTGGCGATGAGACGCTGCAGTTGATTGCGGATGTCGGCGACCAGACCATCGATCGTCGCCTGCTGCGCCAACAGACGGGGATGGCGCGGACCAAGCTGCGTGGAAAGCTGGGATAGGACGACCTTGGCGGCGCTATAGCGGCTGCGCAGATCATCGAGAGCGGCCGATGACAGACCGCCCGGCAACGCGCCACTCATGACGCTGGCAGGCGTCGCGGATTTGGCGGCCGAGACGCGCGCCCTTGCGCCCTGCACGGCAGCCTCGGCGGCCTTGATTTCGCCATCCAACTGCTGGCGCTGCTGCTGAAGATCGAGCGCGGCAACGATCCTATCGTCACCATACTGCGCCTTGAAATCGGCCAGCGCTCCCTTCGCTTGATCAAGATTCTTGAGGCTCTTGTCGGCAGGCGAGCTGCCGTTGCCAACAAGCCCTGCCCCTTGCGCAACGGTGGCGTCGTAGATGGTCGCATCGGCCAGACGATTGGCGATCTCTGCCGATCTTGCCGGATCGCTTGTGGTCACGGCGAGATGCAAGGTGCCACTCGACGCATCGATGGTAACGGCGATATCTTTGCGGAAGGCAGCCTGCGCACGCGAGGGCGCGTCGGAAGCGTTCCCATTGCCTGACAGCAATTCCACGGCAACACCGAAAGCGCCGGCCCGATCGCCGGTGAATTCCGGATCGCGGTCGAGCTTCAGCCTGGCGACAACATCGGAAAGCAGGGAGGGCGCCGTGGCGCGTTTGGCGGTGACATCCAGAAGCGCCTGTCGCGCCGCCCCCTGCCCTTTCATTTGCAACACGGTGTGAGAGACATAGCGCGGCGGCGCTGCCACCACCGTCGGGAGAAAAGCGCCCGCCAGCGCTGCGATAGTGACGAAGGCAATGGAGCCGAACCCGAACACCCAGCGACGATGCGGCGGAGGCGCGGTCGCCTGGACGGCAGGCGGTGCGACCAAGGGCAAAAGATCGATTTCAATCTCTTCGGCGCGGGACGAAGGCAATGATTGCTCTGCGATCAGCTCCGGTTGGCGATCCATGATGGTTTCGCGCGCGACAGAATGATCTCGCAGGATGCCGCGGATACGATCGGGGAGCGGCGGAGCCTCTGCGACCTCAGTCACCGCGGGCCTTTTCCGCCCAGAGACCGGATAGGGATCACCATCCAGCATCTTTTGAATGAGGGCCAGCAATTCCGCATCGCTCGCAGCCTGGCGGTCGGCGGGCTGGACATTCGCTGCTACGAGATAGCCGTCCACACCGCGATCGAAATAGGCATGACGTTCGGCGCCGCGGGAAGCCTCGAAGGCATCTGCGTCATTGGAAAGGAATCTGATCCTGGCCTTGCTTTCGAACATCGCGGGTTTTCTCGCGCGCATGGTCAATGACCGATGCCGATGGTTAACCCACTCTAAATTTTCAAGGCAAAGAAAAGGTTAACAACCGCAGCGATCGAGGGCGCGATCAGGATCAACTGGCGAGTTTGTCGGGCGAAGGAAGCCGCAGCAGCGGCGCGGCCTGTGGCTCCGCGGCACGCAGGATACGTTCCTTGCGGCCGAACTGGTGCCGAACGACCTGATAGAGGAAGTGCGGCACGCCGAGAATATAGCGCCGCCATAGCCTGCCCGGCTCCTGAAGCAGGCGATAGATCCATTCGGAGCGCATGGTGCGCATCAGCGCCGGCGCGCGCGGCACCGTGCCGGACACGAAATCGAACAGTGCGCCGACCGTCAGCACCAGCCTCGCATGCTGCGGCTCGATATGGTCGGCGACCCATTTTTCCTGGAGCGGCGTCCCCATGCCGACAATCAGCACGTCGATCTTCTGGCGGCCGACCTCCGCAGCGATCAGATCGCTTTCCGCCTTATCGAAATAGCCGTCTGCAATAACGATGAAGTCATGCCACGGTGCATGCTTGCGGAAATTTTCCGCGGCCTTTTCAACGACATCGCGGCGGCCACCGATCAGGCCGACACGCTTCCGCCGATCCATGAAAGTCAGCAGAGCCGGCACGAAATCGGTGCCGTTCAGATTGGCCGGAAAGGAAACACCATGGGCAACCCGCGAGGCGATATCCAGGCCGACGCCGTCGGGCAGGACAAGATTTTTCGCCAGCACATCGCGATATTTGGCGTCGCGCAGCATCATCAGCATGTTGTGGGCATTGACGAAGGAGATGACGGTCTGGCCGACCGGAAGCGACGCCAGCTCATTGATGAAGTTCAGCGCATCTTCCCAATCGAGGTCGCAGACCGGCAAGTCGAAAATCATTCGACGCGACGTCAGCACGGCAAAATTTGCGACCAGATTCACCCAAAACCTCCTGCCGCGAACGTTCCTACGCTCGACGCCGGCAAATTTCTCGACGCAAATCCTCCACCGCCTGTCCGTTCGGTGACATCGGACGCATCGCTAAGCATGCTTATAGCAAGGCGATCCCAAGCTTCCGTTAGGAAAATCGATCGGAATTGCGGGAGGAAAACAGGGATTTGTTAACGCTGTTTCGGGCGATAGACGCAGCAGGCCGCTCCATGAGGGGAGCGACCATCACTGTGGTCAATAGGTTTAATGCGCCTGTTTGGGCTCTGCGTCGGGCGCCGCATCGCCCTGGACGATCTTTACGGGCTTAACGGTTCTCTTGCCGGAGCCGTCGCCGCCGCTATTGATCTCGTCCTTGGAGAGGTAGTCGAGCTGTTCGACCAGAACGTCGGCAACATAATCGCCGCCGAGACGTTCGTTCATGTTCTTCTTGATATCGTTGCGGAAACTGACGACATCGAAGCTGGCGGTATGGCCAATGTCGATCGCCTTATTGCCCACCAGCAGGGAATAGAGCTGGTCCGTCGTCAATTCCGTCAACGGCGTTTGTATTTGAGCCACCTTGCCCTTCTCCATCATGAAGGAGATGCGCGTGATGAAATAGCCGCTCACCTGACCGTTGGCGATGACGGGCACGTTGATCGATTCGCCCTTGACGAATTCCTGCTGCGCCTTCTTGGCGTCGTCAGGATTGATCGCGGGCGCCGTCGCCATCTGCACCGAAAAATAGACAGAGGCCAGCGTTACGATGCAGACCCAGAGGCCGGTGAGGACGAGCTTGATCATCCGGCCTCACGGACGCGGAACTGCTCCTGCGAATAGGTGCCGTCCGCATCGGCGTTCTGCACCGCGTTCTTCAGGATATCGGCAACGGCACGCACGGCTTCGAGATGGGCTTCGACGCGGCGCGCGTTCAAGACCAGCTTCTTCTTCAGCCCGTGCAACTGCTCGATATGCGCGACCGCAAGCTCGGCCGGATTGGTATCGCGAAACAGCATCGACAATTCGTAGAGGCAGCGGCTCTTATGCGCGTTCGATACCTTGAGATCGAATTCCGGATCGGTGCCGATCCGGCTGTTCTCGTTATCGATGATCATCTCCAAGCGGCCAAGGACCGACTTGATGCGGTAGTCGTTCGAAATCACTTCCATGTCCATCCCCCAGGTCATACTTTCTTGGACGTCAGCGCATCTTGATTGGTGACGGTCGTATCGCTGTCACCATTGGTCTCAGCCGCCGCAAGCGTCTTGCGCTGGAAATCGGTAATTGCGCTCAGCGCCATCTTCTTGTCGTTCTCATTGGTTGCCGAGTTGACAGCGCCGGTGTTGCGCATCTTGTCGACCTGTTCCTTGTACATTTGCTCGGCAATGCCAACGCCGCCATTCTTGGCCAGCGTATTGCCGAGCTGTTCGGCCATCATGCCCTTCCAGATCTCGCCGGCGGAGCCCTTGCCGTAGAGTGTTTCGCTGTTTGGCAGCATGTTCTTCACGAAGTTCTGCAGCACCATCGCTTCGAACTTGTGATAGGCCTGCGGCACCTTTGTCTGTGCCGTATGCGTGTTGGCGTTGCTGAGGCCGGCCTTCGTCGCGGCGCTGTCCAGCGCACTCACGGTCGAGGCAAAACCATTGCCATTTTCCGCCAGGCTTGTGGCGGCAAAGGCAGCCCTGTTGGCCGCGAGCTTTTCCTGGGCTGCCTGAACGTCGGCCGGATTGGCGGCCTTGACGACATCCAGGACCAAATCACTCGGAGGCGAAATAGCCACGTCACGTTTCCTTTCACTAAAGCATGACCCTGCGACGCGTGAAGCAGCCATCGAGCAAGATTATGCCGAAATCGAGCGGTTAGAGCGTCATGGTTCATTTGAACGCATGAAGATCATCTAATCTTTTGAATCCGGAGCAAGGTGGCGATTCGGGGAGGAGCCATCTTGTTCTAAGATCGCGACGATTATGGTTTTTGAACCTTGCTGGAGGCTGGCGTTGCGCCTGCGAAGCGCTGATCGATGATGTCGTAGACGGCATTGTCGTCCGCCTCGCGCATTTCCAGCTCGCGAGCGTCCTTCATATGCTCTTCCAACCGGTCCGCCTTGGTGCGCTCTTGCAAGACTTTTGTCTCGATCAGCTTCTGGATGCCATCAAGCTGCTGATCCTTGAGCGTCAGGCGGCCATAGCGCCCGGCATAGTGCACCGAAAATGCCATATGGATCGGATCGGCCGAGCTGATCGCATCGATCAGCTTTTCCATCGACTGGCTGACCTCGTTGCGCTGGCGGGTAGTATCCGCAAGCTCGTTTTCCGCTATCCGCTCGAGATGGCGTTGCACGGCGACGAGGCGCTTCAGTTTTTCGGACCGGCTCTTTTCCGCCATGGCTTCGGCTTCGCCCTCGCTAATGCCCGTTGAAGACGCGGAGGAAAGCGCCGGAGAACTGGCTGACGATCGCCGCGATACTGAGATAGAGCATGAACAGCCCGCCCATCAGCAGATAGGGCGTGGAGATGAAATAGATCGGGATCTGCGGCGCGAGCTTATTGATGAAGCCGATCGAAATCTGGAACATCAGACCATAGAGCAGGAAGGGGCTCGTCAACCGCAGCATGATGAAAAAGGTGGCCTGCAGCGTATCCGCCACCGACACTAGCGAGGCGCGCGCATCGACATGGCCACCAAAAGGCAGGACCGAATAGGAATCGACCAGCGCCTGTAGGACGTGGTGGTGAAAGTCCAGGATGAACAGCATCATCAGGCCGCAGAAGCTGATCAAGCTCGTCAGCGTCGTCTCGTTCGTCTCTTCGATAACGTCCATACCGCCTGGCGCATTGAAACCGATCAACATCGATATGGCCGTGCCGGCAAATTGCAGCCCAAGCGTATAGAGCCGCGCAATCATGCCGTACATCAGGCCGATCACCGTTTCGGTGAAGATCAGACCGATATAGGTGCCGCTGCCTTTGGATACTTCCGGATAGATCGTGTTCCAGAGCAGCGGCAGGATCGCCATAGACAATGCCGCGGCCAGCAGCACCCGAACCTGCGGCGGCACACGGCCTGACGAAAACCCCGGTAGCACCATGATGCAGCCGCCAATGCGGCAGAAGGCGAGAAACAACGCCAAAATGGTGCCCTGGGGGTCTGTTATCATGAAATGGAACCTAGAATCTTGATCTCGATCCCCTTGGCCAATTCCACATGCGACAAGACCGGCAGAGTCGCGAACAGGCGTTCGATGATCATGCGCACATAGGAGCGTGTTTCCGGCGAGGTGACAAGCACGAAGGGCAAGCCGCGGTCCATGTATTCACGGATAACTTTGCCTGCCTGCTCGCTGAATTCTTCCAGATTGCGCGGATCGATGTCGAACTCGACGATTTCGCCCTTCTGGTCGCGCTTCAGTGCCTGATGGAAGATGAGATCCCACTTGCTGCCGAGACGGAGGACGCGCAGCACGCCATTGTCCGCGAGGTCGCCGCAGAGCTGCTGCGCCATGCGCACGCGCACATGCTCGACGATCTGCTCCGTCTTGCGCACATGCGGTGCGAGTTCCGCAACGGCTTCGAGAATGAGGTGCAGGTTGCGGATCGAGACACGCTCGGCAAGCAGCAGCTTCAGCACCGCCTGCAGCCCGGAATAGGACATGTGCGACGAGCAGATCTCATCGGCGAGCTTCTTGTATTCCGGATCGAGGCGCTCGATCAGGATCTTGACGTCCTTATAGGAGAGAAGTGCCGGCAGGTTGTTGCGGATGACTTCGCTCATATGCGTCAGCACGACGGAGACATTGTCGATCGGCTGGAAGCCTTCGCGCTTCAAATCCTCGGTGAAGGCTTCGAGGACGGAGACGGCGGGCATGCCGAAGGCGGGTTCGCGGATCTCATCGCCCGGCACGGTCGGCTTGCGGCCCGAACCGGTGACGACGAGCACCTCGCCGACACGCAGCATATTGGAAGCGACCGTCGTGCCGTGGATGCGGATCTGATAGGATTTGTCGGCAATGGCGATGTCGTCGGTGACCTTGATTTCCGGCACCACGAAACCGTATTGCGTCGCGAATTTCTTGCGCATTTTGCCAACGCGGAAGGCCAGCTCCTGATGCGCGCCGAGCAGCCGGGTGGAGACGATCTTGCCGAGCGCCAATTCGATTTCCGAGGTCGTCAGAACCGACTTGACCGAATCCTTCTCCATTTCCTTCGACTGCATCACCTTCTTTTCTTCCGCATCGCGGCGAAGCTTGTTTTCGGCTTCGACCTGCCGCGGAATGAACCAGGCGCCGCCCGCCATGAGGCCGCCGAGAATGAGGAAGGGAAGGAATGGCATGCCCGGCATGACGGCCAGGATGCCCATGAGGATCGCGGCGACAGCGAGCGCACGCGGATAGCCGCTCAACTGGTTGATAACGGCCTGGTCGGTGGAGCCGGCGGTGCCGCCGCGCGAAACGAGAAGGCCGGCGGCGAGCGAGACGATGAGCGCCGGCATCTGCGATACCAGACCGTCACCGACGGAAAGCTTGACGAAGACATCAGCCGCCTGGCCGATCTGCATGCCATGGCGGAAATAACCGATAATGATGCCGCCGAAGATGTTGATGCAGGTAATAAGCAGGCCGGCGACGGCATCACCGCGCACGAATTTCGAAGCACCGTCCATCGCGCCGAAGAAGGAGCTTTCCTCTTCCAGCTCGCGGCGGCGGCGCTGAGCCTCTTTTTCGTCGATCAGGCCGGCCGACAGATCGGCGTCGATCGCCATCTGCTTACCCGGGATGGCATCGAGGGTGAAGCGCGCGCCGACTTCGGCGATACGCGTCGCACCCTTGGTGATAACGATGAAATTGATGGTGATCAGGATCATGAAGACGATCAGACCGATCACGAAATCGCCGGACATTACCAGGCTGGAGAAACCCGCGATCACGCCGCCGGCCGCATCATGCCCTTCATAGCCGTGCGAAAGAATGACGCGTGTCGTCGCGATGTTCAGCGACAGACGCGTCATGGTCGCGATCAGCAGGATCGTCGGGAAGGACGAGAATTCCAGCGGCTTCTTGATCCACAGCGCCACCATCAGGATCAGCACCGAGAGCGCGATCGAGAAGGCCAGACCCATATCGATGAGGAATGGCGGGATCGGCAGGAACAGCACGCAGAGGATGACCATGATACCGAGGGCAAACCCGATATCACGCATGCTGGGATTGGCTTTGGGAAGTGCTATTGCGGGTGGTTGCGCCATCGACCGGTTCCGTCTCTTCATGAGAGGGGGCAAGCGGCTGACCCGTTTGCCCTATTCGGTCAAATCCTTAAAAGGCGAAGCTTGCGCGAGAATGGCCTCGCGCTGATCGCCCGCCGTCCTAAAACCCCGACTGAATTCGGGAAAAGACGAGGTTGGTGAAGATCGAAATCTGCGAGCCGACGAAGGGAGCCGTGATGCCGACGGTCACCATGACGGCAACGATCTTCGGAACGAAGGTCAATGTGGCTTCCTGCACCTGTGTCAGCGCCTGGATCAAGGCGATGACGAGGCCGACGAGCATGGCGGCGAGAACGGCCGGGCCCGAGGAAACGAGCACCGTCCAGATCGCCGCCTGGAAGATATCCAATGCATCGGCTTCATTCATAATATCTTCATCCTTTAGTTCAGCGGCTCCTCATGAGCCGCTGGTCGAGCTGCTACTGTCAGTCGAATCGCTGCTGCTAGTATCCGTCGTTGACGTCGGCGCATCAATGGTCGTGCCCGAAGGAGCAACAGTAACGCCGGCCTGCAGCAGCACTTTGTCGCCCGCGTCGGTTTCTGCGATGATACCGTCCGAATAGACGGTTACTTCCTTGATCGTACCGGTCACAGTGCCGTCGGCACTCATGATCTCCTTGCCGATATAGTCCGACGCATTCGAAATCCATTGGTTCTGCAACACCGTTTCCAGGTGCGAGTTCGTCTGGATCTGCTGTTCGACCTGAGAGAAGCTGGCGAGCTGCGAAATCTGCTGGCTGGCATCCATCGGGTCGGTCGGGTCCTGCGTCTTCATCTGGGCGATGAGGAGCTGGAGGAAGTCGTTATAATTCAGAGTGGCGCTTGTAGACGCCGCTGCAGCACTGCTCGAACTGCTACTGCTGGTACTACTGCTGCTGCTGAGCACACTGACCGGATCTACCGCCACGGAGCGATCTCCCGGCGGATGTGTTCGATCGTTGCCGCCGGCATCTCCTGGCTGTTAAGGATGTTGTCCTCGACCGGATAAAGCCCCCGGATTGCCTTCAGCGCATCGAAGGCGCGGCCCGTGGCAACGAGGCCGTCGATACGCTTCAGCTCGGCCAGCACTTCCTCGTTGCGGAAGCATGTGAGCAACATGACGATCGACTTGCGGAACATTGCCGTCGATTGTTCCTTGCCTTCCGGATTGATGAGGATCATCTGCGCGATGAAATAGAGCTGGCGCAGCGGCGTCGTCGCATCCTCCGGCTGGAGAACGTGGTTCTCGAGCAGGAAGGTCACATCATTCAGGAATTCCAGGGCGACCTTGCGGTCAACACGCAGCACGGCCCCGTTGATAAAAATTCTTTCCCCGGCTTTAAGCGATATGCGAAGCGTACTTTTCATTTAAGTCCATCCCTGATGATGGTGGTGACATCGATGATGCCTTGATAATTTTCCGACTGGCGCCTACGGATCCGATCGCATTCCTTCAAAATCCAGATTGCGATGGAGATCAGATTGGCACGCAGTTCGACGTTGAGCTGGTTCTCCGGGCTTTTCAGATCCTCAATAAAGCTGAGCCAGACGCGTCTTGTGTAGAACAACGCCTCGATCGCTTCGCGGCCGTACTTCCCCTTGTCACGGGCCGCTGAGAGAAGAGCTACCGACCGGTCCAGTACTTGCCGTTCTCTTTCTTTGGCGTCGGCCACCGCATCCTGCATGACTTCCGCATATGAGAACTGATACATTCATGCATCCTTCCTGGTCATTACATCCCTTTGATCATCAAAGGTAATTTACAAGGCTCAGCTGCTGTATCTTGGAGACGATAGTATAGGCCGTCTCAAGCTGAGTTTCGAGGCTATTGACTTTGGTCGAAGCCTCATAAGGATCGACTCCGGTAAGGTCCCCGATATTAGTGTTAATGATGTCTTTCTGAGCATTCAGCGATGTGTTCGCATCTGAGAGACGCGATTGCGACAGGCCGAGCTGGCTCGACTGGTCGTTGATCCCGTCGATCGCCTGACGCGTATAGCTGGTGGCCTGGTCGTTGACCGCGTTCAACGCGTCCTGGCTCAAGTTCAATGACGAGTCCATCAGCGAATTGACCACGGTGGTTGCGAGCGCCAGGTAGCGCATGCCGGGTTCATTGGCGTTGGTCGAGGAATCGATCACTTCCGAGTTGCTGATGCGGCTCGACATGTTCTGATCCGAAGCGGCCGACCAGCTTGCCCAGCTATCCGGCGCAGTAGCGCTGTCCGACGTGAACATCGGCTCGACCTGGGTGGTGATGAAATCCGTCATCTGGTCGCCGGTGAGCTGATCGACGGTCGTGCCGTTGTCGCTGGCGTATTGTGACAACGCCGCCTGGATAGACGTTGTTGCTTCGGAGGTGTAGTCGGTCATCGGCTGCACGTCGGTATTGGTGCCGGCAAAGAGATACTCACCGTTGACCATGGTATTGGCATCGGAAAGGAAGCTCGAAAGTGTCGCACTCGCCGTCTGCTGCGTCAGCGACACGCTGCTGCCATCGGTGTTGCCGCGCAACGCCACCAGTTGGTCCATCAGCTTCTGGGATTGGGACGACATATCGCTCAGGGCCGTCTGCGAGGACGACATGCGCTGGTCGGCGATCGAGTTGCTGCTCAGCAGGGAATCGATGCGCGTCACTTCCCGTGTGAGATTGACGCTGAGCGCGGTGTTGCTGCCCAGCGCGACACCGATATCGGCATAGACACCGGTCGTCGCTTCTGTCGAAGCATCCGTCATCTCATTCTGCGACTGACGGATCGTCTGGCGCATAGCGTTCTGAATGGCTGCGCTTGAAATGAAGGAAAGTTTCATGGCTTAGCTCGCAATATCCAGTACCGATTGAAGCATTTCGTTCACGGCGTTCAATATCTTCGTTCCCGCCTTGTAGGATTGCTCGATGTCCATCATCAGCGTCAGCTCTTCATCGAGGTTGACCCCGGTCTCGTTCGAATAGACTTCGGATGACCGAGACAGTGCCGCCGAGGTATTTTCCGCCGCCGTATTTGCCGAGCTGCGCTGATCTTCCAGCCAGCCGATAGAATCGGACGCGTAATTCATGATGCTGGCTGTCGTGTCGGAGCCGGCATCGGCGTCGAAGTCCATCTTCGTGTCAAAGCCGGTGACGTAGGAGTCGAGCAGCGTGGAATAGCCGCTGTCGCCACTGGAGTTGACGACATAGTCGGAACCGTTGATGCCGCCATCCCGCAAGAGGGTTGGATCGCCGCCTTCCGAGGTGATCAGTGCGGAATTGACCTCAATCGTACCGGCCATGCCGGAGACGGTGGTGGCATCGGTCGGCACCGTGCCGCCACTCCATGTGAAAAGGCCGGGCAACGGATCTTGAGTGGAGTCGGACTGGTTCTTTTCCGAAAACATCGACACAAGGCCGCGGGCGATTTCGTTGAGCTGCTTCTGGTAGGTCGGGGCAATGTCGTCGCGAACCTGAAGTGCTGCCTGAAGACTGCCCTGAGCCGTCGTGTCAGCGCCCTCGCCGGGATCGACTGCCACACCGTCGATATAAACATTGTTGCCGACGGTGCCATCCGTGTAGGAATTCGTCGGCGAGAAGGTCACCTGACGCGGTATCGTCTCGAACAGTGTCGTGCCGCCGCTGGTATAGAGCGCCATGTCGCCGTTCGATCGTGTTACCGTGGTGACACCGACGATCTGGGAAATCTGCTTCAGAACCGCATCGCGTTGGTCCGTTGCATCCGCCAGCGCGGAAGAGGTTGGACCGGCGGTCGCGGTCGCTGTCTTGACCGCATCATTCGCCTGCTCGAACTGCGAGAGCAGGCTGTTCAGCGAGTCTACATCCGAGCTGATTTCCTTGTCGGCATCGGTGCGAATTCCGTTGACGGCCGTGGTGGCGTTGTTCAGGGAATTTGCGAGATCCTGGGCAGCGTTGACGGCCGATTGCGCCGCGGTGGTGCTGGCCGGCGAACCAGCATAGGTCTGCATTGCCGTTTGCAGGGCGGCAAGGTAGGTGGCCGGCGCGATCTCGTTGTCGTTGCCGCCGATCGTTCCGGATTGAATATCCTCATAGCCCTTCAGCAGGCGTTGCTGAGCAGCATCGTCGGACGTGCTGCCCAGGAACGCTTTCTGCAAGGAAGGCTCGTCGGCGCGGGCGATCTTTACGACCTGTGCGCCAGTCATGTCCGTCGTCAACATCGCCTGGCGACGGGTATAATCCGTGTTGCCGGCATTGGCGATATTGTTCGATACGACACTGCTCTGCGTGCCGGTATTGTTGAATATCGCTTGAGCGTTATTGAGTGCTGTGGTGAGCGACATGGCTGGCTCGTTACCCTATCGTACTTATTAACGTTGCAGGTTGACCAGAACGTCCAGAAGGTCGGAACCGGCTTGGAACACCTTGGAGTTCGCGGTGTAGCTTTTCTGCGCCTCGATCATGGTCGTCAGTTCGGTCGCGAGGTCGACGTTGGACTCTTCCAGCGCGCCGGACTGAATATAGCCAAAGCCGCCAGTCTGCGGGAAACCGGTCACCGTAACGCCCGAGTCACCATTGGCCGAATAGACGTTGCCGCTCTCAAGCGTCAGATTGTCGGGGCTTGCCACCGTGGCGAGCGGGATACGATAGAGGGCCTTGGTGGAGCTGTCCTTATAGACTGCATTGACCGTGCCATCCTTACCGATGGTGACACTCGTCACCGGGTTCGGAGCCTGGCCGTTCATGCTGCCCGTCGCGTTGAAGTCGGTAGCGACCTGGGTGAAGCCCGTCATATCCATTGAGATGGTTTGCGTCGTCGATCCACTGGTGAAGCTGAGATCGAACGTTCCGCCGCTCGTCAAAGCGCCAGTGTCGTCAAAATCCAGCTCCGTGCTGCCGACGGGATCGCTGCTATAAAGAGCACTGCCCGATGTCGGATTGGAGACCAAGTCTGCTTGATTGTAGACCGTTACATCCCACGTATTGTCGGCTGTCTTGGTATAGTAGACGTCGAAGGTGGTGGCATTGCCCTGGCTGTCATAACCGGTGACCGAGACCTTGTTCGTGTCGTCGGTTACCGGCGCCAGATTTTCGGACGGCAGATGACCGGTGGAGCTGGTGGTCGCGATGGTGGCATTAGAATTGAGGTTGCCTTCCATCTCGCCGGTCGTCGTAGCGACCGCGGTCACGCCGTTCTGGCTGACATTGATCGGTTCCAGGCCGCTGAAGCCGTTGACGACCACAGAAGCCGTCCCGGACGAGCTAGCGGGATAGCCCATCAGCGTGAAGCCGGCGGAATTGACGAGGTTGCCCGAGGAGTCCGCAGAAAAGTCGCCGGAGCGGCTGAGGAACGTCTGTCCGGACGAGCTCTGGACGACGAAGAAGCCGTTGCCCTGGATTGCGAGGTCGGTGCTCGAGGTCGTGTAGGATATGGTGCCCTGCTGCGAGATCGCCTGATGCACCGACGTCTGGACGCCGCCGGAACTGTAGCTGCCGGCCGAGGAAGGCAGGACGAGGGAGGAAAAGCTCGCCGTTGATTCTTTGTAGGCGGTGGTATTGGCGTTGGCGATGTTGTCAGAAACAGTGCCCAAACGGTTCGCCTGGGCGTTCATCCCTGAAACCGCGGTTTTCATGCTGCCGAAAATGCTCATCTGGAATCCTCGTTTTCCTCGTAAGGCTGAGAGTATGGGGCGGGCCTTGCGTGAAGCTGTCTGAAAAGAGGAAAAGCCGGTCATCATGATGCAGCTTTTCGAAGATTGCTGCGACGCGTCAAAAAGAACGCTCAAGGGTCGCAGTGACGGTAAGAGTTGGCGCACCTTCTCATTCGAACACCGCCGTCGATGTTCGGGCCCGCGTATAATTCTGGGGAATTGGGAGAAATTCTGGGAGGGAATTACACGCGGGGTTCGAGCGTTGCTACGCCAAATCCCGATCGATGGATCAATTCCAATCGATGCAGTAGCCAAGGAAGCGCTTGGAATCGACGGGGTCGAAACCGAGCTTCTTGCGCAACTTCTTGCGCAGCTTGGAGATGTGGCTTTCAACGACGTTCTCTTCGACTTCCTCGTCGAAGATGCCGTAGATCGCGTTGAAGATCTGCGTCTTGGTCACCCGGCGGCCGCGGTTGGAAATCAAATATTCCAGGATGCGCCGTTCGCGCCGCGGAAGGGCGAAGACATCGCCGTTGATCTCCGGGTCACGGCCGTCCGCGAAAACGCGAATCGGGCCGATGTCGGTGTAGCTGGTGATCGCCTTCAGCCGCCGGCGGATCGCTGCCGCACGGGCAAGGATCTCGCGCGGATGCACCGGCTTACGGACGACATCGTCGACGCCGCAGTCGAAGAGCGCCAGCGTCGATTCCAGCGAGGGCTGATCGCTAACGGCAATAACCGGGGCGACAGAGCGGTCGCGAATTGCCCGCGGCAATTCGTGCACATGCTGTCCCTGTCCGATCAGAAATGCTTCGACGGCGGCAATATCGCCGTCTGCAGCGGTCGTGACCCATTCGCCGAATTCCCGGGGATCGAACCCCGTCGACGGGATGCCCTCGCGCCCAAAGAGAGAAGTGTAACCATCCTTAACGAGCTCTCGCTCATCAACCACTACGATCATTCGTCCGCCTCCGAATCAGTGTGGTGTTTCGATGGACTATGGGTACGAATCGGGCGAATCACGAACAACTGAAGGAAATGAGTGACGGGAATTAATAATTGATTAAGATTTAGGGTACGATTTGCACTATATGTAGTGGGTGCTCTTCGTTTTACACCGATAAAAATTTGGTTAGTTAGTATATTATGAATATATGTAATTCAGGCAATCTGCATGTTGTCAACCATGCCAAATAGGTTAGCGACGACGCACGAAAAGCCAAATGCAACTTTCGGTTATTTTAGTTTTGACAGAAGGTCGCCGCGTTGGGCGTCCATTTCCCATATCCGGTGGCGACCAGATTGGCGATGACACGACAGACATAGACCTTTTGGGCGGGGTCGTTGTTCGGTCCGGCATGGTATCTTGCTACCGCCATCGTCCAGGTCTCATGCCTGTCGTGGAGGTCGCGGAGGAACTTGGCGGCATATTCGACATTGCGATGCGGGTCGAACATATCGGCAACGGAGGCGAAGTTTTCGCCGTGAAAATACTGGTTAATCTGCATGCAGCCGATATCGATCAGCTTCGCTCCGCTCTGTCTCGCCGCCACAAAGGTCTGCAAGGCGGCGCCTTCCGAAGGCGGGAAAACCGGCTTGCCTTCGATATTGAGGGCGTAGGGATAGAGCGAGCCCTTGCGTCCGGTCTCCGTCAAACCGACCGAATAAAGAATCCCTTCCGGTATTCCGAATTTCGCTGCAGCCGACTGGATTTCGCGCTCGCACAGGCCGGCCGCGCCGTTGTCGGGCGGAGCACCATTCGCAGAAGCAAGGGCGTCAGAGGTAAACGTCGCCAGAGCGCAGACGCTGAGCAGTGCCAGCAGTGCTGTCTTCCATGCTGCGGTCGCCCGTGCTGCGATTGCCGTCATTGCCATTTGCCTGCTGCCCCGAATAGCTCTGCCCCTTTGGTCGCGCGTCCCCGCCCTGCCCCTGATTCAATAGGGATTGCTGTTGGGACTGTCCTTGCGAGCCGGATTGCCTGCCGCTATCCGATTGCTGATCCGCGTTCGAGGCCAGGGTCACAGTGATATTATCGACCTGATATCCCTGGGCGCGCAACGCGTCGATCATATGGCTCTGATCGGCATGGAGCTGCCGATAGGCCTCGCTGGTCTGCACTTTGAGATCGACACTCAACTGATCGCCAGAAAGCCGCATGGTAGCGGTGACCTGGCCGAGATCGTTGGGATGCAGTTGGATCTTGAGCGTATTGACGACCTTACCGGTGCTTGTCCAGCTCGCGGCGTTGGAGAGCGCCGAACTCGACTGCATCGCACCCGACCACTCCCCGTCTCCCGCCAGCGCGCTTGTGACGAGCGTCGCGCTGGAATTGGTGGCAAGGCCGAGGTAGCGGCGGGAATCGAGCACCGTAACGGTCTCCGCATTGCCGCCGCCCGATGCCTTGACGTCGACCTGTGCCGTATCGTCGCTGCCCTTGCTGATCGACATGTCGAGCGAGCCGCCGCGGCCATCGGCGCGCACCAGCCGGAAGGTCTGTGCGGTAGCGGTGGCATCGGTAGCAACAGAAGGTGTTGCGTCGGCGTCCGTGGCATTCGCCGATGCATCCTTGAGCGCCGTCACATCGCCAAGTTTTGGCAACGACTGATCCGAATCCGCCTGCGTCTTTGCGTCGGCGCCGGCAAACACATTCGCTACACTCTGCGGCGCAGCCGCAACCGCGTTGGCCGCCTGCGGCACATTCAGAAGCGACAGCGCGTCCGACACCGCGCCGCTGGCCTGAGCGCCTTGCGTTATCGTAGACTTACCATCGTCGTCGGTTGACGTCGTCTTGCCTGTCTTGCCAGGCGCCTGCGTCTTGCCGTCGCCATTACCTTGCATCGGCTGATTGCCGGCGATCGCGTCCGAGAATTGCTGCGCAATATCATCAAGCTGATCCGAGGTCTGCGCCTGAGCCAGAATATCGGTTGGGTCCGTATTGCCAGCCGGGTCGGCCGCCTGAGCCTGATCGGCGGATGTGGCATCTGCCGGGGCCTGCTTCTGCAGATCCATCAGCGATTTTGAAAGATTTGCTGCGTCCGCTCCCTGCGGGAACTTCGCACCGCCAGGCTGTTTGGAGCCTTTGGCCAGCTCAGCGAGGGCGGCAATATTGGCGGCGGACGGATCGATCATGCCGGCTCCGGTGCTGCTATCATCCGTGGGCGGAGTGGTCGCGGTCGGATCGCCTGCCGAAGTTTGCACCGTATCGGCATCGGTGTTGCTATCGGCGCCACCAGCGGTATCGGTTGTGTCCGCATCGCCCTGCGCGGACGCGTCGGATCTTCGCCCGTTGCCGCGCGAACTCGTCAGCGCATCCAGAAAACCTTTGCCGTCACCGTCATCCTGCTTGGCCGAACGCCCGCCCTTGGCAACAGCAACCAGATCGGCCCCAGATGGGGCACTGGCAATACCGATATCCATCATGATCAATGACTTTCCTGCTTCAACAGGCCGTCGATGGCGTCAAGCTTCGAGCGGCTCGTCGTGACGAATGCGTTGAATGAAGAGTCGGCCTCCTGCCTCCCTTCCTCCGGGGCGGGAGCCGCCTTTGCCGGGGCTCCCTCCTCAACACCCGCCGTGCCAGGGGGCTTGGCCCCAGGTGGTTTCGTCACAGCAGCATCGTGTTCAGTATTATCTTGATTAGGCAGATTAAGGGGTGAGACTTGCGTCAGGCTTGACGGGTCTGGCGCCCGCAGAATTTCGTCCGCCACCACCTTGGCGGCGTCGCGCAGGGCGCGATCCTGCACGTTCAATTCGCCGGCTGGCATCTGATCTATGTTGCGAACCGCGGTCCCCAGCTCAGGTGTCGATACACCGGCAACGCCGCCGTAGAAGCCCGCCAGAGCGCCGAATGCATCGCCGCCGTCGTTAGAGATCGCCTGGGCACGACCGGAAGCGAGGGCGGCAAGATCGGCCTTGCCGGCGATCGCGGCGCGACGCGCCATCCGCAGATAGATTTCCCGCTGCCTCGGCGGGTCCATGAAGGACAGGATGTCGACAATATCCTCTTGCTTGACCTCGGCGTTATGATCGACGACGAGCTGCACGAAAAGGTTGGCGAACTGGCTGGCATAGGGCGAATGCAGGAAGCGCCTCGTATAGCGCTGCGCATAGGCGAGCCCCTCCGGCACCATCCCACTATCGGTGCAAAGAGCAAGGGAACGACGCAGCGCCGATTCCTCGACAATGGTGCCGGGCGACGTCAAGCGCGCCCAGTCATAAAGCTTCAGCGCCGCCTTCGGGTTTTTGGAGGACATGACGTTGGCGGCAACGAGCGAAATATAGGGGCCGATTTTCTTGTCACGATATTCCCGGGCAATATCGCTGAGCGTATTGACCACCAGCAGCCCTTTGCCGTTCAGATATTTCCTCAATACATCGGCGACGCGATTGTCGAAATTGCCGTTGAGGTCGCGCGACATCAGAAATTCCAGCGTCGCAGGATTACCGCCGCTCATCGCGTAAATCAGCGCGGCGTCGACATTGCGGCTATCGTCGAAGGTGGATTTATCGGCGGTGCGCAGACGCTCGTCGATGGTCGCCAGCATGAAACGCTGCATCTCGCCGGCCGAACTGTCACCTGCCACCACGGAGTCCTGGATGAATTCGAGCGAGCGCAGCATCTTATAGGGCGGCAGGCTGTCCGCATCCTCAGCACCAGCGATCCCCGGCATTGACATGCCGAGGGTCAGAGCGAGCGCGAGGCGATGACGATGCTGAATGCGCGCCATGGACTATCCCTGTTTGCCTTGTGTCGGCTTGCCTTGGCCCTTACCCTGCTTGCCTTGGCTCGGCTTGGCCGGGACTGGCTTGACCGGCTCCTGATTTCCGCCATCGGTCTGGCTCTTGGCAGCCTGGTTCGAAGCGCCCTGAATCAGGATTTCGATGCGGCGGTTGGCGTCGTTGAAGGGATCGTCGGGCAGTTTCAGCCGGCGGTCGGCAAACCCCGAAACCTGCGCTATCCGTTTCTCGTCCAGCCCGCCGTTAGTGAGCATGTAGTAGGCGCTCTGAGCGCGGTCGAGCGACAGGCGCCAATTGTCATTGTGGCCATCGACCATATAGGGGCGCCCGTCGGTGTGGCCGCGGATCAGGATCGACCCTTTGCGGTCCGCGAGGACCTTGCCGATCTTCGCCATCGCCAGCACCATCTCCTGGCGTGGAACGGCCGAGCCGATGTTGAACATCGGATCGTTGGTCTGATCGGAAATCGTCACGAGAAGCCCGCCCTCAGCCGGCGTGACCTGCAGACCCTCGGCGAGCTGACCGGCGACGCCGCTGATCTGCTTCTCGATCGCCTGCTGCAGGTCTTTGGCATCCTGCTGCTGATCCTTCGTCGGGGCGGCGTCCTTGTTCTGCGCCGCTGCGGTGCTGTCTTCGGTCGTCGAAGCATCGCTTTGCTCGGCGGCGGTAGCGGCGGCTGCACTGGCGCTCTGTTGGTTCGCGGTTTGCTTCGTAGCCTGCTTGTTCTGCTGGTCCTTGGCCGGGGTCTGCTGATCCGTCGGCGCCTGTTGATCGCTCAGAGTCGGCTGGTCTTCAGGAGTCTGTGGCTGAGTAGCCGGCTGACCGGTATCGGCGGCAGTCGCCTTGGAAAGGGCAATCACTTCGCCCTTCGGCGACTGGTCGGATTTTGCGGATTGCTCTTCGTTGGCCTTCTTCGAGGCACTCGAGACCTGAACCTGCTTGGTCCAGAAATCCGGATCGAAGGGATCGCGATAGGCCTGGCCGCCATCCGCACCTGTGGCGGGACCGGATTGGGCAGCGCCCCCCTCGCCCTTGGCGCTGACATTGGCCTGCTGACCGACCTGCTGAGCGATTTCGGCCAGAACCGAATAGGGATTCTCGAAGAAATCGGCTTCGGAATAATTCGTCTGATCGCCCGACGTCGAGGTTTGGTCCTCGCCGGTCTTGGCGGACTTGCCGTCGTTCGGATTGTCTTCCTTGTTCTTCGACTTCGCCTGGTTCTGTTGCCCGTCCGCCTTATCGACAGGCTTCTTCAGCCCCTTTTCGGTCGGCTTTTCGTCGGCGAGCTTGATCGGATTGAAATAGGAGGCAACGGAGGCCTTCGTCTCTTCGTTTGCGGCATTCACCAGCCACATCACCAGAAAGAAGGCCATCATTGCCGTCATGAAGTCGGCATAGGCGATCTTCCATGCGCCGCCATGACCACCTTCATGATCACCGCCGCCATGCCGCTTGACGATGATGATTTCGTGTTTGCCCTGATTGTGATCGCCGTCGCTCATTTCAGAATCTCTTTCAGACTAGCGGCCCAGGCAGACATACGGGTCACGAGAACGCTTTCTCCGATCGTTACGGTGAGATCGACATCGCGCGCCTCGATGTGGCGCAGCAAAACGCCGTTTTGGCCGAGACTGTCATGCAGGCTCTCGAAGAGATGGCGGGGACCACTGACCGTAATCGGGCCGGCCGCGCCATCAAGAATCGCTGCCTCCACGCGTTCAGCGAGATCGGCGACAGCCCTGGTCGTCAGCTCCTCGGTCATGATCGGCGCAAGTGCTGCGGCAGCCTCCGCGCTGATCGCCTGCCCAAGTATCGTGGCGACCTTTGTCAATCCGTTGACGATCTTCTCCGCGGCGCGCTCTTCATATCGGGTGCGCAAGGCGTCCATCTCGCCTCGGTGCGTTTCGGCGATGGTCTCCAACTCGGTCTGGTGCTTTTGCGTCAATTCCTGCGTTGCGGCTTCGTGCCCCTGCGCATAGGCTTCGCGACGTTCCGCCTCGATATCGATCGGCTGTACAACCGGAGCTTCCGGGAAATCGAACGTCTCTTCGAACGACATGTCCGGCACGACTGGAGACGGGGGCGGCGATTCGGCGCTGAAATCCTTGAGATAGCGGGAGAGTGTCGGGCTCATGCTGACATCCTCCCCTTTTCATCCGCAGAAGACCGCGAGCTGATTTCTCGACAGGTCCCTTGAATTCCCATGCTCAAAACGTCGATCATCACGCTTCCGGTTTCCGTCCTGCGGCAGCGCTTTCCGGACGTGACGCCGAACGTCACCGGAAAATAGCGCAGCCATGCCATTGCGATGGACCGTAGGGGGTCAAACTTGTGCGAGGATGAATGCGGCGGGCGCGAGCCTCTCGGCCGCGCCAACCCGGAATTTACTTTGCCTGCAGCAGGATCAGCATCTTGCTCGACATGGTATTGGCGATCGACAATGCCTGAATGCCCATCTGCTGTGCCGTCTGTAGTGCGCTCTGACGCGCGGATGCCTCTTCCATGTTGGTATCGACGAGATTGCCGACGCTGGTCTTGAGGGCATCGCTGAGCTTGGAAATGTAGTCGGACTGGTCGTCGATACGGGATTTCATCACACCCAGCGTCGAATCCGCTGACGTCACCGATTTCAGGATCGAGTTCGTCACATTGATCATATCGGTGAGCTGATCGTCCGTCGTGCTTTCGGAAATGGAAATTTCCGTGCCGTCGGAGGGAGCCGTGCCGGAATCCGCAGCGAGGAGATAATAGTTGCGGGATGTCGACGTTGAACCTGATGTATCGAACGCGCTGGCGTCGATGTCCTTCGTCAGCAGTCCGCGGCTCGCATCGGCGGTATCGATCATCAGCGTTTGCGAACTATCGTAATTGATCGTCACGAGATTGACTTGGCCATCCGAACCACGCGTGAAATTGCTGATGACGGATTGCTTGGTATCTGGCTGCGAAGCGGTGTTGTAGAGCCAGTTCTCACCGGAGAAGGACGCGGATTGCGTGACCGACTGCAATTGGTTCTTGAGCTGTTGAATGTCCGCATTGACCGCGGTCTTATCGGTGCCCGGCTCCTTGGCCGAAACCAGTTTGGCCTGGATCTGGGTCACGAGATCGACGACCGAATCCATGGCGGTGGAGGCGGTATCGACTTTCGAGGCGCCGAGGCCGAGCGCGTCGCTGATGGTGGAAAGACTGCTCTGGTCCGACTGCATCGTCTTCGACATCGACCAATAGGTCGGATCGTCACTCGCGTTCTCGACGCGATACCCGGACGAAACCTGTTCCTGCACGACACCAAGATCTTTGTTGACGCCGCGCAAAACGGTCAGCGCGGCCAAAGAGGAGGGGTTCGTCGTCAGACTGCTCATCGGAAAATCCGTAATTCTATTGGAAACGGCAGACCGGACGATCCGGCAGCAACGAACGGCTTCATGCCAGCCAGCGGAAGAGATCCCAACGCGGCCCGTCGCTAGATAAAGCCCTGACGGTTCCGACGAAAAAGGCCGGACACCGGGGCTTTGCGCAAATACTGCAAATCAGTACCCCGGAAGGCTAACAAAAGCTTATGCGCGGCGGCAAGAGAGAAATGCCGCCGCGCTTTCCTAACGTAAGCTCCGGTCAAGGCTCACTTGAAGAGCGCCAGAACGTTCTGCGCGCTGTTGTTTGCGATCTGCAGCGACTGGATCGCCAATTGCTGCTGTGTCTGCAGCGCCGAGAGCTTGCTTGATTCTTCTTCCATATTCGCATCGACGAGCTTGCCGACGCCGGAGTCGATCGTGTCGCTCAGGGTTGAAACGAAGCTAGTCTGCAGGTCGATGCGGGTCGACAGCGAGCCGAGCTGCGAAGCGGTGCTCGTCATCGTGTTGAGGGCCGACTGCACCAGGTTCATCGCCAGGGAAATGTCGCCGCTCGTCATGTTGGTAATGTCGAGGCTGAAGACGGAATAGGCCGTGCCGTTGATATCCTGTGTGGTGCCGAGGATACCGGAGCTCGTGTCGATCGTGCCGTCGGAATTGGCGCCGAACATCACGTTGCCTGCCGATCCCGTATCAAACGTGTAGCTGGTGCTGTTGACCGCGACCGTACCGTCGTTGTTGCGGACAAAGGAGGACACGACCGATGCGGAGGCGCCGTTGGCTCCGATCATCCAATTCTGCCCGGAGAACGAAGCGGACTGCGCGATGCTCTCAAGCTGCTCCTGGAGCTGCGAAATCTCCTCCTGAACGTCAGCCTTGTCGACGCTGTTTTCCGTTGCCGCGACAAGCTTGTCCTTGATCTGCTCGACGACGCTGATGGAATTGTCCATTGCCGTATAGGCGGTGTCGACCTTGGCAGCACCGAGACCCAGAGCATCAGAGACAGCCGAAAGCGCGCTGTTGTCGGAACGCATGGTGGTCGCGATCGACCAATAGGCGGCGTTGTCGGAGGCCTTGGCAACACGATAGCCGGAGGAGACGCGGTTTTGGGTATTTTCCAAATTGTTGTTGATCGAGCGCAGAGTCTGGAGAGCAGACATTGCAGCATCGTTGGTCAAAATACTGGTCATGGAGAGGTGCCCCTTGTGGCTGAAATTAGAAGGGACATTCCGGTCTTCGGCCGGGAACGGCAGTCAGCGTCATGCCTGTTAACCGGCTCTTAGGAGAAGTTAACCAACCGTTGCGTTAGCCGCAGATGACAACATTAGGCTTAATAAAAAGTTAACAAGGAAACCGGAAAGTTAACAAAATCATATATCCCGGAAGAGGCGAGCCGCGCGTCAGGTCAGCCTCGCGCCACCTTGGGCGGCATAAGATTGTCACGATCGGACGACTGTCCCGCCGCAAACGGCGTGATCGCGACGTCGACAATTCAGCCAATGCGGGATCGGCATGTTAAGTTTACAAGACGGCGGATTGCCGGGGGATGGACCTCCTCAACGGACAAGCCTCGACCCCGACGACTGGCAAACCCTGCGCAAACAGGGTCACCAGATGCTGGACGATATGCTCGACCATCTGGAAACGCTCTCCGAGAAGCCCGTCTGGCAACCGGCGCCGTCACCCGCACGCGCCCTGTTTGACGCACCGCTGCCGGTCGAACCGACGGATTTGGCGGATGCCCACGCCATATTCCGCGACAACATCCTTCCCTATGGCAGCGGCAATATCCACCCGGGATTCATGGGCTGGGTGCAGGGCGGCGGAACGGCCGCTGGTATGTTGGCGGAGATGCTGGCTGGCGGTCTGAATGCCAATCTCGGCGGGCGCGATCATATGCCGATCGAGGTCGAGCGTCAGATCATCCGATGGACCCGGCAAATATTTTCATTTCCTGAGACCGCCGGCGGCCTGTTCCTGACTGGCGCCTCGCAAGCCAATTTCGTCGCCGTCCTGCTCGCGCTAAGCAGAAAGCTTGGTGCGGATGTCCGCGCAAAAGGCTTGCCGAATGGGTCACGGCTGGTCGCCTATACATCGAGCGAAGTGCATGGTTGCGTGCCGCGCGCCTTCGAGATGTCGGGGATCGGCAGCGAGCAGCTCAGGCGCATCCAGGTCAATGCGGCCGGGCAGATCGATATTGCGGCTCTCGAACGTGCCATCCTGCGCGATAAGAACGAAGGACACACACCGTTCCTGGTCATCGGAACCGCGGGGACGGTGAATACAGGAGCGATCGACGACCTCAGTGCCTTGCGCGGTATCGCTGACGCCAATGACCTGCATTTTCACGTCGATGGCGCGCTCGGGGCACTGGGCATCCTGTCCGATGATCTGGCGCATCTGTTCACCGGCATCCAGTCCTGCGATTCGCTTGCGTTCGATTTCCATAAATGGGGCCAGGTGCCCTACGACGCAGGCTTCCTCCTCGTGCGGGACAGCGCATGGCAGCGTCAGAGGTTTGCTTCGGATGCAGCCTATCTCAGCCGCGCGGCCTCCGGTCTGGCCGGCGGCGACTGGTGGCCTTGCGACTACGGCCCGGACCTGTCCCGCGGCTTCCGCGCGCTCAAAACCTGGTTCACCCTCAAGACCTATGGCGTCAAGGCATTGGGCGATTCGATGGCTGCCAACTGTGCCCTGGCGCGCGGCCTGGCAGGCCGGATCGAACAGGAACCCGCCTTGCGGCTCCTCGCGCCGGTTGCGCTCAACATCGTTTGCTTTGCCTATGTCGGCGCCGGCGACGACGTGCCGCCGCAGGTCAATGCAAGGATTATCGAACATCTCCACGCCGAGGGGCGCGTTGCCCCTTCCCTAACTCACTTCAACGGACAACCGGCAATCCGCGCCGCGATCGTGAACCATCGCACGCGGCAGGCGGATATCGATGCGCTGATTGACGGCGTTCTCAAACTCGGTTCTCGACAGGATTTGCTCCCATGCTGATGACATCCGGCCTCGTGGCCGACCGCGCCTCTGACGAAATCGGTGGCGCTGGCCGAATTCTGGGCATGCAGAGGATCGTGTCGCTCATCTATGCCGGCGCGGATGTGACGCCGCTCTGGAACGAGCTGATGCAACGCGTTGGAGCCGATGGCACGGATGCGGCGGCGATTTTCGACCTAGCGACGATCCTGCAAACGCTTAACCGCGCCGAGGAGGCGCAACAGGTCCTGCGGGGCGCCGTCGATCTCAGCCGCAACTTTTGCATCGTCCATGGAAATGGACAGGGACCACGGCTGCTGGCCTTCGTGACACCGGGCAACTTCATGGCGAACACGCCGCTGGATTTCCTACTGGCGGATAGCGACTGTGTTCTTTGGCTGCACTATGTGGATCCTGAAACGACCGCGCTCGCGGATTTGCCGGAGCATGACGTGGCGTTCATGGCGATCGGCGAATCCACGGAAAACGGCCCCGTGCTTGAACGGATGCAGAAGGTGCTGGCCGATTTTAACGGCCCGATCATGAACAACGATCCGGAACTGATCAGCAGGCTGACGCGCGATGGTGTCAGCGGCATGCTGGCCAATGAGCCCTCCATCCTGTCGCCGAGCACGTATCGCGTGCCACGAGCAGATCTTGTCGCCATCGGTGCGGGCACGAAGACCCTGGATGATTGCGCACCGGGGCTCTCCTTTCCGCTGGTCGTTCGCCCGATCAGCACCCATGCCGGCAACGGAATGGAACGCATCGCCGATATCATAGAACTTTCCGCATGGATTGCCACGCAGCCGGCTCCCGAGCTTTACGTCGCGCCCTTCATCGATTTCCGCGGGCCGGACGGCCTCTACAACAAGCAACGCATCGTATTCATCGACGGTAAGGCCTTTGCCAGCCATATGGCACTCTCCGAGCATTGGATCGTGCATTATCTGAGCGCCGGCATGGCGGAGAGCCCGGCGAAGCGCGCTGTCGAACAGGCTTGGATGGAGAATTTCGATACGGATTTCGCGATCCGCCACAAGGAGAGTTTCGCGGCTCTCTATCGGCACATAGGGCTTGATTATTTCGGTATCGATTGCGCCGAACTTCCAGACGGGCGTCTGCTGGTTTTCGAACTCGACGTGGCAATGGTCGTCCACAACATGGATAGCGCGACCGTCTACCCCTACAAGCAGGTTGCCATGCGCAAGTTGTTTGATGGCTTCATCGATGCCGTGCAGAACAGGAAGACCGGCGTAACGACGGACGCCTCCTGAGCAAGCCGAGCTGCTCGCGAAAGCAGCAAGAATACGATAGAGGCTACCCTGAAAAGCATAACCGCGCCTCTTGGGAGGCGCGGTTAAATTGTTGTTTCGGAATTTCAGTCGGCGCCAGGCGCCGGCTCTTCCTATTAACGGAACAGCGACAGGATGTTCTGCGAAGAGGAGTTGGCGATCGAGAGCGACTGAACAGCGAGCTGCTGCTGCGTCTGCAGAGCAGAGAGCTTGCTCGATTCCTGTTCCATGTCGGCATCGACGAGCTTGCCGACGCCCGATTCGATCGAGTCCTTCAGCGACGAAGCAAAGCTCGTCTGCAGGTCGATACGGGTCGAAATGGAGCCGAGGCGCGAACCCATGCTGGTCATGGAGTTCAGAGCGGTCTGAACCATGTTGAGGGCGCTGGAGATCTGGCCGCCGGTCATGCCGGTGATGTCGAGGCTGAAGACCGAGGCATTGACCGTGCTGTCCACGGTGCCGAGAATGCCGGACGTGGTGTCGATCGTGCCGGAATTCGAGCCGAACAGAACGTTGCCCGTTGCGCCGGTGTCGAATGCGTAGGACGTGGTGCTGACCGAAACGGTGCCGTTGGTGCCGCGGATGAACGAGGAAACGACCGAGGCGGAGTCGTTGGCGGCAGCCACGACCCAGTTTTCGCCGTTGAACGAAGCGGACTGAGCGACGCTCTCCAACTGCTGCTGGAGCTGACCGATTTCTTCCTGGACCTGACCCTTGTCAACCGAGCCTTCCATGGCGGTTACAAGCTTGGACTTGATCTGGCTGACGATGTCGAGGGCGCTCGTGACAGCGGTCGTTGCCGTGTCGACCTTAGCGGCACCGAGGCCGAGGGCGTCGGAGACGGCGCCGATAGCGCTGTCGTCAGACTTCATGGTGGTGCCGATCGACCAATAGGCGGCGTTGTCGGAAGCCTTGGAGATGCGCAGGCCGGAGGAAACAGCATTCTGAGTGGACTGCAAGTCGCTGTTGATGCCGCGCAGCGTCTGCAGGGCGGACATTGCAGCGTTGTTGGTAAGGATGCTCGTCATAATATTTTGCCCCTTTGGCAGCGGTTAATTAAGGGACATTCCGGACCTAAAAACCGGTAACGGCACTCAGCATCATGCCTGTTAACCCAATCTGTTAAGGTTAACTCGCCGTTTCAATGGTGTTAGAAAACAGCAATATGGTTAAGAAAACCTGAACCGAGGCCAATCCAAAAATATAAAAAAAACCGCGCCTTAGGAAGGCGCGGTTAACTTGGTGTTTAGAAATTTCGGCTGGCGTCTGGCGCCAGTCCTTCTTCTTAACGGAACAGCGACAGGATCGACTGCGAGGAGGAGTTCGCGATCGAGAGCGACTGGATAGCGAGCTGCTGCTGTGTCTGCAGAGCAGAGAGCTTGCTCGATTCCTGCTCCATGTTGGCATCGACGAGCTTGCCAACGCCCGATTCGATCGAGTCGGAGAGCGACGAAGCGAAGCTCGTCTGCAGGTCGATACGGCTGGAGATCGAGCCGAGCTTCGAACCCATGCTGGTCATGGAGTTCAGAGCGGTCTGAACCATGTTGAGGGCGCTGGAGATCTGGCCCGAGGTCATGTTGGAAATGTCCAGGCTGAAGACCGAAGCGCCAACCGTGGAGTCCGTGGTGCCAAGGATACCCGAAGAGGTATCGATCGAACCGCTGTTCGAGCCGAACAGAACGTTGCCCGTTGCACCGGTGTTGAATGCGTAGGACGTGGTGCTGACCGAAACGGTGCCGTTGGTGCCGCGGATGAAGGACGAAACGACCGAGGCCGAGTCGCCGCTTGCAGCCATGACCCAGTTTTCGCCGTTGAACGAAGCGGACTGAGCAACGCTCTGGAGCTGCTGCTGGAGCTGGCCGATTTCTTCCTGGACCTGGCCCTTGTCAACCGAGCCTTCCATGGCGGTGACGAGCTTGTCCTTGATCTGGCCGACGATGTCGATCGAGCTGGTGACGGCGGTAGATGCCGTGTCGACCTTGGCAGCACCGAGGCCGAGGGCGTCGGAGACGGCGCCCATAGCGCTGTCGTCGGACTTCATCGAGGTGGCGATCGACCAATAGGCGGCGTTATCGGAAGCCTTGGAGATGCGCAGGCCGGAAGAAACGGCTTCCTGCGTGTTCTGCAGGTTGCTGCTGATGCCGCGCAGAGTCTGCAGAGCGGCCATAGCGGAGTTGTTGGTTACAATGCTGGTCATAAGTGTGTCCCCTGGAAACTGAATACGAAAAGGAGGACATACCGGACTTCAAATACCGGCGATGACGGAGCGGCTTCATGCTCCTCGGTCCCATTTCCTAGAGGACCAAACCCGTCATGTCGCAGGTAAACTCGCATGCATTGCTTGCGAATTCCTTAAACGCGGAACTCCCAAAAGCGGCCAACCGTAACGTAGCTAACGATACGTAAAGGAGCGTTCAACATTGCTTCGGTTTCAGGCAAGCTACGCGCGCGATTATCCCACGAATCCATGATGACGGACTTCGGCCATTGCCGGAGACTGGTCAAAGTTCGCTCGGAGTTCTCGCTCGTGAATACGAAAAACGCCTATGTGACAGCGTCCAACCTCTATCAAAAGGGGCAATATACGCGCGCGCTCGAAACACTGAACGAGCTGCTCAATACCGACACATCGCCAAAGACCTACGCGCTGCTGGCAAAAACGCTCTTGAAACTCGGCTTCAGATCGGACGCGGCGAGATCGTTTGAGCTGGCAGGCAGACAAAAGCCGTATCGCGAAGACTATCTGCGGGAAGCCTTGCTGTTGCATTTTGCGACAGGCAACGAAGACGCGACGCTCTCGATCGGAAGCCTGATCCTGCCCCAGGCGTTCAAGGATCCGGAACTCGCCTTTGCCCTTACCAGCATCTTTCTAAGCCGACAGCAAAGGGACCTGCTGGCCGGCTTCAAGAGCGTCCTCGTTGAAGGACCGGAGCTCCGGCATCGGCTGCTGGCCTCGAAACTGTTGACCGATGATCTTTACGACGACGGCAACCGGCACATCGTTGCCACCCTGTTCAAGAAGCATCCCGACAATATCATCTTTCGCACGCTCCATTTGATCTTTGCTCGCGAATTGTCCGATCTTGCGACGGTGGACAAACATATGGGGCCGATCCTGACATCCGTAGCTGCGGGCAGCCTCGACTATGTCAGGCCGGACAATCCATTCTTCCATCTGCACTGGTGCGGCGACGAAGCAATCAACAAGTTCGCTGTGCACGACACGATGCCGCTGCCGGCCGGACACGCCGAAGCGCGCCGCAAGGCGCCGCATACTTGGGCCGGCAAGATTCGCATCGGCTATCTCTCATCGGACTTCTGGCCGGGCCATGCGACGATGAAGCTCCTGCAGCGGACATTGGAACTGCACGACAGGGACAAGTTCGAGATTACCCTCTTCGACCACTCGTCCCTGTCATCTCAGCGCGAGGAAGAATTCGACTATTCGAGATGGGGCACCATGGTCGATATCCGCAGCCACTCCGATCAGGCAGCGGCGGAGGCGATCCGCGCCCGTGGGATCGACATCCTGGTCGATCTCAAGGGACATACCAAGGATAGCCGCGTCCGTATCCTCAATCACAAGGCAGCGCCGATCCAGACGGCCTGGCTCGGCTTTCCGGGCTCGGCCGTCAACATCGACCTCGACTACATCATCGGCGACCCCTACGTGTTGCCGGATTATTCCAAGCCGCATTTCCATGAGAAGTTCTGCCGTCTGCCCGAATGCTATCAGCCGAACGATCCGATGTATCGTCCGAAGGCACGGCCGACCACTCGAGCGGAGCATGGATTGCCGGAAGATGCCTTCGTCTTTGCCTCGTTCAACGGCAACCGCAAGATCACCTCTCAAATGGTCGATGTCTGGTGCAACATACTGAAGCGCACCAAGAACAGCGTGCTCTGGCTGCTTTGCAACGGTCCGCGCGCCGAGGCCAACCTTTGGTCACGCCTGGAGGCGCGCGGCGTCAACCGCAAGCGCATCGTCTTCACCACCCGTATCCGCTATGAGGATCACATCGACCGCCAGCAATTGGCCGATCTCGGTCTCGATACCTTCCCGGTGAACGGCCATACGACGACCTCGGAACAGCTCTGGGGCGGTTTGCCGGTGTTGACGATGAAGGGCACGAACTTCGCCTCGCGCGTCAGCGAAAGCCTGCTCGCCGCCATCGGCGTACCGGAGCTGGTGGCCGCTGATGTCCAGGCCTACGAAGATATGGCCGTGGAACTTGCCAGGCAGCCGGAGCGCATTGCCGCGCTCAAGGAAACGCTGACCGTCAACCGCTATATCAAGCCGCTCTTCGATGCCGAACGCATCACCCGTCACCTCGAGACCGCCTACGAAATGATGGTCGAACGCGCCAGGAAGGGTCTCGGCCCGGATCACATGGACGTACCGGCCCTGCCGGTGCGCACCGAGCCGTTCCTGGTCGAAGATCAGAGTGCTGCGGCGATCGCCGCGGAATAAGCATCTCGCGTCATCGGAAGCTCCGCTCCCGATGACGGTCCGCCCAGTGGCAAGCGATTAAAGCATCCCGCTTTCAGGTGGAATCACCCGCAAGCGCAACGCACGGCGCTCTAGTGGAAAGATCGTACAAGGCTGCCGACCAGCAGATTCCAGCCGTCGATCAGCACGAAGAAAAGGATCTTGAAAGGCAGCGAGATCGATGTCGGCGGCAGCATCATCATGCCCATCGCCATGACGATGGTCGAGACGATCAGGTCGATGACCAGAAACGGCAGAACGACCAGGAAGCCGATTTCAAAACCACGGCGGATTTCCGAGATCATGAAGGCCGGGATCAGCACGCGGTAATCGATCTTGTTGTCGATCACCACCGTCTGCCCCCGCTCCTGCGCCAGATCGACGAAGAGCTTGATGTCCTTTTCGCGCGTGTTGTTCGACATGAAGGTACGGAAAGGCTCGGCGATGCGCTGGACGGCATCGGCCTCCGAAATCTGATTGGCAAGCAGCGGCTGCGCGCCATCCTTCCAGGCCTGATCGAAGGTCGGCGACATGACATAGAAGGTCATGAACAGCGCGAGGCTCAGCAGGATCATGTTCGACGGCGTGGTCGCGAGGCCCATGCCCGAACGCAGGATCGAGAAGGCGATGATGAAGCGCGGAAAGCTCGTCACCATGATGAGGATGCCGGGCGCGATCGACAGGATCGTCAACAGCCCGAAGGTGCGAATGATCCAAGCCGCGACCGACCCGTTCACCGGGACATTCAAGAGATCCGTCGGGAGCTGAGATGGCAATTGCTGCGCCATCGCCATTTCAGGCGAAAACGCAGCAGCAGCTAATATAAGTAAAGCAAGTAATAATCGACTCATTCGATCACGAAAGTTCTGAACATAACTTTCGATACCCGCCCTTCCGAGCGAAGGTCAACACGTTCCTGAATGTCATCCCGAAGATATTGGAAGCCACGCGGACCTTCGACCTGCTGCAGCGAAACGGTACGGACGTAGGCGAGGATATCCTCGTGGATGGCTTCCGCGAGCTGCTGGTCCGGCTTATCCTTGAACATCAGCGCGATTTCCAGCCGGATCCAGTTTTGGGAGGGATAGGCAAGATTGGTCGTGATCGGTTCGAGTTGGACGATGCCGTTCGCGCCCGCGGCAGCCGCAGCCTGCTTTTCACCTGTCGGCGCCTGCGGCGCGGCCTGTACCGCGGCCGTCGCCGTCTTGATCTGCGGCGCCACCATGTGGCCGAGGAACCAGCCGCCGCCGGCGCCGAGAGCCGTCAGGATCACCAGACCGATAATCATCATGATCAGCGGCGATCCCTTGCTTTTTTCCGATGCCTCTGCCGCTGCCATGTCTCTATCCGCCTGTTATCAAATAATACGTGCTGCCCGGCCGTCAGAGCGGCGACAGCAGATCGACCGCCTGCTGACCGCGCGGCGGCTGTTGCACTTCCGTCAGACGGCCACGGCCGCCGTAGGAGATGCGCGCTTCGGCGATCTTGTCATAGGAGATCGTGTTGTCCGCGGTGACGTCCTGCGGCCGGACGATACCAGCGACGTTCAGGATACGAATCTCCTGGTTCATCCGCACTTCCTGCGAACCGCTGATCATCAGGTTGCCGTTTTCAAGGACGCCGGTGACGACAGCGGCGACAAGCAGGGTAATCTGCTCGGACCGCTGCATCTTGCCCTTACCGTCGGTGCTGGTGTCGGAACCGGAGGTCGCGTCGGCATTGGTGCTCGGCTGCCAGCCAAAGATCTTGGCCGTGATGTTCCAGTTCATGTCGCTCTTGTTCGTGCGACTGCGATTGGTCTCGTTATCCCAGTTCGCCTTGTCGTTGATCGAGATATTGACCGTCAGGATGTCGCCGACATTGAGAGCACGCGCATCCTTGAAAAGGGCCGCCTGCGAATCGTTCCAGAGCGAGTAACCCTGCGCGACTTGATGCGGCCGCTTCGGATACTGCAGCATCTGCGGCGTCTGCGCATATTGCAGGCCGCTGCCGATCGGGCTCATGGCTGGCGCCCTACCGATTTCCTTCATTGCCTGCGACTGACAACCGGCAAGGAAAACGACGAGTGCGCAGGTGGCCGTAAGACGCATGTTCATGAGGGGTCCTTCGACTTCGATGTATTCGGATCGGACGCGCTGGAGATGATGTTGGTGACAACAGCCGCCTTCTGCGCATCCATCTCCGCCAGAATGAGACTCGACTGGCGGGCTGAGAGTTTCATGATGATGGCGGCCGCAACGGTCACCTTGACCTGATCAAGACTTGCCGCCGCCGCATCGGGCTTCATATTTTTGTAGATGTCGACTAGGCCGGAATCCGCGGTCTTCAGGAAATCGTCGCGCCGCTTCAGCCAGTCTTCGTATTCGGCCTTGCGCTTGTCCATCGTGGCAATGCGCTGGTCGACATCGGCCTGCAGCTTCTCAAGCTCCTGCTTCTGCAGCAGATAGCGCTGGTCGCGGGCCGGATCGGCGATGTTCGTGCAGAACTGCTTGATCTCGTCCTGGCTGGACGCCGGATCGGCGACCGGCTTCGGCGCTTCCTGCGCCGCCGCTGCCGAGACCGACAGCAGCAATGCCGTCGCGACGCATCCGGAGGTCAGCAATTTCCTGGCGATGGTGATCGTTGTCATTGCAGCACGAGCTCCGCTTGCAGGGCGCCGGCCGATTTGATGCCTTGCAGGATGGCGATGATGCCGTCCGGCTTGACGCCGATATTGTTCAGCCCGGAGACCAGCGTCTTCAGATCAGGTCCTTCAAGCACGGCGACACGGCCTCCGCTCTTGCTGGCGGTGATGTCCGTCTGATCCTGAACGGCCGTCTGACCGTTCGAGAAGGGTTCCGGCTGGACTATCTGCGGGTTTTCACTGACCTGGACCGTCAAGGTGCCGTAGCTGACCGCGACCGGCGAGACGCGGACATCGGCGCCGATGACGATCGTTCCGGTGCGTTCGTTGATGACGACCTTGGCGGGCGTGTCGGTCTGGACGTCGAGATTTTCGATATCCGCCATCAGCCGCGTCAGGTCGGCCATTTTCGGCTTCTCGATCGCGACCTCCTGGGAATCCTTGGCCTCGGCGATCGGAGCGCCGAAATGCGAGGTCGCCCAGGCATTCACCGTATCGGCGATGCGGATCGAGGTCGAGAAATCCGGATTGCGCAATTGCAGGACGAGATTGACGGAATCCTTGAAACGCGATGGCAGTTCGCGTTCGATGATGGCGCCGCCCGGCACTCGGCCGGCGGTGGTGGTGCCTTCGGTGACGCTGGCCGCAGCCCCTTGGGCCTGGAAGCCCGAGACGATGACCGAGCCCTGCGCCACGGCGTAGATCTGCCCGTCGGCGCCGCTGAGCGAGGTCATGATCAGCGTGCCGCCGCGAAGCGAGGTCGCATCGCCGAGCGAGCTGACCGTGACGTCGATGCGGCTGCCGGGGCTTGCGAATGGCGGCAGATTGGTCGTCACCATGACGGCAGCGGTATTCTTGGCGGCGGACTGGCCGCCCTGCGTCGAAATGCCGAGATTCTGCAGCATCGCGCGCATGGACTGTTCGGTAAACGGCGAGGAACGCAAGCCGTCGCCGGTCCCCTGGAGACCGACGATCAGGCCGTAGCCGATCAACTGGTTGTCACGGCCGGCCTGCAGCGAGGCTATGTCCTTGATGCGCGATTGCATCGCCAGGGCCGGATCGGCGATGATCAGGCTGGGCAATGCCAGCAAAACCCTGAGGAAATTACGAAGGCTTCTCATTTTGCGACCACTCGGATCGTACCGTTTTCGAGAACAGTGCCGCTGACAATAATGCCGGAGTCCAGATTGCGGGCTCGTACGCTATCGCCGACCGCGCCGTCATCCAGCGGTGTTCCAGCAGCGGTGATCGTCATGCTGCCCATGCTCATCACCAGACGGATATTGGAGCCACGCGTCACGGCGAAGGGCTGACGCAGGGCGGAAATGGAAATCGTGCGGCCCGGAAGAAGCGTCCGCTTCGACACCAACCCCGTGACATCGCGAAGCCGCTTGGCATAGTCGCCCGTGAGGTTGGGATTGGTGACCTCGACCTCTTCGAGCTGACCACTGCTGATGATATCGCCCGGATAAATCGTCTCGGTCGGCACGACGGCGGTCCCCAGGCTGGTGGCGTCGTTGCCGGTTGCGCCGGCGGGAGCGGCCGACACGAACACGACGGAGAGGCTCGCTGCGGCGAACCAGGCCATTGCTAAGCTTTTCATCCGGCGAAACCTCATGTTCGGCCCCCGTCCTCTCGTTACTTCAGATCTTTACTGACGATCTGCGCCATGTCGTCGGCGGTGGTGATGACCTTGGAATTCATCTCATAAGCGCGCTGCGCGGAGATCAGGTCGGTGATTTCCTTGACCGCATCGACGTTCGACGATTCCAGATAGCCCTGCTTCATGTAGGCAAAGCCGTTCTGGTTCGGATCGGAGACGACGGGATCGCCGGAGGCAGGCGTCTGCGTGAAGAGGTTGCTGCCCATCGGCTGCAAGCCCGCTTCGTTGACAAAGTTGGCGATCTGCAACTGGCCGAGAACGGTCGGCGTCGTCGCGGTGCCGATCGTTGCCGAGACCTGACCGGATTCGTTGATGGTGATGTTGGTGGCGTTGGTCGGGATCGTGATCCCCGGCTGCAGCACGTTGCCGTCAGCGGTCACGATCTGGCCGGTATCGCTCTTGTTGAACGAGCCGGCGCGGGTGTAGGCCGTCGTGCCGTCGGGCATCTGAATCTGGAACCAGCCGCGGCCGACCAGCGCGACGTCGAGATCGTTCTGGGTCTGCGACAGTTCGCCCTGGATCTGAATGTTGCGCACGGCTGTCGTCTGCACGCCGAGACCGATATTGGCGCCTTCCGGCACCACGGCCTGGTTCGGCCGGTTGGAAATGCCCTTGGCGCGTTCGGTCTGGTACAGAAGGTCCGAGAACTCGGCGCGGGAACGCTTGTAACCCGTCGTATTGATGTTCGCGATGTTGTTCGCGATCACTTCGAGGTTGGTCTGCTGGGCGTCCATGCCCGTCGCGGCAATAGCGAGCGCTCTCATGTCTTCGTCCTTCGAGCTAGAGCGTGATCCCGAAAGCCGCAAAGCGGCTTTGCACAAGATCGCGCCAAATCAAATAATGGGAGCGAGGCCACCCGCCCTAAATCTGCATTTTCGTAATATCGAGAAAGGCCGAAACGACCTTGTCGCGCAGCGCGATCGCCGTCTGCAGCGTCTGATCCGCCTGCATGACCTTGTCGACCACTTCGCGGGTGCTCATCGTGCCCTTGATACCGGCGAAGGAGGCGTTTTCAGCTTCCTTCAGCGTGTTGACCGTGTCTTTCGCCACGTTGGACATGACCGAGGCAAAGCTGGTTCCGGTCACGTTGCCGATTGTTGAGCCAAGCGTCGATGCCAGGCTGTTGGACGAAGAGGAGCTTTGGTCCGTAGTGATGCTGCCGAGACCGCGGACTGCCGAAAGGGAGGAAATATTCTTGATAGCGTCAATCATTGTGCATTCTTCAAGAGATCGATGGTGGAGTTGATGAGATCGCGCGACTGCTTGATCGTTTGCAGATTGGCCTCGTAGGAGCGATTGGCTTCGCGCATATCGGCCATTTCAACGAGAACGTTGACGTTGGGCATCTTGACATAACCCTTCGGGTCCGCCGCCGGATTGTCTGGGTCGTATTCCTGGATGAACTTGCTGGTGTCCTCGCCCAACTTCTTCACCCCAACCGTGGTCAGGTTGTTGGCGCGATCGAGCTCGGCGCCGAACGTCACGGTCTTGCGGCGATAGGGATCGGAACCGGGGGTGTCGCCCGTCGAACGGGCGTTGGCGATATTTTCGGAAACAACACGCAGGCGGGTCGATTGGGCCTCCAGGCCGGAGCCCGCAATCTTCAACGCAGCTGATAAAGGGTCCATAACATCTTCACTTCATCTATTGTTTTACGGTCATCAACATCATGCGATGAAAGGAGCTGACCAGCGCAGTGTTCAAACCGTACTGGCGCTGGATGTCGCCGGATTTGGCGAGTTCGTCTTCCAGACCGACGGTGTTACCCGACTCCTGGACGCCGATTTCCTGATTGAGCGACGCTTCCTCGACGTTGACGTCGCCGCTCTGGCTGAATTCATTGCCCGAAAAATGCGCCGGATTGGTCTTCGCCATGGCGACGTTCTGGTTGTCGAGAACGGCTTGAAACGGCGTGACATCCTTGGCGTGGTACTTCGGGGTATTGGCATTGGCGATATTGCCGGCAACGACCTCTTGGCGAACCTGGAGCCACTCGGATTGCCGCGAGGCCAAGTCAAAGAGCTGAATCGGTTGCATGGGCTTCTCTCCGTTCTTACAGCAGGACCCTAGAGGAATAATCTTGCGTGGGACTTGCGGGGAATGCGTTCTTGCTAAAGTCTTTACTAAGTCTGATACGCAGGCGATTGCGGGTTCTTAGTTGTGGCCGTAAACATCACCCGTGGAGGTGATGATGACCCACTTTCCGTCGCGCTGTTCGATCGTCGCCAGACGGCTGTTATCGGGCAGGATCGAGCCGACGCGCACGACATACATGCCGGTGTCATCCTCAATCAGCGCCCGGCCGTTTGCGACATGCAGCAAATGGAACGGTGACTTGCCGGGGAACGGCTGATCTTCGGCCGGCTGGCCCTTATCGTCCTCGCGCCCGACGTTGCTAATCGTCGCCGTCGTCAACGGATCGGGAGCGATAACCTTCGGCTCGTTCGGGTTCTTGTTGACCATGGCCAGCGGCGAGACGTTGACGATCTCGCGTCCCGGCCAGTTCGGCAGATCGCGGGTACGATCGCCCTCGGCGACGTGAATGCCGAACTTGTCGGGGTTCAGGAACACGTACCAGGGGAAGAAAGCCGAGATGCCAGCGAGCAACAGACCGGTGCCGGCCAAGGCCTTATCGGTGAAGGTCCGCTTTTTTACCGGCCTCAGCGGAGCGACCGGTTCGTCTGCGTCGGATTCTCTCACGTTCGGCCTCTCTCTCGGCATGGTCCGAAAGGCGCGAAGCGGTTTCGGACAGGATGATGCGAAATCAAATGGCAGGAGCGAACGACATTTCGCGGAAACATCATTTTGCTCTCGGCGGCTGGATGGACGCGGCCGAGCCGTTTTTCAACGCGGTCGCAAGATCGGTGAAGGCGTCAGCCGAGGGGCGTTCGCCGGGAGTCTGTTTCAGAATGTCGTAGATGATCGGCACCTGGCGGACGGCCATGTCGAGATCCGCGTCGCTGCCCTGGCGGTATCCGCCAATCAGGCGCAGGTCGCGGGTTTCCTCATAGCGGTGCACGAGTGCCTTCAGGCGCGAAACCAGCTTTTCCTGATCCGGCGTCCAGGCCTTGCGCGCCAGACGCGACACCGAGGCCAACGGATCGATCGGCGGATAACGTCCCTCTTCCGCCAGGCTGCGCTGCAGCACGATATGGCCGTCGAGAATGCCACGGGTGGAATCGGCGATCGGGTCGTTGTGATTGTCGCCGTCAACGAGGATGGAGATGATCGCGGTGATCGTGCCGGTTCCTTCCGGCCCCGGACCTGCACGCTCCAGGAGGCGTGGCAGCTCGGTGAAGACGGAGGCGGGATAACCGCGCGCGATCGGCGGTTCGCCGGACGCGGTCGCAACCTCGCGGATGGCATGGGCGAAGCGGGTGACGCTATCGACGATCAACAGCACGTTGTCGCCCTGATCGCGGAAATGCTCGGCGATGGTGATGGCCGACAACGGCGCCATCTTACGCAGCATCGGGCTCTCGTCGCTGGTCGCGACGATGGCGATCGACTTCTGCATGTGGGGACCGAGCGTGTCCTCGATGAATTCGCGGACTTCGCGGCCACGTTCGCCCACCAGCGCGATCACCACCTTGTCGAAAGCATTGGCGCGCGCCAGCATCGACAGCAGCGTCGACTTGCCGACGCCGGAACCGGCGAAAATGCCGAGACGCTGGCCAAGGCAGAGCGGAGAGAAGATGTCGATGGCGCGCACGCCAGTCTTGAAACCCGTCTCAACGCGTTTGCGCGTCATCGAGGGCGGCGCCGTATTGGAGATCGAGCGCGACTCCATGCCGGCCGTCAGCGGTCCCAGGCCATCGATCGGCTCGCCCAGCGAGTTGATCGTGCGCCCGCACCAGCTATCGGATGGAGCGATACGGAAGGCGCCTTTGCGGATGACCGTGTCGTGGATGCCGATCGGCTCGCCCGGCTCGATCGGGCAGACATAGGTCAGCTCCGGCTCGACGCGGACGACTTCACCGAGATGGATGCCGGTCGAGGAACGGTGGGCGACGAACTCACCAAGGCGCACATGCCTGGAAAGGCCTGCGACGGTGTAGTGGCCGGCCGCGATGGTGCGCACATGGCCACCATCGGCAACCGTGTTTTCCGCCATCAAATATTGATCCGCCAAGGCGGCCATACGCGAGAATCTCGGCGACATCGCGCCTTCAGGCATCCCATCCTCGAACATCATCCGACCCTCTTACTGGCTGCCGCCGAGGGTCTTGATCGCATCCGAGAGCGTGCCTTCGCTGCTGTTCGTCAACGTCGAGATATTGTCGAAGGCACGGCTGACTTCGATAAGCTGGGTCATTTCCCGCATGCCGTTGACGTTGGAGTTTTCGAGATACCCCTGGGCGATACCGACATTGGAGCGGTCGACAACAGACTGCGGCGTATCGGTCGGCAACACGCCGCTATTGTCATAGCGCAGGAAGCCCTTGCTGATATCAGAGCTGTAGAGCCCGATCTTGCCGACTGGCTTGCCGTTTTGCGCGATCGTGCCGTCCGCAGACACACTCGGTGCGCCGCCGCCGGGATCAAGCTGGATCGGTGCGCCGCCGGGGTCCAGTACTGGATAGCCGCGGGTGGAGACCAGGGCGCCGCTCTCGCTCATGGTAAATCGGCCGTCGCGCGTCAGAACCAGGCCTGCCGGCGTGTTGACGCCGAACCAGGCGTCACCCTTGACCGCAAAATCGAAGAGATTGCCGGTGTTTTGCAATTCGCCGTTGTCGGTGGAGAGATAGTCGTTGCCTTGCGAGACGAAGGCGACCTTGGCGTTGAGCTTGTTTTCGGTATTGCTAAGAACTTGATTGAACTTGACCTCGGTGCCACGAAAACCCGTGGTATTCACGTTGGCCATGTTATCGGCGATCGTCGTCAGACGCCGCTCGAGCGCCATCTGCGATGACAGCGCCACATAAATACCAGACTGCATTTTCAACGCCCTCCGGACATTGGAGAATAACGGGAAAGGAAACGCCAGATATTGCGGCGCTCCTACATTTCGTTAGCCGGGCGTGGATGCCCTTACCCGATACTCTGCCTGCATTGGCTTGTGCGAAGCTGACACGACGAAAAGCTTGTTGCGGTGCACGCCGAACAGCCTCACGCAAGGCAAGTCCCCTACTTGATCTGAGGAAGCAACGTTCAGGTGTGGACTGGCGATGAATATTATTATCGGATTTGTAGTGACCTGCGGCTGCATCATTGGCAGCTTCATGGCGATGGGTGGGCATGTGGACGCGCTGTTCCAGCCCTTCGAATTTGTCATCATCGCGGGCGCGGGCATCGGCGGCTTCATCATGGCCAATCCGATGAAGGTCGTGAAGGATTCCGGCAAGGCGCTGGGCGAAGCCTTCAAGCACTCGGTTCCGAAGGAGCGCAATTATCTGGACACGCTCGGCGTGCTCTATGCGCTGATGCGGGACCTGCGCACCAAGTCGCGCAACGAAATCGAAGCCCACATCGACAACCCGGACGAATCCGTGATCTTCCAGGCCGCCCCGACGGTGCTGAAGAACAAGGAACTGACGGCCTTCATCTGCGACTATGTGCGCCTCATCATCATTGGCAACGCCCGCTCGCATGAGATCGAGGCGCTGATGGACGAAGAGATCAACACCATCCTGCACGACAAGATGAAGCCCTATCACGCCATCACGATCATGGGCGATTCCTTCCCGGCCATCGGTATCGTCGCCGCCGTTCTCGGCGTCATCAAGGCCATGAGCCACATCAACGATTCGCCCGAAGTGCTCGGCCACCTCATCGGCTCGGCACTGGTCGGCACCTTCCTCGGTATTCTCCTTTCCTACTCCGTCTGCGCCCCCCTCGTGTCGCAGATCAAGGTCGTGCGCAGCAAGCAGCATCGCCTCTACGTGATCGTGAAGCAGACGTTGCTCGCCTACATGAACGGCTCCGTACCGCAGGTGGCGCTCGAATATGGCCGTAAGACCATCTCCTCCTACGAACGTCCGTCGATCGACGCCGTCGAGCAGGAAATGATGAACCCCGGCGGTGAGAGCAAGGCGGCCTGACGATCATGAGCCAGGAATCACAAGCCAAGGTACAGACGATGGATCGCGCCCTCTTCGCCAAGCTGACCGGCGGCCTCGGCGACCAGGCAACCATTGGAAAGCTCGCCGCTGCCTTCGGTCAGGTCTACAGCGAATTCCTCCCCGACTTCATCAAGACCGAAAGCGGTCTCGATGTGTCCGTCGCCTATGCCGGCTGCCAGTCGGGATTGATGAACGATCTCATCGCCGGCCTCGGCGGCAACTGCGCGCTTGTGAACGGTTCCCTGCGCAACTGGGCGCCGAAATTCGTTCTCGGCTGCGGCACAGGCTTCATCATGACCATGATGGAGCACTTGCTGGGCGCGCTGCCGGAGACGATCGAAGCGCCCGTCGCGCGGCCGCTTTCGATCATCGAGCTCGACCTTGCCGTCATGGTCTTCGACAAGATCGCCAATGTGCTGCGCTCGGCCGTCAACGCATCCGGTGGTTTCGAACCCAATCTGGACGCGCCGTTTAACGTCGAGAACCGCCCGAAGCCCGCTGCCGACCAGGCTGACGAATTCGCCGCTGCCATCACGATGACGATTGCGCTCGGCAAGACCGTCTCGGAAATCATCGTCATCATCCCGCAGCAGGTTCTGCTGCGCACCGTGGTCAGCGTGCCCAAGGCGAAGAACCCATCCGCGGCGTCGGAAGCATGGACGGAGCAGCTCAGCGAACAGGTGCGTCGCTCGCAGGTGACGCTGGAAGCGCGCATCCGGCTGCAATCGCTGACGCTGAACACGATTTCCAGGCTCGCCGTCGGCGACGTCATTCCCTTCATGGACACGGATGATGTCCGCGTCGAGGTCAGCGCCAACAGCAAGGACCTCTACATCTGCGAATTCGGCCGCTCGGGCGAAAATTATACGGTGCGCGTCAAGGACAATGTGAATTCCGACGACGAGCTTCTTCGACACCTGATGAATTGACCGGCTGGCGGGTGGCCTCTCCACCCACGGCAGCTTGAGGCAAGTTTCAACTGGAATAGTGATTTCATGGTTAGGAAGACGACACAGAAAAGCAGCGAGGAATCGCTGGAAGTTGAAAACAGCGACGCCGCACTGGATGAGGCCATCGACGGCCTGCGCGGCGTGCTGAAGAAAGACACCGACGGCGGCATGCCGGATTTCGATGCCGATGCATTCGGCGCCGAGCCGGGCACGGATCTTTCGGCCTTCGGTGGCGATTTCGGAGACGACAACGCAGGCTCCGCTTTCGGCGGCGGCGATTTCGGCGGTTCCTCCTTCGCCGAACCGGCCGCTCCGGGCAGCGCGCTGACCGCCAATCTCGACCTGATCATGGATATCCCGATCGATGTTCAGATCGTGCTTGGCAGCAGCCGCATGCAGGTCTCCGGCCTGATGAACCTGACCGAAGGCGCGATCATCGCCCTCGACAAGAAGATCGGCGAGCCCGTCGAAATCACCGTCAATGGCCGCAGAATCGGCCGGGGCGAAATTACCGTGCTGGAACATGATGACACCCGCTTCGGTATCAAGCTCATTGAAGTATCGAATACGAAAAAAGCCTGAACCCGGTTCAGAATAAGCCCACTCCCTGTTTGGGACGGAGACGAAGACCATGATGGACTTTGACGATTTCAGCGGTGCGCTCACCGAGAAACCGTTAACTCAGGCTGAAAAGGCCGCAGCCGTTCTTCTTGCCATGGGAAAGCAGGTGGCGGGACGGCTGCTGAAGTATTTCACGCAGCATGAATTGCAGCTTATCATTGCCTCGGCGCAGTCGCTGAGGCTTATTCCGCCGGACGAGCTGGCGCAGCTCGTCGCGGAATTCGAGGATCTCTTCACCGAAGGCGCGGGTCTGATGGACAACGCCAAAGCAATCGAGAGCATCCTCGAGGAGGGCCTGACACCCGACGAGGTCGACAGCCTTCTCGGCCGGCGCACGGCCTTCCAGGCTTACGAGACCTCGATTTGGGACCGCCTCGGCGAGGCGGATCCGACCTTCGTCGCGAAGTTCTTCCTACGTGAGCATCCGCAAACCATCGCCTATGTGCTGTCGATGATGCCGTCCTCTTTCGGCGCCAAGGTTCTGCTGCAACTGCCGGAGGCGCAACGCGCCGACATCATGAACCGCACCGTCAATCTCAAGGATGTCAGCCCGAAAGCGGCTCAGATCATCGAAAACCGCGTGCTGGGGCTGATGGCGGAAATCGATGCCGAACGCAATGCTGCCGGTTCGACGAAGGTGGCGGAGCTGATGAACGAGCTGGACAAGCCCCAGGTCGACACGCTGCTCACCTCGCTGGAAACACTCAACAAGGAATCGGTCGACAAGGTACGCCCGAAGATCTTCCTCTTCGACGACCTCACGCTCATGCCGCAGCCGAGCCGCGTCATGCTGCTCAACGACATCGCGGCCGACATCCTCACCATGGCGCTGCGCGGCTCCTCGGCGGAGATTCGCGAGATCGTGCTCAGCTCGATCAGCCCGCGCCAGCGCCGCATGATCGAATCCGATCTGCAGATGAGCAATACGGGCATCAACCCGCGCGAAATCGCTATCGCGCGGCGCGCGATCGCCCAGGAAGCCATCCGGCTTTCCAACTCCGGCCAGATCGAACTCAAGGCAAAAGACAAGACGCCTGTGGAAGAAGCCGCGTGACCTCAGCGCGACTCACCTAAATCGTCTTAGACTATTCAAAACAAGGCCGTGCATGACGCACGGCCTCTTTCCGTTTCATGAAGGACGGCTGCTTTGGCTGACGAAGACAAGGACAGTAAAACAGAGAAACCGACGGAGAAAAAACTCCGCGACACTATGGAGAAGGGCAATGTCCCTCACTCCAAAGAAGCAACGCTCTTCGCGTCGATGCTTGCAACCGTCATCTACGTCACCTTCTTCCTGCCAGGGCGCATGGGGCGCATGGGCGAGGTGCTGCGCGATCTCTTCGAAAAACCCGATCAGTGGCGGCTCGATACAGGGCCGGACGTCATTTCCCTGTTCATCCGTATCGGCTGGGAAGTCGGCAACCTCTTGCTGCCCGCCGTCGTGCTGTTCTTCGTCTTCGGCATCGGCTCCTCGCTGTTCCAGAACCTGCCGACACCCGTTCTCGACCGCATCCAGCCACAGTTTTCCCGCATATCGCCGGTCGCCGGCTGGAGCCGCATCTTCAGCACATCGGGTTTCGTGGAATTCGGCAAGTCGCTTGCCAAGATCTTCGTGGTCGGCGTCATCATGTTCTTCGTGCTGCGCGGCCAATTCTTCCATGCAATCGATTCGCTGGTTTCCGATCCGCAGACGATCTTTGTGCGGCTGTCGACCATCATCCAGAGAATTCTGACCATCGTGCTGCTGGCAACCGCCATCGTCGCCATCGGCGACGTGCTCTGGACCCGTTTCCATTGGGTCGATCAGTTGAAAATGACGAAGCAGGAGGTCAAGGAAGAATTCAAGCAATCCCAGGGCGACCCGATCGTCAAATCGCGCCAGCGCTCGATTGCCCGCGACCGTGCCCGCCGGCGCATGATGAAGCAGGTGCCGCGCGCCACTTTGGTGATTGCCAACCCGACTCACTTCGCCGTAGCGTTGCGTTATGTGCGCGAGGAAAACGACGCACCCATCGTCGTCGCCAAGGGACAGGACCTCATCGCCCTCAAAATCAGAGAGATTGCCGAGGCAAACGGCATTCCCGTCTTCGAAGATCCGCCACTCGCGCGCTCCATGTTTGCGCAAGTCTCGGTAGATAGTGTCATCCCGTCAGTGTTTTACAAGGCCGTCGCAGAACTGATTCATAGGATCTATGCCGCGCAGTCGAATAGAAAACGGGTACGATAAATCGAATGAAAAAATCCCCCTACTCTGCCCAACGTGAACAAATTCTGGCCGAAGCCATCAGCCCGGTCGCCAGCGAATTGCGGCTCCTCGACGCGGCCGATCTGATTTCGCTGCTGCGCTTCGAGCGCTATGGCAATCTCGCCGACCTCGTGGCTTCGGCGGCTGAGCTTTATTTCCATCCGGGCACTGTCAATTTCGGCCTCGGGGGCGACTACAAGCTCGAATGGGGTGGGCCGGCGGAAGTCACCATCGACCTCGAAATCAAACCGCGCGGCGTCACCGTCTATGCCAAGCTGGCGCTCGCGGAACATCATGCCGGCATCGAGATCAACCACATCGCCTTCGATAAAGCCTCGGCCGATCCGGACGAGAACACCGCGCTCCTCGCCCGCAGCCTGCGGGACGCCCGCTACGCGATCGGCGGAACGACGCGCGCAGCCTGAAGAAGGCTCAAACCATCCCAAATTTCATGATGAATGTCCGCTGAGGTAGCTCAGCATTGGTGCGGTTCGGCCTTTCAAGGAGGCGCAGAACCGCACCATCTTTTTGCTTTTCCAAAATTCCAGGGAAGATCCTGTCCGTTATGGGATCACCTGGCGGCGGATAAGATGCTTTGGATTCAAAAGACCGGAACCGGCCCTTATGCGTCCCCGTGAACGCCCGCCGGCTTAGCTGATATAGCCGAAGCGGATGGCTTTCGCGATTGCCTGAATGCGGTTGACGCTGTCGAGCTTGATCGTCGCCGAACCGAGATAGGCGTTGACGGTATGCACCGACAATCCCAGCTTTTCGGCTATTTCCTCACTGATCCGGCCATCGCCGGCAAGCTGCAGACAGGCGATCTCGCGCTCGCTCAGCGCTTCGGCGGCCGGCGATCGGCGTTCGTCCAGTGACAGGAGATCCATCATGATCTGGCAGCTACGGCCATGCAGCTCGACGATCATATCGCTCGTGAGATCCATGAATTTCGCGGCGAACACGACATAGCCGTTGCCAACCGATCCCAGACGCACCGGAAAAGCGACGCCGGCAAAGGGCAGGAGATGCGGCTTCAGACGCTGCGTGAAAGAGGCAAAGTCGGGCGTCTCGGCCGTGCTGTCGCTATCACGGCCGTTCCACATCAGCGGCAGCAACGACTTTTCGATATGCTCGATCATCGCCTCCCCATAGGCTTCGACGAAGGCCTTATTGACGACGGTGTTGGTCGAGCCCCAGTTTTCCAACTCACAGACCAGGCGCTGCTTGCTCGGCAGGCCGGAGCCGCTAAGGCGATAAACCGCAAAATTCTGCGCGTCGATCAACTTCTGCATCGACACCAGTTTCGGGAAGAGATCAGACCGGCTCGATATCCGATGCGAACGGCCGAGCCTTGCTTCGCTTGGCGTGTCCGTCGTCCTAACCGGCTGATATCGCATTCAATAGGCTTTCAAACGAGGTTGTTTCTGACAGCAAAGGCGATCGCTTCCGATCGCGTCTTGGTCGCGGTCTTGCGCATGACGCTGGTGATATAGTTGTTGATGGTGTTTCTGGAGATGCCGAGGATCATGGCGATCTCGTCGCTCGTCTTGCCCTCTGCAATCCAGAACAAGCATTCAAGCTCACGCTCGGTGAGATCGAAATCACGCTCGGACTTGCCCTCCGCGCAGCGCGTGAAGCTCGCGAAGTAACCCGACAGCAGTCCCACGTCACGCAGCCGCTCGGGCGACAGCAGCAGGCCATCACGGGCAAGCAGCATCAGCGAAAAGCGTGTGCGCCCCACATTGAAGGTCAGCGAGCAATATTGGCGGCTGACGCCTTCCGGCAACTCAACATCGTCAGGCAGGTAAGCAAAATTCGGCTGGAACAGCGACATGCATTTCTCAAGCTCGCCGGTGCGGCCGTAGCCGCTGGTGAGTTCGGAAGCAAGACGCCGGACAAGATCGAAAGGCCAATCGGAGGACACGACGAAATCGAGGCCGCTCTCCTGGATCAGGTCGCAGCGGGCCAGCAGATAATGGGAGGCGCCGACATAGTCGGTGAGCAGACGCAGGCCGGATTGGAGATAGGCCGGGCCGGCAATGGCGCTCAATTGCTGAATGAGCTGATCGCGCGACATCGCATTGGCGGACGCGGCCAATCGCATATCCTTCTCGCCCTTGCTCCCCTGCAATATCTGCATGTCCATTTTTTGCATTTCCTGCCGCTGTCAGGCGCTCAAACGCCAACGAGAGCATTGCTCGGTCTGGACCCGGCACATAAACCTCGAAGATAGCGTCGATCTTCAAAAAGGCGTCTGCGCCAACTCAATTTGCTACTGCATCCATACGAGTCCCTGCGGACGCACGGCGCAGTAAGCGCGCTAATATATAAATTCGGTTTCGGCAAATCGCATTGGCGCGAATCGCTGAAATCATGATCAACTGACTATAGACTGATTTCCCCGCGCACCGGCATCTCCAAAATAGTCTGAATTTACCAAAACACGGATTTTATGATCTGATTCGCGTCGCTTCGACGCAACTACGAATAGATATGATGATTGTAAGTCGATTCCTTCTACCCAGCAACGAAATTTCCGATCAGACCACAGCTTGCAACCACATCCCATCACTCGATTTCGTTATGCTGAATTGAAGCAGATATTTATCAAAACCCAGAGTTTATGCGATCAAGCTGTACTCTTCCGATAACGTGAAAAGACCGGGAGCGTCTCCCGGTCTTTCTATCAGGCGGCGGCGTTGTCGACTGCCCATTTTCTGAGGATCTTGGCGGCGCGTTCCTCGCTGATTTCCACCATGCGCGAGAGGCGGCGTTCCGGCCCTTCCTTGACGCGGCGATTGAAGGTGCCGCCGTCTTCGCCCATCGTCAGCAGATCGTCGGTGCTGTCGAAGCCGAAGTCCGAGCCGAAGCCGTCCATCAGCGCGGCACCCGGTCCGCCGACCGCAGGAGCGAAATCCGGCAGTTCCAGGCCCGCCGCTTCCGGCAGAGCCGCGCCAGCCACACCGCCGCCGAGCGAGCGGATCAGCGGACGGAAGCCCATCCAGACGATGAGGAAGGCAACCGCGACGAAGGCAGCCGAGTTGATGATGCCGGCCATATTGCGGCTCAGCATGCCCATGATGTCGAAGCTCGAGGATGTGTCATCGAGCAACTGGTTGTCGAGGAAGTCCATCGCATTGACGGTCACCACGTCGCCACGGCCAGTGTCCACGCCGGCGGCGGTCGTGACAATCTTCTGCATCTCGGCGATATAGGCGTCGACCTTCGCCTGATCGGCCGGCTGACCGACCATCTGGGCGATGCGACCCTTGTTGACCACAACGGCCACCGAGAGTTTCTCAACCCTGTAGCTGTTGCGGGTCGTCGCCGTCGTCTTGCTGTTGATTTCGTAGTTGGTCTGTTCTTCGCGCTTGTCGGACTGGTCGTTCGATGTCGGCCCGCTGCCGCCGGACTGCGGCGCAGCCTGCGGAATGTTCTGCTCGACGGTTGCCGCCGTATCCGACTGGCGCTGCTGCGACTTCTGCGCTTCCTTGGTGGTACGGACCGAGCGCTCGACCTTCGATTCCGGATCGTAGGTAGTTTCCTGCACCTGCTGGCTGTCGGTATTGAGCTGCGCCGTCACGCTGGAGCGGAAATTGTCCATGCCGAGGAAGGGAGCGAGCGCCTTGTTGATATTCGATTCGACCTCGTCCTGGACGTTCTGCACGATGCCGAGATTGCGGTTCAGCGCGCCATTGCTCGGATCGTCGCCAGAGGCGAGCAATTGGCCGGTGGAATCGAGAATCGTGACGTCGTCGACCTCAAGGCCGGGAACGGCAGAGGCAACGAGATGGCGGATGGCCTGGGCCGACTTGCGCGCCGATTCGGCGTTCGCTCGGATCATGACGGAAGCCGTCGGCTTCTGGTCCGCCTTACGGAAGTTGCCGACATCCTGCATGACGATGTGGACGCGTGCTGCGCTAATGCCCGTGATCGAGGTGATCGTGCGGGAGATTTCGCCTTCGAGCGCACGGACGCGGGTCACTTCCTGCATGAAGGAGGTCAGGCCGAGAGAGCCGACATTGTCGAAGAGTTCATAGCCGGCATTGGTGCTGTTCGGCAGGCCGCGCTCGGCGAGAAGCAAACGCGCCTTGCCGGTCATGCCAGCCGGCACGGTCAAGCTGGTGCCGTCCGTGCCCACCTGGAAACCGATATTGGCTTCGGCAAGCGCGATGCTGATCTGGTTCAGATCGGTCGCGTCCAGGCCCACATAGAGCGTTTCCTGGGCGGGTTTATTGACGTAGAGGGCTGCAAACAGAATCAGCGCCATGGAAACGACGCCGACGCCCGCCATGATCAGCAGGCGTGTCCTCCCCAGGTTCTGCAGATTCCTGAACAAGGGAACTAATTGATTTAACAGATTCATTCTGTTCTCGCACGATTCGTCAAAGACCTTGATGGCTTTGTGCCCTGCAGCGAAGATAGAAATCGAAACTTGTGCGAGCGTTTCGTCCGGGCCGGAAAAAATGAAAACGTCTAAAAATTTATCCGAGATAATATAGGAAAAACAATATCAGGCGCGGCGCTTCCGATCAGAAGAAATCGAAGTCGCCGGCGGCCTTGGCCAAGGGTTGCGAATGTCCGTGGCGACCGGCGCCGCCGAGAGCCTTCTGCATTTCGGCGAGCTTGACCAGGCTCAGCGCGGTAGCAACATCGACCATCCAGCCCTCCGGCATGCCGCCGGTGATGGTGTCGATGAACTCGGCAATGCCCCGCGTCTTCTGCACAGCGAGATCGATGCCCTGCATGACCTTCATCGAGTCTGGCGAATCCAGCACGTTGACGCCGCCGAGATCGAGCAGTTGCGGTTCGATGCGTTCGATCAGATAGGCGACATCGTGCAATTCCGAGACGATGCGCATGAGGATGGCGGGGAGCGCCTCCTGCATGTCGGATACTTCGGCACGCGGGATCGTGGTCATCAGGTAGTCCTCGTTGATCAGAAAAATTCGATCGTGTTGTCGACCGGCTTCGGGGCTGCAACGGGGCGCTGTTCCAGAGCCACGGTCTTCTGCGTTTCGGCGCCGGTCAACGGGTATTGCCGGGCACGGCCGGAGATCGGCCAATATTCGATCTTGCGTCCATGCTCGCCGCCTGTGCTGGAGCCAACCACCGGAATGCCTTCGTCCCTCAGGAACTGCATGGCGAAGGCGGCATTCTGTTCGCCGACATTAGAGAAAGTGGCAATCGTCTTCGCACCGCCAAAGACCTTGGCTTCCAGCCGGTCACGACGCGCGCCCTGCTTCAGGAGACCGTTGATCAGAAGCTCCATCAGATGCACGCCGTAACGCGTCGCGTCGCCACCACTCGTCGGCGAAGCGGCCGTTCCCGGCAGCAGGAAATGGTTCATGCCGCCGACGCCCGCGATCGGATCACGCAAGCACGCCGCCACACACGAGCCGAGAATGGTCGACAGCACCACGTCCGGATCGTTGATGACCTTGTACTCGCCCTGAATGATGTGCACGCGACGGGCAGCACCCTCAACGATCATTTCAATGCTCCGAACACGGCCTCGATAGCCGCTTTCATCTTTTCAATGGTGAAGGGCTTGGCGAGAACGTTGTTGGCGCCGAGCTGGGCGGCCTTCTGCACCAGCGCACGGTCGCCCTGCGCCGTGAGGATGATGAAGGCCGCTTTCTTCGTCGTTGGATTGGTGCGCACGGCCTGCAGCAGGCCGAGACCATCCATCTTCGGCATGTTGAAGTCGGAGATCACCAGATGATGCGGCTGCTGCTCCATGATCTTCATGCCCTGCTCGCCGTCACCGGCAGAGGTAATTTGCTTGAAGCCCAGTTGCGTCAGCGCATCGCTCAACAACAGACGGCTGGTGACCTGGTCGTCGACGATCAGAACTTTGATCTTCTCCGCTATAGACATTATTCGCTTCCTTCCTTACGGGCGGCTGTTACTTTCAATATTTCCTCGCCAATGGCGTTCAGCGGAACCTGCTGTTCGACTGCACCGAGTTCGAACGCGACCCTCGGCATTCCGTAGACCACGCAGGTCTTTTCGTTCTGGCCGATCGTGCGAGCGCCGGCATGGCGCATCTTGAGAAGACCGGCGGCGCCATCGCGTCCCATGCCAGTCAGGATCACGCCGACCGCGTTGCGGCCGGCGAGCTCGGCGACCGAATCGAAGAGCACATCGACAGAAGGACGATGGCCGTTGACAGGCCCGCGATCGACCAAGCGGCAATGGGGCGCCGATGCGTTGGCGACCTGCAAGTGTCGATCGCCGCCGGGCGCCAGGTAGATCTTGCCGATTTCCAGCCGCGCGCCATCGGTCGCCTCCTGCACCACGGGTGCGCAGAGGCGGTTGAGCCGTTCAGCAAAGCTTCGGGTAAAGGTTGGCGGCATGTGTTGGGTAATGACCGTCGGCGGGCAATTGGCCGGGAATTTCTGCAGGACCGCGATCAGTGCTTCGACGCCGCCGGTGGACGAACCAATCGCAACGATCTTGCGACCGACGCGGAAATCCGCGACCGCTGGGGGCGGAGCATGCTCGGCGGCGGGCTTGCTATATTGCCGCTGCGAACGAGCGGCCGCCTTCACCTTTTCCGCCAGATCGCCGAAAGGACGCGGCTCGCCCGGAGCAGGCTTGCCGACGCAATCGAACGCGCCGATTTCAAGGGCTGCTAGGGTCGCCTCGGCACCACGATGCGTCATGGTCGAGACCATGATGACCGGCATGGGCCGCAGCGTCATGATCTTTTCGAGAAAATCGAGGCCGTTCATGTTCGGCATCTCGATATCGAGCGTCACGACATCGGGATTGAGCGCCTTGATCGCCGCACGCGCTTCCATTGCATCGCCGGCCTGGCCGATGACATCGACCTCCGGATCGGAGCGCAGAACAGCGGTGATCAGGCCACGCATCGTGGCAGAGTCGTCAACGACAAGAACACGGGCGGGGGCGCTCATGCTTTCCTCCCGTTTGAATTGGCAAGACGGCGGTAGGTGGTGATGCCGATATTGTCGAAGATGTGCTTGGCTTCACCCGACACGCGCTCGGAATGGCCGATGTAGAGGTGGCCGTTCTCCGGCAGCAGGCCGGCGAAGCGCGACCAGATCTTCGTCTGCGTCGGTTCGTCGAAATAGATGACGACGTTGCGGCAGAAGATAACATCGAACATGCCCTTGAACGGCCATTGTGCCATCAGGTTCAGCTCGTTGAAGGTGATCAGCCGCTTGACGCGATCGTCGATCTGGAACTTGCGGCGGCCCTGGATGTTGACTTCCTGGAACCATTGCTTGCGCATGACGGGCGAAACCGTTTCGAGCGACGTCTCGTCATAGGCGCCCGCACGGGCAAGGCCGAGGATCTTCGGATCGATATCGGTCGCCAGAATCTTAAAATCGAAATCGGCGGCGTTCGGCAACAGCGACAGAACTGTGAGCGCTATGGAATAGGGCTCCTGCCCGTCGGAACAGGCTGCCGACCAGATGCGAACGCGACCACCGCTTTTGGCGCGGGCCAGAAGGCCGGGGAGAACCTCGTCGCGCAGATGATCGAAATGATGATTCTCGCGGAAGAAGCGGGTGAAATTCGTCGTCAGATGCGACAGCATCTCGCGCCGTGCCGCTGCCCCCGCCGGCGAGGCGACCAGCACGCAATAATCGCGAAAGCCCGGCAGGCCCAGTGCGCGGATATGCTTCGACAGCCGCGAATAGACCAGCGAGGCTTTGGTCTCGTTGAGAGAAATTCCGGCGTCCGAATAGATCATGGCGGCAATTTCGGAAAGATCGCGCCGCGTTAGCGGATATTCGCCGCTGGCCAGCACCTCGTCCGGGGAAGCCCTGAAATCTGTTGCTCCCATCATACTCATGCAGCTTCGCTTTCGCTGTCCGGGAACAGTGTTTCGAGTTCGATAAGGCAGATCATACGGCGGTCGATCGCCAGAATGCCGCGTGCAAACTGCCGCTCATAGTCGGAAGAAATTTCCGGCGTCGGCTGAATATTGTCGTCGGTCACCGTCAGAATATCGGACACGGCGTCGACCAGCAGGCCGACGACCTTGCGCTTGACCTGCGCCACGATAATCACATGGCGTGCGGTCGGCTCGGCGCGCTTCATGCCGAGGCGGGCCGAGAGATCGACGATCGGCAAGACGGCGCCGCGCAGGTTGATAATGCCAAGGACATGGGCCGGCGAATGCGGCATGGCCGTCGCCGGCGTCCAGCCGCGGATTTCACGAACCGACATGATATCGACGCAGAATTCCTGATCGCCGATGCGGAAGGCGATCAGCTCACGGGCACCCTGGGTCATGTTCTTGACGGCGTATGACATAGGCCTAACCCGCTGCTGCGTACGACATCTCGGCCTTCAGCGACTGCCCGCGGGAGGCGCCGACTACAGCATCAACGTCGAGGATGAGAGCGACGCGCCCATCGCCAAGGATGGTCGCAGCGGCGATGCCGGGCACATGCGTGTAGTTCGCTTCGAGGCTCTTGATGACGACCTGGCGCTGGCCCTGGATGGCATCGACCATCAGAGCGCGCTGGCCGCCGCCTTCCGATTCCACAAGCAGCGCGACACCGTCGACCGGATTGGCCTGCGTGGCGCGGAAGTTCAGGATGCGGCCGACATCGACCAGCGGGCAGAAGCTGTTGCGGATCGAGATCAGGCGGTGGTTGGCGCCGAAGGAATGGATCGCGGCGGCTTCCGGCTGCAGGGTCTCGACGATGGCGGTGAGTGGCACGACCAGCGTCTGGCCGGCCACCGTCACCACCATGCCGTCGAGGACGGCCAGCGTCAGCGGCAGGCTCATGGTGAAGACCGAGCCATGTCCCGGCTTGGAGCTGATATTGATGCGGCCACCGAGCGCCTGGATCGAGCGCTTGACGACGTCCATGCCGACGCCGCGGCCGGAAATGTCGGAGATCTTATCGGCCGTCGAGAAGCCCGGCAGGAAGATCAGGTTGTCGATCTCCTCGTCCGAGAGGTTGGCATCGGCAGGGATGAGATCGTTGTCGATCGCCTTCTGACGCACCTTCTCGCGGTTGATGCCGGCGCCGTCGTCGGCGAGTTCGATCAGGATGCGGCCGGACCGGTGCTTTGCCGTCAGGCGAACCGTGCCTTCCGGGTTCTTGCCGAGCGCCGTGCGCTTTTCCGGGGTTTCGACACCGTGGTCGACGGCGTTGCGGATCATGTGGGTGAGCGGCTCGGCCAGCTTATCGATGACCGTCTTGTCGACTTCGGTGTTTTCACCCTCGGTGATCAGGCGGATCGACTTGCCGGTCATGTCGGCGATTTCACGGACGATACGCGACATGCGCTGGAAGACCGGCTTCACCGGCTGCGCGCGGATCGCCATGACGCTGTCCTGGATCTCGCGGGTGAGCTGCTGCAGCTCTTCGAGGCCCATGTTGATCGAGGATGCGCCATTGTTGTCATTCTCGATGACGCTCTGCGACAGCATCGCCTGGTTGATGACAAGCTCGCCGACGAGGTTGATCAGACGGTCGACACGGTCGAGATCGACGCGGATGGTCTGACCGGCGGCGGCGGCATTGTTCTGCGCGGCAGCATTGGCAGCGGCAGCAGCGGCGGCTGCCGCTGCTTCCTTCTTTTCGACACGAGCTGCAGCAGAGGCAAGCTGCGTGACATTGCTTGCCGTTTCGGCGGCTGCAACGGCGGCGGCGGCATCGCTTTTCGGCTGCGGCGCTTCGGCGGTTTCCACAGCCGGCTCATCGCTGTCGAGAACGGAGAGATCGAAGGGCACGGGGACCATCGGCAATTCTTCATCGGTACCAGCAGCGGCGTCTTCGACCAGCCGGATATCGAGCTCGCAATCCCATTCGGCAAATTCGAAGACGGTGCGGATGGCGTCTTCACCCTTGTCCGTCTTGATCGAGATCGTCCACTTGAAGTAGGCGCCTTCGGGATCAAGCTGATCGAGGCCCGGCAGGGCGTCCGTGTTGCAATGGATGCTCATCTCGCCGACGCGCGAGAGATCGCGCAGCAGCAGCGTGGCGTCGTTGCCTTTGGCGTAGAGATCGGAGCGCGGCTTGAAGCTGACTTCGTATTCCGGCATGCCCGCAGACGCTTCGTCGCCACCGAAATCATCGTCGAAGCTGAAGGGGATCGGCTGAAAACCGCTGTCATCCGTGGGAGCGGGCGCGGCTTTGACGGGGGTCGGAGCTGGGGCGAGTGCAGCGGCCTTTGCCGGCTTCGGCGCGGCTTCGGCGGCTGCCGATGCCGAGGGCAATTCGCCGTGGGCCAAAGCTTCCAGTTCCTTGACCAGGCCCCTGCTGCGGGCCTGATCGACACTGCCGCCATCGCGGGCGGCGTTGGTCAGGTCCGCCAGAACGTCGGCGGCCTTGAGCATGACCTTCAGGACATCCTGGGTCGGCTCCAGCTTGTTGGATCGAACACAATCGAGCGTCGTCTCGAAGACGTGGGCAAAGGCGACAAGGTCATCCAGACCGAAGGCCCCTGCCCCACCCTTGATGGAATGAACGGCACGGAAGACGGCGTTGACGGTTTCCGGATCCCGGTCGCCATCATTCATTTTCAGGAGACCGGATTCCAGTTCGGCGAGCTGCTCCTCGCACTCCTGGAAGAAAATCTCTTTGATTTCGTTCATATCCATAGGAACAGATCCTGTTTAAGCGGTTACACGCTCGATGGCATCGATCAGTTTGGCGGGATCGAAGGGCTTGACGATCCAGCCCGTCGCACCGGCCTGACGGGCACGGTTCTTCTTTTCGGCGTCGCTTTCGGTCGTCAGCACCAGGATCGGGATGGCCCGGTACTTGTCGTTGCGGCGCACGCCCTCGATGAAGCCGAAGCCATCAAGGCGCGGCATGTTGATGTCCGTGACGATGACGTCGGGATTGGCTTCTTCCAAAACCTCGAGACCCTCGACTCCGTCTTCGGCCTGGATGGTCTCGAAGCCGGCGTTGTTGAGGGTGACGAGAAGCATGTTTCGAATGGTCCGTGAATCATCCACGGTCAGCACTTTTTTCTTCATTGCCGGATCTCCTTGGCAAGCAGGTGATCGATGTCGACGCCGATCAACTGCATCGTTTTTTGAAATGCGTCCGACACCTTCGAAAAGGTGAAGGACAGCTTGTCTTCATTCCAAGTCTTGGCGGCGGCCATGATGACCTGGACGCACAAGGCCCCGATCCTCTCGACGCCGGACGCATCGATCACGACATTGCTGCCGCGCAGTCCCACCAACTTGCCGCGAAGCGTCGAGGCTTCGTTGAGGTCCAGCACCGCGGCCAGACTGATTGTCTTTTCGCCCTTCCTGCTCGGCATCGCTTTATTCCTTGTTGCCTAAAATCGGGTCCCACAGCCCGCATGCGCATAAAATAGAGATGTCAGTATGCATTCCGTTCGCCCCCGAACCCGGCCCTGCGAAGCGGAAAATCGAATTCGGCGGCACTCCCCTCGTCACGCCCGGCAAGCCCTTCGTCGCGCTGAGCGATCGGCAAGCGTTGCGGGGCATTCACCGGGCGCGGCACCGCCGCATGGCGACGCTCGCGCTCCAGGCGGAATTCGCGGATCGTCTGGCCAAGTTCCAGGATGACGGTATGAAGATGATCGGCGCCCTCATTCGAGCGACGGGCAAGGCTTTCGGTGGCAGCGGCGCGTTCGCCGAAGCCGCCGATATCCGTCGTCACTGTGCGCAAGCCGGCTGCCTGTTCATCGGTGGCGGCGGCGATGCCGGAAATAGCATCGTTGATATCGGTCACCTGACGGACGATGCCGCCGATCGCTTCCTGCGTGCGGCCGACCATCTGCACGCCGGCATCGACCTGCGCCTTGGTGCCCGTCACCAGCACCTTGATCTCGCGAGCCGCATCGGCGGAGCGTTGGGCAAGCGCGCGGACTTCCTGCGCGACGACGGCAAAGCCGCGGCCGCTATCGCCGGCGCGCGCGGCTTCGATACCGGCGTTGAGCGCCAGCAAATTGGTCTGGAAAGCGATCTCGTCAATGACGCCGATGATCTGGCCGATCTTTTCCGCCGACGTCTCGATATCGGCCATGGCGGAAATCGCCTGGCCGACGACCCGGCCGCTGTCTTCGGCAGCAACACGGGTGGAGGCGGCGGCGCGCTCGGCCGACCGAGTGGTCGCGGCATTGCTGCGAACCTGATCGGCCAGTTCGGCGAGCTGCCTTGCCGACAAGGCAAGCCCTTGGGATTGCTCCATGGAATTTTGAGCGAGGGAACGGGAATCGCGTGCGAGCGCATCCGTCGCCGCATCGGCGGCCTGCACCCTGCCGGACAGTGCCGCAAATTGCTCCTGGATGTCGTCCAGAGCGGCATTCAGCGTCTGCGCCAGTTCTGCATAGGCTTCTGGACCATCAGCAGGCAGGCGGGCGGTCAGATCGCGTTCCGCAAGGCTGCGAATGACATCGGCAAAGAGTCCGGCAGCTTCGGCATGATCGGAGCTACGCTGTTCGGCAAGCGCCCGCTGATGGTTGAGCCGCAGCTCGTTGAAACGCAGCGACACGGCGATTTCGACATCAACCATGACGAGGCGGACGGCAGCCGTGATCAGTTCGCTCAGCTCACGGGCGCGGCGCTTGGTGCCGGGCAGGATGGCGCGGCCGCCCATCTCCTCGACGATCCCAGAGAGAAGATGCTCCAGCACCACGCCGTGACCGGCGACGTGCCAGCGCGGGTCGAGCCCCATCTTGCTTTCGGTATCGGAGAGAACCTTGACGCGCTCGGCATAGAGGCTGTCAAAACGGGCATCCGTCAACACGCCCCAGTGCGAGGATTGCAGGTCCTGCAGCCGTTCGAGCTGGCTTTCACTGTTAAAATTACGGGAGGCGTCCGGAAAAGTCTGGAGGCGGTGGAAGAGATCGCGCAGGCCGGCTTTCAGATGCGCGTCGAACATCGGCCGGTTGCGGCGCACGATTTCGCATTGCTCGGCATCGAGACCAGCAAAACGCAAACGGTCGCGAAGGCTGCCCGCCTGCGCCCGTCCTGCCTGATCTGATGGCGAATCCTGCGCCAAAATCGTCCCCACCGAACTGCCGGGCGTAGAAACGCCGGCGAAACCACTGAATGATCCGGTTCAGACGCGATGAAGAGACGAGGACAGGTGCACGCCGCCTCCGGTTTATTGACCGGGACGCTGAAGCTCGCTCGTTCATCAAGGCCTGTTCGGACCGTTTGATGACATTGATACCGGATCTGACCCGGTACGACGGGGCGGCTTCATGCCTGGTGAGAACGAGTGACAGTTTTCCCATTCCGACGTGCTAGTCCAATGTTTATGGTTAATTCCTTGCTTGAAGGTTAATAAGACCCGGTAGCTATCCCGTTTTGATTTAAACTATCTCGGTTCGATTTCCGTTGGCGGTCGTTTTGAGTAAAAACCGCAATATCCGCAAGTCACGGGCAAGCTTCATATTCTAAATTGCTAAGTAGAGACACTTTCGATGTCGATACGGAGAGAGCAATGATTGTTCTTGGTTTGACTGCTTCGCTGACGGCCGGCATGACGCTTGCTGCCTTCGTGTTCCTAAGCCTCATCGATGAGGCTCGCAGCAAAATCGCTCCGCGCGTCCTCTGAGAATCCTGCCTCAAACGCCTTTATACCAAAGCTCGATGATTAGAACTCATTGGCCCATTTCCTGCGTCCGATTGACATGATGCGCCAAGGCTGGCGTTGAAGCTTGCGCCATGCATC